>NZ_VZZS01000009.1:0-390047 GCF_009650575.1 Pseudomonas sp. MNR3A | reverse complement strand
GTGATCAGCGGCACTGGCGCGCTGGTCAAGAACGGCGCCGCCGGCCTGACCCTCAACGGCGCCAACACCTTCAGCGGTGGCACCACCCTCAACGCCGGGGTGCTCACCGTCGGTAACAACAACGCCCTGGGCACCGGTGCCCTCAGCCTGGGCGGCAATGCCAGCCTCGACGCGGGCGTGGCGGTCAACCTGGGCAACGCCATCAACCTGGCGGGCAACACCCTGAGCGTGGTGGGTAGCAACGCCACCACCCTGGGCGGTGTGATCAGCGGCACCGGTGCATTGGTCAAGAATGGCGCCAGCAACCTCACCCTCGGTGGCACCAATACCTTCACAGGTGGCCTGACCCTCAACGCTGGCACCTTGACGCTGGCCAGTGCCGCGGCGCTGGGCACCGGCGCGCTCACCGTGGGCGGTGCATCCACACTCGCCAACAGCGCGGCGATGACCCTGAACAATGGCGTCAACCTCGGCGCCAACCTGACCCTGGCCGGCGCCAACAACCTGAGCCTTGCAGGCAACCTGAGCGGTACCGGTGGCCTGATCAAGAACGGGGCGAGCACCCTGACCCTGAGCGGCAACAACACCCAGAGCGGTGCCACCGCGCTCAACGCCGGCACCCTGGTGGTCGGCAGCGCCACTGCCCTGGGCACCGGCGCACTCAACGCTGCCGCCAACACCACGCTGGATTCGTCGGTGGCCGGGCTGACCCTGGGCAACGCGCTTAACCTGGCCGGCAACCTCAACCTCGCCGGTAGCAACGATCTGACCCTGGGAGGCGTGATCGCCGGTGTCGGTGGCCTGACCAAGAACGGCAGCGCTACCCTGACCCTCAATGGCGCCAACACGCAGTTCGGCGCCACCAACCTCAACGCCGGTACCCTTGTGGTCGGCAGCAACACGGCCTTGGGCTCTGGCGCGCTGAATGCCGCTGCCGGTACCCACCTGGACGCCAACGCCGCAGTCAACCTCGGCAACGCCGTGAACCTGGCCGGTGCCCTGACTCTCGACGGTACCGCCAACCTCGGCCTTGGTGGCGTGATCGCCGGTGCCGGTAGTCTGGTCAAGAACGGTGCCGCCACGCTGACGCTTTCCGGTCCCAACACCTACCTGGGCGGCACGACCCTCAATGCCGGTGGCCTGGTGCTGGGCAATGGCGCCGCACTGGGCGTCGGCAAGCTGACCGTGGCGGGGGCCGGTAGCCTGGATACCTCGGCTGCGCTGACCGTTGGCAACGCCGTCACCCTGGATGCCGACCTCACCCTGGCCGGCAGCAACAACCTCAACCTCGCCGGCCTGGTCGACGGCACCGGCCGGCTGATCAAGAACGGCACCAGCACGCTCACCCTCGGCGGGCTGAACACCTATGCCGGTGGCACGCTGCTCAATGGTGGCGCCCTGGTTCTGGGCAATGGCAGTGCAATCGGCACCGGCGATCTTACCGTCGGTGGCGCCGCGAGCCTGGACACCAGCGCTGCACTGAGCCTGGGCAATAACATTGGTTTGAACGCCGACCTTACCCTCACCGGCAGCAATGCTTTGACCCTCGGCGGTGTGGTCAGCGGGGCAGGGCAGTTGGTCAAGAACGGCAGCGCCACTGTGACCTTGAACGGGGCCAACACCTATGCCGGTGGCACCACGCTCAACGCGGGTGGCCTGGTGATAGGCAACGGCAACGCCCTGGGGACCGGCGCCCTGACCGTGGCCGGCGCCGCCAGCCTGGACAACAGCGCGGTCGCTACCCTGGGCAACGACATCGCACTGAACGCCAACCTGACCCTCGGCGGCAGCAACAACCTGACCCTTGGCGGCATCATCAGCGGTACCGGAGGCTTGATCAAGAATGGCCTGGCCGACCTCACGCTGACCGGCAACAACACCTTCAGCGGCGCCGTCGACTTGCTCGGCGGCACCCTGACCACCGTTGGTACCGGTGCGCTGGGCAACGCCTCGGCGGTCAATGTCGGCGCTGGCGCCAACCTCAACCTTGGGGCCAGCACCACGGTCGGCGGGTTGAGCGGTGCCGGCGCGGTGAGCGTGGCGGGGGGCAGTGACCTGACGGTCGGCGGCAACAACCTCAACAGCGTGTTCAGCGGCGCCCTGGCCGGTAGCGGAGGCCTGATCAAGGCTGGCACCGGTGCTCTGGAACTGTCCGGTGTGAACGTGCTTGGCGGCGCCACCACGGTCAATGGCGGCCTGCTCAATGTCAGCGGTTCGCTCGCCAGCTCCGGCGTACAGGTCAATGTCGGCGCCAGCCTGGGCGGCACCGGCAGCGTGATCGGCCCTGTGGACATCGCCAACGGCGCACACCTGGTGGCCAACAGCGGCGCGACCCTCAACACCGGTGCGCTGACCCTGCACAGCGGCTCGATCCTCGACTTCGGCCTCGGCTCGCCCTCCACGGGCGGCACTGCCTTGGTCAACGTCAACGGCAACCTGACCCTCGACGGCACCCTCAACGTCACCGATCTGGGTGGTTTCGGCACCGGTATCTATCGGCTGTTCGACTACACCGGCGCGCTGGTCGACAACGGCCTGCTTGTTGGCGCGTTGCCGGGTAGCGTACTGCCGGGCGATGTCCAGGTGCAGACCGCCATCGGCGCGCAGATCAACCTGCTGGTGGGCGGTGCCACCGGCACCGTGCAGTTCTGGGACGGTGCGCAAAGCGTGCCGAACGGCGTCATCGACGGTGGCGCCGGCACCTGGGACGGCAGCAATACCAACTGGACCGACATCAACGGTGTGCTCAACGGCAGCTGGGCCAGCGATTTCGCCGTGTTCCAGGGCACCGCTGGCGATGTCAACGTGGTGGGCACCCAGGCTGCCACCGGTCTGCAATTCGTCACCAACGGCTATCGCCTGATCGGTACCGGTGGCCTGAACCTGGTCAATGGCAGCAACGGTGCATTCGCCGTGCGTGTCGATCCGGGCGCTACTGCGACGATCAACGTCGGCCTCTCCGGCAGCGGCCAACTGGCCAAGCTCGACACCGGAACCCTGGTGCTGAACGGTGCCAACAGCTACACCGGAGGTACCTTGCTCAACGGCGGCACCCTGGTGGTAGGCAACAACACCGCCCTGGGTACTGGCGCGGTCAGCGCCGCAACGGGCACCACGCTGGACAGCAACACTGCAGTTACCCTTGGCAACGCCCTGGCCCTGAGCGGCGCCCTGACCATCGCTGGCAGTGCCGACCTCGGCCTGTCTGGTGTGGTTTCGGGCGCCGGCAGCCTGGTCAAGAACGGCGTTGCCAACCTGACGCTGGGCAACGCCAACACCTACAGCGGCGGCACCACCCTTGCCGCTGGCACCCTGACCCTGGGTAACGACCTGGCCCTCGGCACGGGCGGCCTGAACGTCACTGGCGCCTCCAGCCTCGCCACCACGGGTAACGCGGTGTTGGCCAACACGGTTGCGCTGAACGCCAACCTGACCGTGCCAGGCACTGGCAACCTCACGCTCAACGGCGCACTCAGCGGCACCGGTGGGCTGATCAAGACCGGCACCGGCGTGCTCACCCTGAACGGCAGCAACAGCCAGCAGGGTGTTACCAGCCTCAATGGCGGAACCCTGGTGGTCGGCAGCAACACCGCCCTGGGCACTGGCGCGCTGAATGCCACAGGTGGCACTACCCTGAGCGCAGGCGCCAACGTGACCCTGGCCAATGCGCTCAACCTGGCGGGCAACCTCACCATCGCCGGCGCGCAGGACCTGGTGCTAGGCGGCAACATCATTGGCGTCGGCGGCCTGACCAAGACCGGCAGCGGCACACTCACCCTCAATGGCACCAATGGCAACCTGGGCAACACCAACCTCAACGCGGGCACCTTGGTGCTCGGCAGCGCAAGCGCGCTCGGCCTCGGCCAGCTCAACGCGGCTGCGGGCACCACGCTGGATAGCAATGCGGCGCTCACTATCGGCAACACCGTCAATCTGGGCGGCAACCTCACCATCGCCGGCAGCAACGACCTGGGCCTGGGTGGGCTGGTCACGGGCGCTGGCAGCCTGACCAAGAATGGCGCCGGCAACCTCACCTTGAGTGGCCCCAACACCCTGTCCGGTGGCGTGACCCTCAACGCCGGCACCCTGACCCTGGGCAATAACTCGGCACTGGGCCTTGGCAACCTGACCGTCGGCGGCGCCAGCAACCTGGCCACCACCGGCGCCCTGATCGTGGCCAATCAGGTCACGCTCAACGACACCCTGACCCTGCCTGGTAACAACGACCTGGCCCTGAGCGGCGTGATCAGCGGTACCGGTGGGCTGACCAAGACCGGCACCGGCAACCTGACCCTCGGTGCCGCCAACACCTACCAAGGCACCACCACGCTCGCCGCAGGCACCCTGACCCTGGGCAACGGCAGCGCGCTGGGCGCTGGCAACCTCTCGGTGACCGGCAACAGCGCCCTGGCCACCACCGGCGCCCTGCAAGTGGCCAACGCCATCGGCCTGGGCACGGGCGCCACCTTGGGTGTCAACAACGCCCAGACGCTGACCCTCGACGGGGTCATCAGCGGCGGCGGCAGCCTGAACAAGGCCAGCACCGGTCAACTGGTGCTCAACGGCGCCAACAACTACACCGGCGGCACCTCGCTGCAGGCCGGCAGCCTGCTGCTGGGTAACGCCAGTGCCCTGGGCAGTGGTGCCCTGAACGTCACCGGCGCCGCAGCCCTCGACGCCAGCCAGGCCCTGGCTCTGGTCAACGCGGTCAACCTGACCGGTGGCAATCTTACCCTCGGTGGCAGCCAGGCCCTCACCCTCAACGGTGTGGTTTCCGGCGCCAACGCACTGGTGAAGAACGGCGCCGCCGGCCTGACCCTCAATGGCAACAACACCTACAGCGGCGGCACCACCCTTAACGCCGGCACGCTGACCGTCGGCAGCAATACCGCGCTGGGTACCGGGGATCTGAGCACTGCTGCCAACACCTCCCTCGATGCCAGCGTGAACGTCGCATTGGCCAACAATGTGCACCTGGGCGGCGCGCTCAACCTGCCAGGCACCGCCGACCTGACCCTCAACGGCGTGGTCGACGGTGTCGGTGGCCTGAACAAGGCTGGCGCCAGTACCCTGACCCTCAATGGCGCCAACAGCTACCTGGGCGGCACCACCCTGGGCGCCGGCCAACTGGTGGTGGGTAACGACAACGCGCTGGGGCAGGGCGCCCTTACCGTCGCGGGGGCCTCGACCCTGAGCAGCGGGGTCGCCAGTACCACATTGGCCAATAACGTCACCCTCAACGCTGGCCTCACCGTCGCCGGCACCAACGACCTGACCCTCAACGGAGTGATCAACGGGACCGCCGGGTTGACCAAGAACGGCAGCGGCAACCTCACGCTCAACGGTAACAACGGCTACCAAGGCGGCACCCAGCTCAATGCCGGGCGCCTGACCCTCGGCAGCAGCGGCGCCCTGGGCACCGGCACCCTCGACGTGACCGGCGACGCCACCCTGGCCAACAGCGCGCCGATGGCACTGGGCAACACCATCGCCCTGAGCAACGGCGCCAACCTGACCGTCGACGCTGCCAATGCCCTGATCCTCAGTGGCGACCTGGGCGGCACAGGTAACCTGGTCAAGGCCGGTGCCGACGACCTGACCCTGGTCGGCGTCAAGACCTTCACGGGCAACGTCGATATCCAGGCCGGCTCGCTCACTGCGCTCGGCAGCGGCGTGCTGGCCAACGTCGACACCCTCAACGTCGGCGCCAGTGGCCAGCTCAACCTCAATGGCAACACCAGCCTCGGTGCCCTCACCGGCAGCGGCAACGTCGATGTCGGCGTTGGCAGCACCCTGAGCCTGGGCAGCAACAACGTCAGTACGACCTTCGCGGGTGCCCTCAATGGCTCCGGCGGCCTGGCCAAAGATGGCACCGGTACCCTGACCCTCACCGGTACCAGCAATCTGGCTGACAACACGCAGGTCAACGCTGGCACCCTGAAAGTCGATGGCAGCCTGGGCAGTAACCTGCTGACCGTCGCCAGCGGCGCAACCCTCACCGGCAGCGGCTCTGCCAATGCCTCGGTGGTGATCGACAACGGCGGCCACCTGGCAGGCCAGAGCGGTGCCACCCTGGGCCTCGGTTCGCTGGTGCTCAACAGCGGATCGATCGTCGATGTCGGCCTGGCTTCGCCAGGCACTGGCGGCACAGCGCTGTTCAATGTCGGCGGCAACCTGACCCTCGACGGCACCCTCAACGTCAGCAATATCGGTGGCTTCGGCAACGGCGTGTACCGCTTGTTCGACTATGCCGGTGCGCTGACCGACAACGGCCTGGACTTCGGCACCCTGCCGCTGGGCGTGAGCCTTGGCGATGTGTCGCTGCAGACCGCGCTGGCCAACCAGATCAACCTGCTGGTCAGCTCCAGCGGCCTGAACATCCAGTTCTGGGACGGCAGCCAGACTGCCCCGAACGGCCAGGTCGATGGTGGCACCGGCGTGTGGAACGCCGGCAACACCAACTGGACCGACCTCAACGGCACCGTCAACACCACCTGGGGCAGCACCTTCGCGGTCTTCCAGGGCACGGCAGGTGACGTCACCGTCGACGGCAGCCAGAGCGTCAATGGCATGCAGTTCGTCAGCAACGGCTATCGCCTGCTGGCCGGGACCGCCGGCCTGCTCGACCTGGTCAACGGCAGCGGTGGCGATACCAGCGTGCGGGTCGATCCCGGCGTGATCGCGACCCTGGATGTTGGCTTGGGTGGTGTCGGCAAACTGAACAAGCTCGACACCGGCACCCTGGTGCTCAACGGCAACAACAGCTACAGCGGCGGCACCCAGCTCAGTGGCGGCACTCTGGTCCTGGGTAGCAACACCGCGATCGGCACCGGCCTGCTGGACACTGCCAGTGGCACCACCCTGGACACCAACAAGAGCGTGAGCCTGGCCAATGCGATCACCCTCGCCGGCCCGCTGAACCTGACCGGCAACAACGACCTGGCGCTCACTGGCAACATCGGCGGCGCTGGCAGCCTGGTCAAGGCTGGTAATGCGCAACTGGCGTTGTCCGGCAACAACAGCTACAGCGGCGGCACGGCGCTGAACGGCGGCACGCTGGTGGTAGGTTCCAACACTGCCCTGGGTACCGGCGTGCTCAGTGCGGCGGCAGGCACCAGTCTGGACAGCAGCCAGGCCGTGACGCTGGCCAACAACGTCAACGTCGCCGGCAATCTCAACGTGCTCGGCAGCAATGACTTGAGTCTTGGCGGCACCGTCGCCGGCGCTGGCCGTCTGATCAAGTCCGGCATCGCGCGGTTCAGCCTGCTGGGTGCCAATACCTTCAGCGGCGGCACCGAGCTGCAGGCCGGCACCCTTGTGGTCGGCAACAACGGCGCGCTCGGCACTGGTGGCCTCGACGTGACCGGCAACGCCAACCTCGACAGCAGCACTGCGGTGACGCTGGCCAATCCGGTCAATGTCACCGGCGTCCTCAACGTGCTGGGCAGCAACGACCTGCAACTGGCCGGTGTGCTCAGTGGCAACGGCGTGCTGAACAAGAACGGCCTGGCCGACCTCACCCTGTCGGGCAACAACACCTTCAGCGGTATCCTCAACATCCTCTCCGGCAGCCTGAGCACCATCGGCACCACCGCGCTGGGCACCCAGAGCGAGTTGAACGTCAGTACCGGCGCGAGCCTCAACCTCGATGGCAACACCACCCTGGGCGAGATCGGTGGCACCGGCGCGATCCAGATTGCTGCAGGCAACAGCCTCAACGTCGAAGGCGGCGTGTTCGATGGCAACATCAGCGGCACCGGCACGCTCAACAAACTCGGCACCGGCACCCTGGCCCTGAGCAGCAGCAACAGCCATACCGGCAATACCAACGTGCAGGCCGGTGGCTTGAAGGTGGATGGTTCGCTCGCCAGCAGCGCGGTCAACGTTGCCAGTGGTGCGACGCTGTCGGGCGCGGGCAACCTCGGTGGGGCGGTGACGGTCGCCAGCGGCGGTAGCCTCGCTGCTGCCAGCGGCGCGACCCTGAACGCGAGCAATCTGGCGCTGGATGCCGGTTCGAACTTCAACGCCGCGCTTGGCACGCCGACCGGCGGCAATTCGCCGCTGGTCAACGTCGCCAACAACCTGACCCTCGGTGGCACGCTCAACGTCACCGACATCGGCGGCTTCGGTGCAGGCGTCTACCGCCTGTTCGCCTACGGCGGCAGTCTGATCAACAACGGCCTGGCCTTTGGCACCACGCCCGTTCCAGTGACCGACCTCACCGTGCAGACCGCCGTGGCCAATCAGGTCAACCTGGTGGTTGGTGGCGCCAGCAACGTGCTGTTCTGGGACGGTAGCAACACCGTCGCAAACGGTGTGATCGAGGGTGGCAGCGGTGTCTGGGATGCCACCAACAGCAACTGGACCGATGCCAACGGCGTACTCAACAGCACCTGGAACGACACCTTCGCAGTCTTCCAAGGCACTGCCGGGACCGTCACCGTCAACGGCAGCCACAGCATCACTGGCCTGCAATTCATCACCGATGGCTACGTGCTCAACGCAGGTGCAGGCGGCGAACTGCTCACCAGCACCAGCGGCACTACCAACCTGCGGGTCGATAGCGGCGTCACGGCAACCCTCAACGTTGCCCTCAACGGCAACGGCAACGTCGCCAAGTACGATGCCGGCACGCTGGTGCTCAATGCTGCCAACGGCTACAGCGGCGGCACCGCGCTCAACGGCGGCACCCTGGTGGTCGGCAACGACAGTGCGCTGGGCAGCGGCACGCTGACCGCCGCAGCGGGCACCACCCTGGACAGCAACACCGCTGTCACCCTGGCCAACGCCGCAGTCCTCAACGGCGCACTGGCCATCGGCGGCAGCAACGCGCTGACCCTCAACGGCGATATCAGCGGTGCTGGCGGGCTGGTCAAGAATGGCGCAGGCCTGCTGACCCTGGGCGGCAGCAACAGCTACAGCGGCGGCACCCAGATCAACGCGGGCAGCGTGGTCGGCAACACCACCAGCCTGCAGGGTGCGATCCTCAACAATGCGGCGCTGACCTTCGAGCAGAACGCCAACGGCAGCTACACCGGCAACCTCACTGGCAGCGGTACGTTGTCCAAGAACGGCAGTGGTGAACTGCTGCTGACCGGTGTCAACGGCTTGACCGGTGCCACCACCGTCAATGCCGGCAGCTTGCTGGTCAACGGACGCCTGGACAGCGCCACGGTACAGGTCGCTACCGGCGCTCGCCTGGGCGGCAGCGGCACCTATGCCGGGGCTGTGCAGATCGCCGACGGCGCCACCCTGGCCGCGGGCCAGAGCAGCACACCGTTGACGGTAGGCAGCCTGAACCTGAGCTCCGGCAGCGCCCTGGACTTCTCGCTCGGGGCGCCAGCGGCGTCCACTACGGTAGTCAAGGTCGACGGCAACCTGGTGCTCGACGGTACGCTGAACATCACCAATGCCGGCGGCTTCGGCACCGGCGTCTACCAACTGTTCAACTATGGCGGCGCACTGACCAACAACGGTCTGGTCTTCGGCGCCATCCCCGGCAGCGTGGCACTGGGTGACCTGAGCCTGCAGACCGCCATCGCCAACCAGATCAACCTGGTGGTGCAAGGGGCGGGCGACCAGTTGCAGTTCTGGAACGGTGGCAAGACCAACCCGGATGGCAGCATCGGCGGCGGCAGCGGCACCTGGGGCCCTGGTACCAACTGGACCAACTCCAACGGCACCACTGGCGAAACCTGGAGCGATGCCTTCGCTGTGTTCGGTGGCCAACCTGGCACCGTCACCGTGGTCGGCAACCAGTCGTTCAGCGGCATGCAGTTCCTCAGCGACGGCTACCAGGTGGTGCCGGGCACAGGCGGCAGCCTGACCCCGGTCAACGGTGCCGATGGCAGCCTGGCCCCGGTACGGGTCAACGCAGGTGCCAGCGCCGTGATCAGCGCGCCACTGGTTGGCACTGGCGGTATCGAGAAACTCGATGCTGGCACCCTGCTGTTGACCGGAGCCAACACCTACACCGGTGGCACCATTGTCAGCGGCGGTACCTTGGCCGGTAACACCACCAGCCTGCAGGGCAACATCACCAACAACGCCAACCTGGTGTTCGCGCAGGGCACCAACGGCACCTTCAACGGCACCCTCAGCGGTACCGGCACCACCACCAAGCAAGGGGCGGGCAGCCTGTTGCTGACTGGCAACCAGCCGTTCAGCGGGGCCTTCAACGTCAACCAGGGCACGCTTCAAGTCGGCAATGCCGACAACCCGGGCACCAACCTTGGCGCCCAGGTCACCGTGGCCAACGGCGCGGCGCTCACCGGCAACGGTACCGTCGCCAGCCTGACCAACCACGGCACCGTGCTGCCAGGGCCTGCGGGCAACCTCAATGTCAGCGGCAACTTCACCAACGCCAGCGACGGCAACCTGGTCATCGACCTGGGCACCGCGCCGGTGAACTACCTGAATGTCGGCGGCACGGCCAACCTGGGCGGCAGCCTGACGGTGGCCAACCTCGCCGGTGGTAACGGGCAGTACACCGTGGTCAGTGCAGCTGGCGGCATCAACGGCACCTTCGCCAGCAACAACCTGATGAACTCGGCATTCCTCAACAGCTCGCTCGACTACGGCGCCAACCAGGTGACCCTGTCGGTCAGCCGCAACGGCAACGCGTTCGCCGATGTCGCGGCCTCCAGCAACCAGCGTGGTGTCGCCACGGCACTGGAAAGCGCCGGTGCGCCGACCAGCCTGCGCGACAACATCCTGCCGCTGGACCGTCAGGCCGCGCAGTCGGCGTTCGACAGCCTGTCCGGGGAAATCCACGCCAGCACCGCGACCGTGCTGATCGAGGATTCGCGCTACATCCGCGACGCGGTCAACGACCGTATGCGTCAACCGGATTGCAGCCGCGAGGACGATCCACGCCGCACCCTGGCGCCGACCGCCAACCAGCAGCTGACCAGCGAAGGTTGCCAGGGCCAGGCCGTGGGCTGGATCCGCGCCATTGGCGGCTGGGGTGACTACGACGGCAGCAGCAGCCATGCCAGCGTCGACCGTGACCTGTCGGGCTTCATGCTCGGTGTCGACCGCGCCTTGGACGATCAGTGGAAAGTCGGTATCGCTGCCGGATACACCCGCAGCAGCATCGATGCTCACCGTCGTCAGTCGGACGCCAGCGTCGACAGCTACCACCTGGCCACCTACCTGGGTTACCAGATGGATGCCTTCGCCGCACGCCTGGGTGCCAGCTACACCTGGCATGACATCGACACCAAGCGCGATGTCCAGGTGGGCAGCTACGACGATCGCCTGAAAGCCAAGTACAAGGCGCGCAGCGCCCAGGTGTTCGGCGAGGTGGGTTACGCCATCGACGCTGGCGGTATCGCCCTGGAGCCGTTCGCAGGCCTGGCCTACGTCAACTATGACAGCGACAGTGCCCGTGAGAAGGGTGGCGATGGCCGCCTGAAGGCCAGCGTCGATCAGGACGTGACCTTCTCTACCGTCGGGGTGCGCGCCGGCAAGCGTATCAAGCTGGACAACGGCAGCGAGATCACACCACGGCTGTCGGTTGGCTGGCGGCATGCCTTCGGCGACACCAAGCCCGATGCCGACGCTCGCTTCATTGCCGGTGGCGCTGGCTTCAGCACCGAAGGCGTACCGATCGCCCGCGATGCTGCGGTGGTCGAGGCCGGTGTCGACCTGGCTGTCGGCCAGAGCGGCAAGCTGGGTGTGGGGTACTCCGGGCAACTGTCCAGCGAGAACCGCGACCATGGCGTGGTGCTGAGCTTCAGCATGGGCTTCTGATCGGCTGAACCGCGGTGGGCTGTTCTGCAGCCCTATCACGGAACAAGCCCGCTTCCACGCATCTGGTGGACGCGGGCTTGTTGCGTGATAGGCCCCTCACTGACGCCCGGCTTACTTTCATCACGCCGCTGACGCTAGACTGTCATCTTCCCAAAAGTCGGACAGGAGTCCCGGCGTGACCCACCCCCGCAGTTTCCCCAGCGACCTGTGCCTGGACAGCCCGCGCCTGCAATTGCGCCCCATGCGTCATGGCGATGCGGCGCAGTGGCTGGCGATCATGGCTGATCCTGAGGTCATGCGTTTCTGGCACCACGCCCCTTGGCAGGAACTGGCCGAGGCCGAAAGCGCCCTGGCCGCCGACCGCGAAGCCTATGCTGCCGGCAATCTGCTCAAGCTCGGCATGTACCGTCGCGACAATGGCGAACTGATCGGCATGGTCCAGTTGTTCAATCTCGATGACGATTCGCGTCGCGGCGAGATCGGCTACTGCCTGGCCAAGGCCGTGCAAGGCCGGGGTTACATGGACGAGGCGCTGACCTGCTTCATCGACTACCTGGCCCACACCCTGCACATGCGCCGCCTGGAGGCGGAGATCGACCCGCGCAACCAAGGCTCGGCGCGCACCCTGGAGCGCCAGGGCTTCGTCCTCGAAGGCACCTTGCGCGCCCGTTGGTGCGTGGCGGGCGAGTTGTCCGACTCGGGGATCTACGGGTTGTTGCTGGAACCGCCTGTCGCCTGAGGCGCGGGTGCGGTAAGGTCGAGGTTTCGCCCGATCCGATGGAGCTCCGGTTGCCAGCCTACTACATCAGCATCAGCCTGCTGCTTTACCTGCTTGGCCTGTTTTTCGATGGCGCCCTGATGGGCGCCGAGCAGCATATGCCTGCTTTGCAGATGCTGCTCTACGGCCCCTGGGGCGTGGCATTCGAGCTGTATCAGTGGTTCGCCAATCCCCTGCTGGCGCTGGCGATCCTGAGCCATCGGCGCTTGCGGCGGCTGTCGCTGCTGTTCGGTCTGCTGGCGCTATATCTGGCGGCAAGCAGCCTCGGCGTTGAGCGGCTGCCCGACAACCGCAGCTACGCATTCCACGATGTCACAGGTTTCGGGGCCGGGTTCTACCTGTGGTCGCTGTCGATCCTCACTTTCTGCGCAGGTCAGGCCTGGTGGTGCTGGAAGGCCCGCAAGGCCGACGACATGCCGGGTTGGAACTGGCTGGACGTGGCCCTGATCGCAGCGCTCGGCGTGATGCTGTATGCCGCCACGCAGATGCCCTCGCTACGCTTCGAGGTGGATCAGGTGCTGATGCCCCCCGAGCCTGCACACAGCCTGTAGCGGCCTGGGCTCAGGCGCTGCGTGCCGTGCCCCACTGCACCACCAGCATGCCCCCAACGATCATCGCCACCCCCAACAGCCGTGGCAGGTTCACGGGTTTCTCCGGCAGGCCCATCAAGCCGAACTGGTCGATCAGCAACGATGACAGCACCTGTCCGGCGATCACGCAGACGATGAACCCCGCCGCGCCCAGGCGTGGCGTCAGCACCAACGCGGCGGTGATGTAGATCACCCCGGCGACGCCCCCCAGCCAGGCCCACCAGGGTGCCTGGGCCAGGTTCTGCAGCTGTGGCATGGGCGCGCGCATCAGCAACAGTGCTGGCACCAGCATCATCAGGCTGACCAGCAGCGAAACCCCCGCCGCCCACAACGGGTGCCCGAGCAAGCGCCCCAATGCAGCATTGCTGCCAGCCTGAAAAGGCACCGCCGCCCCGGCGAGCAGGGCGATGAGCAAGGGAAGGATGGCGGACAAGGCAATGACCTTGGGCATGGCGTGAGCTCCTGTGGATAACCTTGGCCCCAGTCTCTTGTATGCGCTTAAATAATGGAAATTCGAATTCTGCACAGGCTTTATTCGTCATATGGATGATTTGCGCCGCATCGACCTCAACCTGCTGCTGACCCTGCATGCCCTGCTCAGCGAGCAGCACGTATCCCGGGCAGCAATTCGCCTGCACCGCAGCCAGCCGGCGGTGAGCCATGCCTTGGCGCAACTGCGCGATATCTTCGCCGACCCGCTGCTGGTGCGTCGTGGCGCGCGCCTGGTACTCAGCCCCCGCGCCCAGGCCCTGCGCGACCCATTGCAGCAGGCACTGGCGCAGCTCGACGGGCTGTTGGGCAGCCCGGGGTTCGAGCCGGGCAGGGCTCGCCGCACCTTTCGCCTGGCGATGTCCGACTACGGCGCCCAGGTGGTTCTGCCTGCGCTGATGCGCGAGCTGCGCACCCTGGCACCGCAGATCGATCTGGTCGTCTCCCAGGGCAGTCGCGAAGCGATGCTCGGGCAGTTGATCGACGGGGAGGTCGACCTGGCGCTTGGGGTGTTCCCCGAGTTGCCGTCGGAGATCCATGAGCAGGGTTTGTTCGATGAGTCGTTCGTCTGCGTGGCCGATCGTGGCACCTTGCCGGTGCGCGGCAACCTGACCCTCGACGCCTGGCTGGCGCGTCCGCATGTGCTGGTGGCGGTACGCCCCGGTATCGACAACGAGATTGACCAGGCACTCAAGGCCCTCGGCGTCCGTCGGCGCATTGCCCTCACGCTCCCGCACTGGGGTGTGGCCCAGACCGTGCTGGCCGGGACCGACCTGGTGTTGACCGTGGCCCGGCGTAGCCTGGCAGCAAGCCCGCCAGACAAGGCCCTGCGCGTATTCGAGCCGCCGCTGCCGATCAGCGCGTTCAGCTTTGCCCAGGCCTGGCATGCCCGGCGCGAGGGCGATGCTGGGCATCAGTGGTTGCGCGAGCTGATCCTTGCCCATTGTCGGGGCTGGCATTCGCGCGCGTAGGACAGGTCCGATTTCACAGGGTCACAGGGGCCTTGCGGCGCACTTGCTGCTAGGCTGGCAATCTTTCTGATCAGAGGGTTCTCTTCGATGTTCAAGCATTCCCTGGCAGCCGTCGTTGCCGCGCTGGTGTTCGCCTCTCAGGCCCAGGCCGACGAGAACTCCCCCACCTATACCAAATGCATGGACAAGGCCTCCAGCACCGTTGCGATGAGCGCCTGCATCAAGGATGAAACCAAGCTGCAGGACGACCGCCTCAACCGTGTCTACAAGCAGTTGCTCGGCAAGCTCGATGCGCCGCAGCAGAAAAGCCTGCGGGAAGTGCAGCGCGACTGGATCAGCTTTCGTGACAAGAACTGCAAGTTCCATGTCCAGGCCAGCGGCGGGACCATGGCGCAACTCGAAGGCGGCATGTGCGTACTGGACATGACCCGCGAGCGCGCCGCGGAGCTGGAGCGGATTCTCAGCCCCGGACAGTGAACGGTCTCGAACCCTGTAGGAGCGGGCTTGCCCGCGAAAAATACACCGCGCTGCCTGGCACGGGCTACGCCCGTGTTCGCGGGACAAGTCGCAGCGGCGAACCGCTGCTCCTAGAGGTACCGCACCGGCAAAGCCGGTGCCATGCCCCGCGGGGCAATCAGCGCCGGCGCAGCGCCCGTGCTTTCAAGTACTCCCGCACCTCGAGTGCATCACCGGCAAACTCGATCCTGCCCGACTTCGCCTCACGCTGGTACGCATACATCGGGTCGTAGTACTCGTTGAGCAAACCCTCGATCCAGCCTCGGTGCAGATCCACCTCACCGCTGTGCAACTGCACCTGCAGCGCCTGCTCCAGCAGCGCATACAGCCGCTGGAAGCGTTCGCCCCCCAGACGCTTGTGGATATTGCCCATGCTCTGACGCAGGCGCTCGGCAAACAGGCGGCGCCCATCCTCTTCGCCATGCAGGGCAACGAATTCGGCACACAGGTTGATCACGTAGTCACGCAGGATGCGCTCGACGCGATTGGCAAAACTGTCCTCCAACCACACCAGCGGATACTGCTGCATGCCTTGGTACAGCGCCAGCGGCACCGAGCAGCTGCCGACCATCCGCCCCTCGTCCTCCAGCACGAACTGCTGCACGCCCCGCGCGCGTTTTTTCAGCACGTCGATGGCCAGACGGTTCTCGAAATCGATCGGTGCCGGTTGCACGGTGGCGCGCTTGCCGAAGCTCGAACCGCGGTGGTTGGCGTGGCCTTCGAGGTCGAGCACGTTGTCCAGTTGCAGCAGCACGTCGGTCTTGCCGGTGCCGGTCAGGCCGCCCAGCAGCACGAAGTCACATTGCTCGACTGCCTGTTGGGTGGTGTCCATCAGGAAGGTCCGCAGGGCCTTGTAACCGCCTTTGACCCGCGGATAGTCAATGCCCACCTCTTTCAGCCAGCCCTGGACGATCTGCGAGCGCAGGCCGCCACGAAAACAGTAAAGATACCCCTGGGGATGGGCCTGGGCGAATGCGGCCCAGGCCTCCAGGCGCGCCTGCTTGACCGCGCCGCTGACCAGTTGGTGCCCCAGGGCGATGGCTGCGCTTTGGCCCTGGTGCTTGTAGCAGGTGCCAACCTTCTGCCGCTCCTGGTCGTTCATCAGCGGCAGGTTGATGGCGTTGGGGAAGGCGCCCTTGGCAAACTCGACCGGTGCGCGCATGTCCATCATCGGCGCATCGTCGAGGAACAGCTGTTTGAAGTCGGTGCAGTCGGGGCGCATCAAATCACCTCGACTGCGTAGGTCTGTCGCTCGACCAGCGTGCCGATCGGCGCCAGATCCAGGCCCAGTTCAGCGGCGACCGCCAGAAACTCCGCCTGACCCTCGGGGCTCACCGCCACCAGCAAGCCACCGCTGGTCTGCGGATCGCACAGCAGGTGCTTCTGTTCATCGCTCAGGGCGCCGATCTTGTGGCCATAGCTTTCGTGGTTGCGCAGGGTACCGCCGGGGATGCAGCCCTCGGCCAGGTAGTGCTCGACACCCGGCAGGCGCGGTACTGCATCGAACTGCAGGCGCGCGGTGAGAGCGCTGCCTTCGGCGACTTCGACCAGATGGCCGAGCAGGCCGAAGCCAGTCACGTCGGTCATGGCCTTGACCCCGTCGAGCTTGCCGAAGCGGCTGCCGGGTGTGTTCAGGGTGCACATCCAGTCGCGCGCCAGGCCTTGGTCCTGTTCACGCAGCTTGGATTTTTTTTCGGCAGTGGTAAGGATGCCGATACCCAGAGGCTTGGTCAGGTACAACGTGCAGCCGACGGTCGCGGTGTCGTTGCGCTTGAGATTGCGCTTGCCGACCACGCCGGTCACCGCAAGGCCGAAGATCGGCTCGGGCGCATCGATGGAGTGGCCGCCGGCCAGTGGAATGCCCGCTTCGGCGCAGACCGCACGGCCGCCACGGATCACCTCGCGGGCAACCTCAGGCGGCAATACGTTGACTGGCCAGCCAAGGATGGCGATGGCCATCAGCGGGTCGCCGCCCATGGCGTAGATGTCGCTGATGGCGTTGGTCGCGGCGATACGGCCGAAGTCGTACGGATCGTCGACGATGGGCATGAAGAAGTCGGTGGTCGAGACCACCCCACGTTCGTCGTCCAGGGCGTACACGGCAGCGTCGTCACGCGAGGCGTTGCCGACCCAGAGCTTGGGGTCCAGCGCCTGGCTGCCGCTATCGGCGAGGATCACATCCAGCACCTTGGGGGAGATCTTGCAGCCACAGCCTGCGCCGTGGCTGTACTGGGTCAGGCGAATCGGCTCGCTCATAGGTACCTCGGGGTCCAATTGTTGCGCGATTGTAGCAAAGCTGGCCTTTGCGCCATCGGCTCTTATAATTCCCGCAGTCGGTGCGTCGCCGGCACTTTCCCCGCTATTGAACCGGAGAACTCCCATGCTCAAACGCCCCTTGGCGCTCGCCGCCGGCCTCGTGCTGTCCTGCTGCGCCGTCATCGCACAGGCCGCCGACACTTTGCGGGTCAGCGCTATTCCCGACGAAGCGCCGACCGAGCTGCTGCGCAAGTTCAAGCCGCTGGGTGAATACCTCGAGCAGCAACTGGGCATGAAGGTGCAGTTCGTACCGGTCGCTGACTACCCGGCGGTCGTCGAGTCGCTGGCCAGCAATCGCCTGGACCTTGCCTGGCTGGGTGGCTTCACCTTCGTCCAGGTGCACCTGAAGGACCCGACCGCCACACCGCTGGTGCAGCGCGAGCAGGACGCGCAGTTCACCAGCAAGTTCATCACCGCCAACCCGGACGTGAAGAGCCTGGCCGACCTCAAGGGCAAGACTTTCGCCTTCGGTTCGATTTCCTCGACCTCCGGCAGCCTGATGCCGCGCTATTTCATGCTCAAGCAAGACAACATCAAGCCTGAGAGCTACTTCAGTCGGGTTGCCTATTCCGGCGCGCACGACGCCACCGTGGCCTGGGTTCAGGCGGGCAAGGTCGATGCCGGCGTACTCAACGCCAGTGTCTGGCAGAAGCTGGTCGATGCGGGCAAGGTCGACACCAGCAAGGTGAAAGTGTTCGCCACCACGCCGACCTACTACGACTACAACTGGACGGTGCGCGGCAACATGGACCCGGCCCTGAAAGACAAGATCAAGCAAGCCTTCCTCGCCCTCGACCCGGCCAAGGCTGAGCACAAGGCGATCCTCGACCTGCAGGCGGCCAGCCGCTTCATCGAGACCAAACCCGAAAACTACGCCGGCACCGAACAGGCTGCCCGTGAGGCCGGCTTGCTCAAGTGAGTATCCAACTGCACGCGGCAGGGCTTCGGCACGGCCAGGTACGCGCCCTCGAAGACGTGAGCCTGCGCATCGACAAGGGCGAGCGGGTGGCGGTGATCGGGCCGTCGGGGGCGGGCAAGTCCAGCTTGCTGCACCTGATGGCCACGGCCGTGCAGCCCGGCGCCGGGCACCTGGAATTGCTGGGCGAACAGCCCTGGGCTCTGTCGGCGGGTGCGCGACAACGCCTGCGGGCGCGGGTCGCGCTGGTGCATCAGGCACCGCCGTTGCCGCCGCGCCAGCGGGTGGTCACCGCCGTATTGGCCGGGCGTCTTGGCCAGTGGGGCACCTTGCGTGGCCTGCTCAATCTGCTGCACCCCAGCGATGTGCCGGGCGCGCGACAGGTGCTGGCGGAGCTGGGGCTGGCCGACAAGCTGTTCGTGCAGTGCGGGCAGTTGTCCGGTGGCCAGTTGCAACGTGTGGGTATCGCACGGGCGCTGTACCAGCAACCTGAAGTACTGCTGGCCGACGAACCGGTCTCGGCGATGGACCCGGTGCTGGCTGATCACAGCCTGGCCCTGCTCAATCGCCACGCGCAAACCCGTGGCGTGACACTGGTCGCCAGCCTGCATGCGGTGGAGCTGGCGCTCGCGCATTTTCCCCGGGTGATTGGTATCCGCGAAGGGCGCGTGGTGTTCGATTGTCCGGCAGGGGCGGTGACCGATGCCTTGCTCGACGCCCTCTACGCCAATGAGCAACTGGCCTCGCCGACGACCGTGGGGCCGACGCTGACGGTGCAGATTCCGCGATGCTGAAGACCGATGCCCGCGACCCCGCGGCGCTGCCACGCCTGTTGCTGACCCTGTTATGCCTGGCCCTGTTGTGGCCGGGGTTGCAGTTGAGCGAACTCGACCCCGGGGTGCTGTTGCAGGCCGAGAACCGTCGACAGATGGCAAGCTTCGTTGGCGCCTTCTGGCCACCTGCCCATGATCGGGAGTTTCTGGCGTTGCTGTTCGAAGCCACCCTGCAGACGCTTGCCGTGGCCACTGCCGGCATGACCCTGGCATTGCTGCTGGCCATCCCGGCCAGCCTGGTGGGCAGCCGGGCATTGTCGTTAAGGGCGGCATCACGCGCCGGCCGCCCGGGGCCTTGGTCGCGGCTGGTGCGCATGCCGGTGCGCGGCCTGCTGGTGTTCCTGCGCAGCGTGCCGGAGATCGTCTGGGCGCTGTTGTTCGTGCGCGCCGTGGGGCTTGGGCCGACGGCGGGGGTACTGGCCATCGCCATCACCTACAGCGGCATGCTTGGCAAGGTCTATGCCGAGATCTTCGAGTCGGTGGACCAGCGCCCGGCCCATGCCTTGATGCAGGCCGGCAGCGGACGGTTGAGTGCGTTCTGCTATGGCATCCTGCCGGTGGCGGCGGCGGAGGTGGTGTCTTACACGGTCTACCGCTGGGAATGCGCGGTGCGAGCTTCGGTGGTGATGGGCTTTGTCGGTGCCGGTGGGCTGGGGCAGCAGATCGACCTGTCGATGCGCATGTTCGCCGGCGCCGAGGTGGCGAGCATGCTGCTGGCGTTTCTCGTACTGGTCACCCTGGCCGATGTGTTGAGCCGCGTGTTGCGTGGGAGGCTGACATGAACCGGGCGATCAACCTGCTGGTGATCGTCGCCATCGTTGCGGCGGTGGTGTCGTCGTTCGCCTACCTGGAACTCGATATTGCGTCGGTCATCGGCAATGGTGGCCTGGCGCAGATGGGCGAGTACGCCTCGCGTTTCCTGAGCCCCGATCTTTCTTCCGAGCACCTGCGTGCAGTGGCGCGCGGTGCGCTGGAGACCCTCGCCATGTCCGGGCTGGGCACCTTGCTGGCGATGCTGCTCGGCCTGCTCTTGGCATTGCCTGCGGCCGGGCGCTTCGGCTGGCCGCTACAGGGTGCGGCGCGCTTGCTGCTCAATGCCCTGCGGGCTATCCCTGAGCTGGTGTGGGCGGCCTTGACCGTGCTGGCAGCCGGGCTCGGGCCCAACGCCGGCACCCTGGCCCTGGCGCTGCACACCGCAGGTGTGCTGGGGCGCCTGTTCGCCGAGGCGCTGGAGAATGCCCCGGCAGAGCCGGCGGCGGCGATTCGTTTACAGGGCGGGAGCCAGGTCGCCGCGTTCTGCTTTGGCACCTTGCCCAATCTGTGGCCGCAGTTGCTGGCCTACAGCCTGTATCGTTGGGAGAACAACATCCGCATGGCCAGTGTGCTGGGCTTCGTCGGCGCGGGCGGGCTGGGGCAGATGCTTTACACCACCCTCAGCCTGTTCCAGGAAGCCCAGGCCAGCACGGTGATCATCGGCATGCTGGTGCTGGTGTTGCTGGTGGATGCCTTCAGCGATGTACTGCGCCAACGGTATGTGCGGGCGTAGGTGAACGGGTCGGCCTCAGTCCACCCACTCCCCACACTGCGCTTCGCGCTGCATCGATTCCAGATTCCGTTCGATGGTCTCGCAGATCGTGTCCATCGGAATCTGGTGCTCGCTGCGTCGGAATGGGCTCTGCAGGTCGGTGCCGATCCGCTCGATCGCCAGCAGCATGAACCCCACCACTGTCGAAGCCAGCGGCGTGAACCACTCCAGCGACTCCACCAGCCCGATCGGCACGATCACGCAGAACAGCGTGATGAACAACCGCGGAAAATACACGTAGGGGTAGGGCAGCGGTGTATTGGCGATCCGCTCCATCCCGCCCTGGGCGTTGGACAGGTCTACCAGCGTCGACTCCAGCCGCGCCAGGCGAATGCTGTCCAGCCGCCCAGCCTTGTATTCGCCTGCCAGCAAGGCGGCGGAGCCGGCCAGAATGTCATTGGCGAAGTTGTTCGAACCATTGCGCCGCTCGAACTCGTGATGGGGGATGAACGCCATCAGTTCCGGCGGGCACGGCTCGTTCTTCAGGTGCGCTGCCAGGCAGTTCACATAGGCCACATGCCGACGCAGCAAGGTCGCCTTGACCGGATTGAGCCCGTCATCCGGATCGTCCACCAGCGTCAGCACCTGCCGCGCGAAGCTGCGTGAACTGTTCACCATCGCCCCCCACAGCGTGCGCGCTTCCCACCAGCGGTTGTAGGCACTGCTGTTGCGAAAGCTCACCAGCACCACCAGCGCTGAACCCAGCAGCGTCAGTGGGATCAGCGGCAGGCTGAACTTGCTGTTGAAGAACAGCATGAAATCGATGGTGACCAGGATGTCCCACACCAGCAGCCACAGCAGCGACCAGCCGATGTAGTTGAAGGTCTTGAGGACCAGGCGGTACTTGCGCACGAGGTAGTTTTTCACGCAGGGATCTCTTCGTGGAGCGGATGAAGGATCCGACGTCGGGGGCGGGGCAAGGTTCGGTGGGCAGGCTGGTTGGATGTTACTGGACGTGTTTTGTTGTGGTTGCGTCGGAAACAGGCCGCATATTTATCAGACGGTTCGTTAGGTGAGCCCCATTAGAATATCGGCGACCTTGGACAATCCGACGAAACGGAGATCTTGGCGATGATGCTCGAATTATCCACTTTCAGCTTGCCTGAGCTGCTGGACAGCGAGATTGCAATCGCCGAATACTGGAGACAGGTTTTGGTAGACGGAGATGCGGGCGAAATAGCCCGAGCGCTCGATCACATTTGCGTCGCCCGGCTCCGCATGTCTAGTGAAGCGTCTACCGTATCTGCTGAGTCGAGACGGAATTAACCCGACGGTTAGTGTATTTCGTCCAGCACGTTTGAAGTCCTGTTTTCGATAGTGGCACAATGCTCGAACGCCGAACCCCAGGGCACTTTCCCGCCTGGCTGCCTGTCCGGTGCATTCAAGGACAGTCCATTTTTTCGGTGAGCCCTCGATGATCGAGCGAACGGGTAAGGGTCTTTCCTTCGCCAAACGCATGTACCCACCCCGCGCCATCGGCACCGGGCTTGGGTTCTTCTGTGTGCTGATCGGCATCTGGCCGCTGCAGCCGGCCTGGTGGACCTGGGCCTTGCTCGCGCTGCACGGCTTCGTCTGGCCGCACGTCGCTTATCAGCTGGCCCGGTTGTCGAAGCAGCCCTTTCGCGCCGAGCAGCGCAACCTGGTGTTCGATGGCTTCGCCGGAGGCTGCTGGGCTGGTGTCATGGGGCTCAACCCGCTGCCGAGCGTGATCATCCTGTCGATGATCGCCATGGACAAGATCGCCGCAGGCGGCTGGCACATGCTCGGCAAGACCCTCCTCGCCCAGGCGCTGGGCATTGGCCTGGGGCTCTGGTTGTACGCACCACCGCTATTCCCGCCTACCAGTCAGGCACAGATGCTTGCATGCCTGCCGATCCTGCTGATCTATCCCATGGCCATTGGCCTGATCTGCTATCAGGTCACCGTCCAGCTCGCCCAGCATAAACGCACTCTCTCGCGCCTGAGCCAGACCGACAGCCTCACCGGCCTGATCAACCACGGCGCCTGGAAAGACCTGCTGCTGCGCGAATTCCAGCGTTGCCGCCGCGACAATCAGGCCAATGTGCTGGCACTGATCGACATCGACCATTTCAAGCAGATCAACGACCGTCACGGCCACCTGATGGGCGACGACATCCTGCGCACCCTCAGCGCCTTCCTGCCGACCCACCTGCGCAAGAGCGACCCGGTGGCGCGCTATGGCGGTGACGAGTTCTGCGTGATGCTGCCCGGCGTCAGCGTGGCCCAGGCCGAGGAAGTGCTCGAGCGGCTGCGCGAGGCGGTGGAGTGTTATCGCCATCCTGAATTGCCGGAGCAGGGGTTGAGCCTGAGCATCGGCATCGCGCCTTTTGGTGGGCATCTGCAGAGCGCCGAGGCCTGGTTGCATGAGGCGGATATGGCGCTGTACCAGGCCAAGAGTGCGGGGCGGAATCGGATTGTGGTGGCGGGGCGGTATGGGGTGATGGTGTGACACCCGCAATTGCATAGCTGCTATGTGTTGGTTTTGAGTTTGCTCAGCAGGTCGACCTCTTTTGACCCGCGCAGCTCAAAAATAAACGGACGCCAATCATCCGATTGTTTTCGATAAGCAGGCTCTTCAGCTATGCTTAGGCATACTCAACCTTATATATAAACGGATTTAATCGTCCGTTTATTTCAATTAGTCGGACATATTTGGCCGCTTATGGAAAGATTTTTTCCGGTAGATTGTGAAGCAAGCCTCCAGCGTATAGGGCTTCTGGTCAAAACGGCGCGCCTGGAGCAGGGTGTACGGCAACTGGATGTCGTCAGTAGACTCGGCGTTACCGAGAAGATGCTGCGTCGCATCGAACGTGGTGATCCATCCGTCAGTGTCAGATCGTTGATGCTCGTGTTGTGGAACCTTGGTCTTACAGACAAGGTTTTCCGTCCTCTGGAGGATGCTTCAGTCTCCTTCGTTGAGTTGAAGGACGAGACCAGTGGCCGCCGAGCGCGTAGACGCCGCGCCAAACCGGAGGACTTCTGATGCCCAGTGCCTACATCTACATGGAGCACCCCCAGACCGGTGAGGTTCTGACGCTTGGGCGCCTGACCTTGAATGGCAACCGCCCTGGCGAGTTCGTCTATTCTCCCGCCGTGCTGGACTCGAAGGTATGGGTGCCCGACCCTTTCCACTACCCTTTGTCGGATCAAGTCTTCAGCGTCGCCAGTAATCACGGGGTTCCGGGCTTTATCGACGACGCCCTGCCAGACGGTTGGGGCGAGAGGTTGCTCCAGCGCCTCAAGCGTGACCCGATCACACGTTATGACCTGCTGATCGATTCGCCCAACAGCGATCGCGCGGGAAACCTGATGACCGGGCGCGACAAAAACCCACCTGTCGGTGTCGGCCAAAAGCCACTGCCACGGCTGTCGGGGTTGGACAAGTTCATCGAAGCCTGCGATGTCGTCTACGACCAGGACATCGATGAAGAGACCGCAAGAATCCTGGGCGTGCGAGACCAGCGCTCATCTGCTGGAGGCGCCCGTCCAAAGCGCACGTTCCAGGGTGACGGAAAACTCATTCTGGCCAAGCCGCATGATCGCTATGACCAATATGAGCTGGCGCCGGTAGAGCATGCCTGCATGACTTTCGCCGCCATGAAAGGCATGCGCGTCGCCAACACCTCGCTGTACCTGGATGGGAAGGGGCCGACCTTGCTGGTAGAGCGCTTTGATCGTCGGTACATGGACGGCGTCTTCCGGCGAGTCCCGATGCTCAGTGGCCTGACCTTGCTGAAGACGGATTGGACGCTGCTGGATCTCCAGGCCCGTTCGTACGCTCGCCTGGCCAACGAAATGCATCGTCGTGGCGTGCCGGATCAGGATCTGCGTGAGCTGTACATGCGCATGGCCTATAACGCCCTGGTCGGCAACGCGGACGACCATCCCCGCAACCACGCCGTCATTTTCATCGACGATGGATGGCGACTCTCGCCCATGTACGACGTGCTGCCGATCCTGGACGAGGGGCCTGCAAAATATATGTCCATGAGCGTCGGGCTGGATGGGGCGCGGGTGTCGCGCGCGAATCTGCTTAGCCAACGGCAGCACTTCGGGCTCGCGCAGGATGAGGCGGAAGGTATCCTTGACCTGGTTGGTGGTTGGGCCGACGAGTTGAAGGAGCACTACGCGGAGTATCTGCAAGGGCAAGGTTTTAGAGCTGGCGCGCAATGCGACCAGCGCACAAAGGATTCTGGGCTGAGTCTTGATGGTGGGTATGGAAAAAAGGAGAAGTTTTTGGCCCTGATGAATGATCGGCTTCAGCGATTCATCCAATTATGCTGGGGTGCGATGGATGCGCTCATCATTGTGCTCTACGCAGTCGCCAGTATTCGCCGTGGTCGGATTCCATTTTGGGATGATCTGCAAAGCATTGTTGCCTTGTCACGTGAGCATGGTGAGTTGGCATTGTTTATCGGCCTTACAGGCGTAGCGGTGCATCTCTCGGTAGTCGCCAGTGGTTTGCTGTTTATCAAAGGCGTGCGTGCTGCGGCCTATGTCGGCCTGGCCCAGGCGCCATTTCGAATGATCCTGCTTCCCTCGATACCTATCGCCTTCCTATGGCCCAACGTGCTTGTTACGCCAGCACCCTGGCTGCTTTTTCTACTGGGAGTTGGTGCGGAAGCCGTCAAAGTGTGGAGTTTGGTGCTGCTGGTGCGAAGCCAGCGGTTCGCCCAAGCGACTGAATCACAGCCTGTGTAGCCGATTCGATTCAATAGGCCGGGGCCACGTGCAGCCCCAGCCTATCGACAATGCGGCTCTGACCTAGCGGCTTTCCCGCCCGCGTCCTATCTCCACGTCGTCCATCACCGCCTTGACCATGTCGCACAGCAAGTGCGCGGCCCAGCCCAGGTCGGCCTCGCCATCGGTGGAGGCGAGCAAGGTCATGCGCTTGGCGCAGGCCATCATCGCCGACGCCTGTTCCATTGCCAGTTTCGAATCATGTCCGGGCTCGACCCGGAACAGCGGTTTGTCGCCATCTCCATATCCGAACCCGGTGACGCCTGCAGTGGTATCGCTCATGTTCGATGCTCCTTCAGTGACGGACCTGGATCCTGCTCAGTGCGGTTTCTGCCAGCGTCAGGGCGGCATCGACTTCGTGGGCGGTGGTGATGGTCAGGGGCTGGGCGGGGGAGCCGAGGGTGAGGGCGGTGCTGTGGTGGGTGATGGCGAGGGCGCAGGTGAGGTGTTCGATGATTTGGAGGACGAGGTCTTCGAGGGCGTGGGGATTTTCGGGGGCGAAGGGGGGATCGGGGACGATCTTTAACATGGTAACTCCTTGAGCCGTTTTCAGGAGTTGCGAACCATCGCTGTCAAACGAATGGAGGCAACCGTACGTGGGTTGACAGACCGGAGGCTCAAGAACCCGGCGCACACGAATGTGCCCCACGTACAGCTGCCATTGAGGTCAGCCGTTTGGACTTGAGCATGCGGCCTGTCAAAGCCGGTCGTTGATGAGCAACGACCGGGCGAGACTAGAACGCGCCCCATGGCACCGCAACGGCTTTAGGCGGCCGAGAGTATGTTTGGGAAACGGACTACAGGGAATGGGGAAAAACTGAAAATCGAGCCACTTATCCACAACGAAAAAAGCGTCGCCCAAGCTAATCTAGGGCAACTTCCTGCCCAGGTAGAGCCCCCATGTCCATCGCCGACAATCTGATTGCCTTCACACTCGCGGCTACCCTGCTGACGGTAACCCCCGGCCTCGACACCGCCTTGATCCTCAGAACCTCCGCCGTCGAAGGACGCAAGCAGGGGCTGCGCGCGGCCCTGGGCATCAACGCCGGCTGCCTGCTCTGGGGCGCGGCGGTCGCCTTCGGCCTTGGTGCATTGATCGCCGTCTCCGAGCTGGCGTACGACATCCTCAAGTACTGCGGCGCGGCCTATCTGGCATGGTTGGGCGTGAACATGCTCCTGCGCCCACGCCAGTCGCTGGCGCCTGCCGAGGCCGAGAGGCGACCGGCAGCGAACTGGTTCCTCAAGGGCATGATGGGCAATCTGCTCAATCCCAAGGTCGGGATTTTCTACGTGTCGTTTCTGCCGCAATTCATTCCGCAAGGCCAGCCATTGATTGCATGGACCTTCGGGCTTGTGGGCATTCACGTGCTGCTGGGGTTGATCTGGGCGGTGGGGTTGATCAGTGCGACACAATCCATGGCGGGTGTGCTGCGCAAAGGGAAAGTGATTCAGTGGATGGATCGGGCGACGGGACTGGTGTTTGTGTTGTTTGCGGCGCGTCTGGCGTTGAGTCGGCGCTGAGATCGCCAAAACCTAGTTAAAAAAAGAACCGACCTTTTGGTCGGTTCTTCATGGCGTCGCAGTATTGGCATAGACCATTCGATTTGAGCTTGAGAAAAACAAACTCAAAGCTTTATCGACTACGGGTCAGGCGGGGGCTGTTTCTTTTTCTGGAACCAGCCGCACCTCGACGCGCTGACCGAGCGCGCGGGCGGCGCTAGCCAGGGTCGCCAAGGTCATTCCTGGATCGTCCTGATCGAGCGCGCGATCTACTGCGGTACGGCTGGTATGCATGCGCATGGCCAGTGCTTTCTTCGTCATCTTCTGGCGCTTCATGGCTTCAGCGATCTGCCAAGAGATGACTCGCTTGAGGGCAGCAGCAGACACTTCTTCTGCGAGCCCTTGCTCTGCAAGGAAATCATCGAAGTCGGAGCCGATGTGCTGGTTCATTGCTTGTTCCTCTTGAGTGTTGCTTTGCGCTTTCTGGCAGTGGCCAGGTCAGACGCCGGTGTTTTCTCACTTTTTTTGATGAAGCCGTGAAGCAGGACCATGGTCTGACCTTCTACCGCAAACAAAACCCTGGCGATGGTATCGACCAAGCTCGTCCTTACTTCCCAGAGTCCTGGCTCCATCTTGCGTACGACAGGCATCCCGATCGGCCACCCAAGCTGCACGGTCTTGATGTCGACTCCAATGAGTCGGCGACTTTCACGGTCCAGCTCTGTCAGCCATTCACGCACGGGTTCATTTCCTGCCTCCGTGCGGAAAAATCTGACGTTCAGCTTGATAAGGGGTTCGTCCATGAATGGGATTGTACCAAAAAAGGTGCATCAATCAACTGATCAGGTAACTGGACGACAATGATGGTAGGGCTGCACTGACAACAGGCACAAAAAAACCGGCTCGTTGGCCGGTTTCTTGTTGTTCCAGGTCTGGTAGGGACCGCTTGGAACTATGTGATGGTGCCCCGAGGGAGACTCGAACTCCCACTCCTTTCGAAAACGGATTTTGAATCCGCCGCGTCTACCAATTCCGCCATCAGGGCTTGTGGCGCCGCAGTATAGAGAGGCTCCTGCAGTCGGTCAATCGGCTTTCATGGTCAATTTTCATGCATTGGGCTAAACTTCCCGGCCCTGCCAAGCCGAACACGATCATGCGCGTCGCCGATTTTTCCTTCGAACTCCCCGATTCCCTCATCGCCCGCCATCCCCTGGCCGAGCGCCATGGCAGCCGTCTGCTGGTCCTTGACGGGCCGAGCGGGGAGCTGGCGCACCGGCGCTTCACCGATTTGCTCGAGTACCTGCGCCCGGGCGACCTGATGGTGTTCAACAACACTCGGGTGATTCCGGCGCGGCTGTTCGGTCAGAAAGCTTCCGGCGGCAAGCTGGAAGTGCTGATCGAGCGGGTGCTCGACAGCCATCGGGTACTGGCCCATGTGCGTGCCAGCAAGGCACTGAAGGTCGGCGCCACGGTGCTGATCGATGGCGGTGGCGAGGCCGAGATGGTCGCGCGCCATGAGACGCTGTTCGAGCTGCGCTTCACCGAAGAGGTGCTGCCACTGCTCGATCGCGTCGGTCACATGCCGCTGCCGCCGTATATCGACCGCCCGGATGAAGGCGCCGACCGTGAGCGCTACCAGACCGTGTACGCCGAGCGTGCCGGTGCGGTTGCTGCACCTACGGCGGGCCTGCATTTCGACGAGGCGCTGCTGGAGCAGATCGCCGCCAAGGGCGTCGAGCGTGCCTTCGTCACCCTGCACGTGGGTGCCGGCACCTTCCAGCCGGTGCGGGTCGACAAGATCGAAGACCACCACATGCATAAAGAGTGGCTCGAAGTGAGCCAGGACGTTGTCGATGCCATCGAGGCCTGCCGCGCCCGTGGTGGGCGGGTGATCGCGGTCGGTACCACCAGCGTGCGCTCGCTGGAGAGTGCGGCGCGCGATGGTGTGCTCAAGGCGTTCAGTGGCGACACCGACATCTTCATCTACCCCGGTCGGCCGTTCCACGTGGTCGATGCGCTGGTGACCAACTTCCATTTGCCCGAGTCCACGCTGCTGATGCTGGTCTCGGCCTTTGCGGGGTATCCCGAGACCATGGCCGCATACGCCGCGGCTGTCGAGCAGGGATACCGCTTCTTCAGTTACGGTGATGCCATGTTCATCACCCGCAATCCGGCGCCGCGCGGCCCCGAGGATCAAGCATGAGTCGCACCTGTCGAATGTCCTTCGAACTGCTGGCCACCGACGGCAAGGCCCGTCGCGGTCGGCTGACCTTCCCCCGTGGCACCGTGGAAACCCCAGCGTTCATGCCGGTGGGCACCTATGGCACGGTCAAGGGCATGTTGCCGCGGGACATCGAGGCCATCGGCGCCGAGATCATCCTGGGCAACACCTTCCACCTGTGGCTGCGCCCGGGCACCGAGGTGATCAAGAAGCACAACGGCCTGCACGACTTCATGCAGTGGAAAGGCCCGATCCTCACCGACTCCGGCGGTTTCCAGGTGTTCAGCCTGGGCGCGATGCGCAAGATCAAGGAAGAGGGCGTGACCTTCGCCTCGCCGGTCGACGGCTCCAAGGTGTTCATGGGCCCGGAAGAGTCGATGCAGGTGCAGCGTGACCTGGGCTCGGACATCGTGATGATCTTCGACGAGTGCACGCCGTACCCGGCCGAGCACGATGTGGCGCGCACCTCCATGGAGCTGTCGCTGCGTTGGGCCCAGCGCTCGAAGAACGCCCACGGCGACAACACCGCGGCACTGTTCGGCATCGTTCAGGGGGGCATGTACCAGGACCTGCGCATGCGCTCGCTGGAGGCGCTGGTCAATATCGACTTCGACGGCCTGGCCATCGGCGGTCTGTCGGTGGGCGAACCCAAGCACGAGATGATCAAGGTGCTGGATTACCTGCCGGCACAAATGCCTGCTGACAAACCTCGTTACCTTATGGGGGTAGGCAAACCGGAAGATCTGGTTGAGGGTGTGCGCCGCGGCGTCGACATGTTCGACTGCGTGATGCCCACGCGCAACGCGCGCAACGGCCATCTGTTCGTCGATACAGGGGTGATCAAGATCCGCAATGCGTTCCATCGCCACGATGATTCGCCGCTGGATCCGACCTGTGACTGCTATACCTGCACCAACTTCTCCCGCGCTTATCTGCATCACCTGGACAAGTGCGGCGAAATGTTGAGCAGCATGCTGAATACCATCCACAACTTGCGCCATTACCAGCGCTTGATGGCCGGTTTACGCGAGGCTATTCAACAGGGTAAATTGGCCGCCTTTGTCGACGCCTTCTATGCCAAGCGCGGACTTCCCGTTCCGCCTTTGGACTGACTGTTCGCACACATAACTAAATTCAGCAACTGGAGTGCTACATGAGCTTTCTGATTCCCGCCGCTTACGCGGACGCTGCAGCCCCTGCCGCCGGCCCAGCCGGTACCGGCTTCGAGTGGATCTTCCTGGTCGGTTTCCTGGTCATCTTCTACCTGATGATCTGGCGCCCGCAGGCCAAGCGTGCCAAAGAGCAGAAGAACCTGCTCGGCGCCCTGCAGAAGGGTGACGAAGTGGTCACCAACGGCGGTATCGCCGGCAAGATCGTCAAAGTTTCCGACGACTTCGTGGTGCTGGAAGTGTCCGACAACGTCGAGCTGAAGTTCCAGAAGGGCGCCATCGCCGCGACCCTGCCAAAAGGTACGCTCAAGGCTATCTGAGTTACCGGTTTCATTTTTTCCAGTCGGGGCGCGCAAAGCGCCCCGCGTCTTGAACGGGCGGCGTGATGCTGAACAAATACCCTCTGTGGAAATACCTGCTGATCCTGGTGGTACTGGCGGTCGGCTTTATTTATTCCGCTCCCAACCTCTACCCGGATGACCCGGCGGTGCAGATCAGCGGTGCAAGTTCCGCGCTGCACGTGAGCCAGGCCGACCTCGACCGCGCCACCAAGGCGCTGGCCGATGCCGGTATCACCGTCAAGGGTGGCAGCCTGGGCGAGAAGGGCAGTGCGCTGGTGCGCCTGACCAACCAGGAAGACCAACTGCCGGCCAAGGATGTGGTGCGCAAGACCTTGGGTGACGACTACGTCGTCGCACTGAACCTGGCCCAGACGACCCCGCAGTGGCTGCGCAACCTGGGTGCCAGCCCGATGAAGCTGGGCCTGGACCTGTCCGGTGGTGTGCACTTCCTGCTGGAAGTGGACATGGACAAGGCCATGAGCGCCCGCCTGAAGGTCTACGATGGCGAAGTGAAGACCCTGCTGCGCAAAGAGCGCGTGCGCTACCGTAGCCTGCCCCAGCAGGACGGCAGCATCATGCTGGGCTTCGCCGACGATGCTACTCGCGAACAGGCACGTGCCCTGGTCCGCAAGAATTTCAATGATTTCGACATCACCACCACCGAGCGCAACGAGCTCTCCGTGCTGCGTCTGGCGCTGACTCAGGCCAAGGTCGCCGAAATCCGCGAATACTCCATCAAGCAGAACCTGACCACCGTCCGCAACCGTGTGAACGAGCTGGGCGTGGCCGAGCCGCTGGTTCAGCGCCAGGGCGCCAACCGTATCGTGGTCGAGCTGCCGGGCGTGCAGGACACTGCCGAAGCCAAGCGTATCCTCGGCAAGACGGCCAACCTGGAGTTCCGCTTCGGCGCTGAGCCAGGTGCTTCGAAAGCGACCACCGAGGTCTTCGAGTTCCGTGACGGCAACCGTTCGGCTGCGGTCGAGCGTGGCTTGATCATCACCGGTGACCAGGTTACCGATGCCCAGGCGAGCTTCGACGAGCACGGTCGTCCGCAGGTGAACATCCGCCTGGATGGCCACGGTGGCGAGTTGATGAGCCGCGCCACGCGCAGCAACGTCGGTCGCAGCATGGCGGTGATCTTCATCGAGCAGAAGCCGGTGACCCGCTACGTCAAGCAGACCGTCGACGGCGTCGAGAAGGAAGTGGCGGTACAGAGCTTCCAGGAAGAGAAGAAGATCATCAGCCTGGCGACCATCCAGTCGCCGCTGGGCAGCCAGTTCCGTATTACCGGCCTGAACGGCCAGGGTGAGTCGTCCGAACTGGCCCTGCTGCTGCGTGCCGGTGGTCTGGCCGCACCGATGTACTTCGCCGAAGAACGTACCATCGGCCCAAGCCTGGGTGCCGACAACATCACCAAGGGTGTCGATGCATCGCTGTGGGGCATGTTGTTCGTCTCGCTGTTCATCATCGCCATCTACCGTGGCTTCGGCGTGATCGCCACCATCGCCCTGGCGGGCAACATGGTGCTGCTGCTGGCGCTGATGTCGCTGTTGGGCGCGACCCTGACGCTGCCGGGTATCGCCGGTATCGTGTTGACCATGGGTATGGCGGTCGACGCCAACGTGCTGATCTTCTCGCGGATTCGCGAGGAGCTGAAAAACGGCATGTCGGTGCAGCGCGCCATCCACGAAGGCTTCAACCGTGCCTACACCGCGATCATCGACGCCAACCTGACCAGCCTGCTGGTCGGCGGCATCCTGTTCGCCATGGGTACCGGCCCGGTCAAGGGCTTCGCGGTCACCATGTCCCTCGGGATTTTCACCTCGATGTTCACCGCCGTCATGGTGACCCGCGCAATGGTCAACCTGACCTGTGGCGGGCGTGACATCAAGAAGCTGTGGGTTTGAGGGAGCTGCGATGAAAACCATCAACTTCATGGGCGTGCGCAACGTTGCGTTCGCCGTCACTGTCCTGCTGACCGTACTGGCGCTGTTCAGCTGGTGGCACAAGGGCTTGAACTTCGGCCTGGACTTCACCGGCGGTACGCTCATCGAGCTGACCTACGAGCGTCCGGCCGACCTCAAGGCGGTGCGTGCCGAGCTGGTCGAGTCCGGCTTCCACGAGGCCATCGTGCAGAGCTTCGGTGCCACCACCGACCTGCTGGTGCGCATGCCTGGCGATGACCCGCAACTGGGCAATCAGGTTGCCCAGGCGCTGCAGAAAGTGGGCGGCGACAACCCGGCCACCGTCAAGCGTGTCGAGTTCGTCGGCCCGCAGGTCGGTGAAGAACTGCGTGACCAGGGCGGCCTGGGCATGCTGCTGGCGCTGGGCGGGGTACTGATCTACCTGGCGTTCCGCTTCCAGTGGAAGTTCGCGGTGGGGGCGATCGTCTCGCTGATTCACGACGTGATCGTGACCGTGGGCATCCTCTCGTTCTTCCAGATCACCTTCGACCTGACGGTACTGGCGGCAGTGCTGGCGATCATCGGCTACTCGCTCAACGACACCATCGTCGTGTTCGACCGCGTGCGTGAGAACTTCCGCGTCATGCGCAAGGCGTCGCTGATCGAGAACATCAACGTCTCGACCACCCAGACCCTGCTGCGCACCATCGCCACCTCGGTGTCGACCTTGCTGGCGATCGCAGCGCTGCTGTTCTTCGGTGGCGACAACCTGTTCGGCTTCTCGCTGGCGCTGTTCCTGGGCGTCATGGCGGGTACCTACTCGTCGATCTACATCGCCAACGTGGTGCTGATCTGGCTGAACCTGAACAGTGAAGACCTGATCCCGCCGGTCAAGGCCGAGGGTGTGGACGACCGTCCGTAAGGGCTTGTCCTACGCCGTTTGGCGTAAAGAGAGGCGCGAGTGTTGAACTCGCGCCTTTTTTTTTGCTCCAAGGCAGGGAGAAGGCGGGCAATGTCCCGCGGGTATGATCAGGAGATTCCACGTGAACAAATCAATGCTGGTGGGTGCGGTTCTGGGTGCTGTCGGTGTTACAGCCGGAGGTGCTGTGGCGACCTACAGCTTGGTGAACAAAGGGCCGGAATACGCCCAGGTCACTGACGTACAACCGATCAAGCAGCAGGTGAAGACGCCGCGCGAAGTGTGCAAGGACGTGACCGTGACGCGCCAGCGTCCGGTGCAGGACCAGCACCAGATCGCCGGTACCGTGGTGGGCGCCCTGGCCGGTGGCCTGCTGGGTAACCAGATCGGTGGCGGCACCGGCAAGAAGATCGCCACGGTCGCAGGTGCGGTGGGTGGTGGTTATGCCGGCAACAAGGTGCAGGAAGGCATGCAGGAGCGTGACACCTACACCACCACGCAAACGCGCTGCAACACGGTCAACGACATCAGCGACAAGGTGGTGGGCTACACCGTGAAGTACACCATCGGTGACCAGGCTGGTGTGGTGAAGATGGACCACGAGCCAGGTTCGACCATTCCGCTGGACAAGAACGGCAAGCTGGTGCTGAGCCAGGCGCAGCCCGGCCAGTGATCTGGATGCTGGCTTCGTCGCGGGCCAGCAGAACCAGGGAAAACAGGCACAAAAAAAGCACCCCACGGGGTGCTTTTTTTGCATCCTAAGCCCTGGCTCAGCGCTTGAGGTTTTCCGGCAGGTGCGGCTGGATGGCGGTCAGTACCGCCTTGAAGCACTTGATGTTGCCGGCAACGATGTGGCCTTTGTCGAGGAAGTCGTGGCCACCGTTGAAGTCGCTCACCAGGCCGCCCGCTTCCTGGATCAGCAGTACGCCTGCGGCCATGTCCCACTCGGACAGGCCCGACTCCCAGAAGGCGTCGAAACGACCAGCGGCAACGTAGGCCAGGTCCAGGGCGGCGGAACCTGCGCGGCGGATGCCGGCGGTCTGGCCGGTGAGGGCGCGGAACATGCCGAGGTAGTTGTCCAGGTCAGCCATCTGGCTGTCGCGGAACGGGAAGCCGGTACCCAGCAGGGCGCCTTCCAGGCTGGTGCGCGAGCTGACGCGCAGGCGACGACCGTTGAGCTGGGCGCCACGACCGCGGCTGGCGGTGAATTCTTCCTGGCGGACCGGATCGACGATGACCGCGTGCTCAAGGCGGCCGCGGTATTTGCAGGCGATGCTGACCGCGAAGTGCGGAACGCCACGCAGGAAGTTGGTGGTGCCATCCAGTGGATCGATGATCCACAGGTAGTCCTTGCCTTCCTCGCCGGAGCCGGCGTGCAGGCCAGTCTCTTCACCCTGGATCGAGTGGTTCGGGTAAGCCTTGCGCAGGGCGTTGACGATGGTCTGCTCGGCGGCGCGATCGACCTCGGAGACGTAATCCTTGGCCTCTTTCTCGTCGACCTTGATGCTGTCCAGGCGTTCGATGGAGCGGAAAATCAGTTCACTGGCGCTGCGAGCGGCGCGCAGGGCGATATTCAGCATAGGCTGCATGGGCGTTTCACCTGGAGATGTTAAAGAAGAAAGCCGCCTAGTCTATCAGAAAACTGTTCCGGCAGAAGGGTGACATTCGCATTCGTGGCGTTACGCCCGTCGCTTAGGTAAGATCGTTCCCCCCTTTATAGGCATCCGTGAGCTCGACACCTTGCTGCAGAATATTCGTGTTGTTCTGGTCAATACCAGCCACCCCGGCAACATCGGCGGCGCTGCTCGTGCCATGAAAAACATGGGCTTGTCGCGCCTGGTGCTGGTCCAGCCACTGGATTTCCCCGCGGCCGACGCCAGTGCCCGTGCCTCTGGTGCCGACGATGTGCTGGACGGCGCCATTGTGGTCGATACGCTCGAGCAGGCGCTGGCCGGTTGCAGCCTGGCGATTGGTACCAGCGCCCGTGATCGCAGCATGCCGTGGCCGATGCTCGACCCGCGCGAATGCGGGGTGCAGAGCGTCGCGCGTGCGGCCGCTGGCGAGGAGATCGCCCTGGTGTTCGGTCGTGAACATGCAGGCCTGACCAATGACGAACTGCAGCGATGTCACTTCCACGTGCACATTCCATCGAACCCCGATTTCAGCTCGCTGAATCTTGCCGCCGCGGTCCAGGTGCTCACCTACGAGGTGCGCACCGCATGGCTGGCGGCGCAAGGTGCGCCGGCGAAGGTCGAGAAGGTCGATGCCAGCGATGAGCTGGCCACCCTGGACGAAATGGAGCTGTTCTACGAACACCTGGAAAAGACCCTGGTGGACATCAGCTTCCTTGACCCTGAGAAGCCCAAGCACCTGATGGCGCGCCTGCGCCGGTTGTATGGGCGCAGCTCGGTCAACCGTTCGGAAATGAGCATTTTGCGCGGCATCCTCACCGAGACCCAGAAGGTCGCACGGGGTGATGCGCACAAGCGGAAGGACTAGAAACAATGTTCGAGCGTCTGCGTGAAGATATCCAGAGTGTGTTTCATCGTGACCCGGCGGCGCGCAATGCCTTCGAGGTGCTGACCTGCTACCCGGGGATGCATGCCATCTGGTTGCATCGCCTGGGCAATGCCCTGTGGAAACGCGACTTCAAATGGCTGGCGCGCCTGGTGTCGAACTTCGGGCGCTGGATGACCGGCATCGAGATCCACCCGGGCGCCACCATTGGCCGGCGCTTCTTCATCGATCATGGCATGGGCATCGTCATCGGTGAGACCGCCGAGATCGGCGATGACGTGACGCTCTACCAGGGCGTTACCCTCGGCGGCACCAGCTGGAACAAGGGCAAGCGTCACCCGACCCTGGAAAACGGCGTAGTGGTGGGGGCGGGCGCCAAGGTGCTCGGCCCGTTCACGGTTGGCGCCGGGGCCAAGATCGGCTCCAATGCGGTGGTGACCAAGGCCGTGCCGGCCGGCGCCACGGCAGTCGGGATCCCGGGGCGGATCATCGTCAAGACCGAGGACAGCGAGGTCGAGGCCAAGCGCAAGGCCATGGCCGAGAAGATCGGCTTCGATGCCTACGGCGTCAGTGGCGACATGCCCGACCCGGTGGCGCGCGCCATCGGCCAGATGCTCGACCACCTGCAGGCGGTCGACGAGCGCTTGGAGGGCATGTGCGGGGCGCTGACCAACCTGGGCAGTGACTACTGTGCCAAGGCCCTGCCGGCGCTGCCGGAAGAAGACTTCGCCGAGGTCAAGCAGGCTGCGCAGAGCGACACTCCGTCGCATTGATTACGCCCGGCTGATACACGGGGCGTGTGCTCGCGCCCCTTGTCTGCTATCATCGCGCCCGCTTCCCGCATGCAAACCCGACTAAAGCACTAGGTCTTATAGTTGACTTAAATGCTCGGGAATCGCATACTCGCACACATCCTGTAACTCCCGTGGTACCCATAGCCATGCGATTGACTACCAAAGGCCGTTACGCCGTCACCGCCATGCTCGACCTGGCGTTGCACGCGCAGCATGGGCCGGTATCCTTGGCCGACATTTCCGAGCGCCAGGGCATCTCCCTCTCCTATCTGGAACAGCTGTTCGCCAAGCTGCGCCGCAGCAGCCTGGTATCCAGCGTGCGCGGTCCGGGTGGCGGCTACCAGCTGTCGCGGGGCATGGAAACCATCCAGGTGGCGCAGGTAATCGACGCGGTCAACGAGTCGGTAGACGCCACTCGCTGCCAAGGCCTCGGGGATTGCCACGCCGGTGATACCTGCCTGACCCACCACCTGTGGTGCGACCTCAGCCAGCAGATCCACGAATTCCTCAGCGGCATCAGCCTGTCCGACCTCGTCATGCGCCGTGAGGTGCAGGAAGTCGCCCAGCGCCAGGACCTGCGTCGAGTCGCCGGTCGCGTTGCCCAGCTGGACAAGATTGAGACGTCCGCCGTCGACTGATGCAGCGACGAGCGACGCCAACGCCTGATAGGAGATACTCAATGAAGTTGCCGATCTACCTCGATTACTCCGCGACCACCCCGGTCGATCCCCGCGTCGCCCAGAAGATGGCCGACTGCCTGCTGGTCGACGGAAACTTCGGTAACCCGGCCTCGCGTTCCCACGTGTTCGGCTGGCGCGCTGAAGAGGCGGTTGAGAATGGCCGCCGCCAGGTCGCCGAGCTGATCAATGCCGACCCGCGCGAAATCGTCTGGACCAGCGGTGCCACCGAGTCCGACAACCTCGCGCTCAAGGGTGTCGCGCACTTCTATCAGACCAAGGGCAAGCACATCATCACCTCCAAGATCGAGCACAAGGCGGTCCTCGACACCGCTCGCCAGCTCGAGCGCGAAGGTTTCGAAGTCACCTACCTCGAACCCGGTGAAGACGGCATCGTCACCCCGGCGATGGTCGAGGCAGTGCTGCGCGACGACACCATCCTCGTCTCGCTGATGCATGTGAACAACGAAGTCGGCTCGATCAACGATATCGCCGCCATCGGTGAACTGACCCGCTCGCGCGGCGTGCTGTTCCACGTCGATGCCGCTCAGTCGGCCGGCAAGGTCGAAATCGACGTGCAGAAGACCAAGGTCGACCTGATGTCGTTCTCGGCGCACAAGGTCTACGGCCCGAAGGGCATCGGCGCGCTGTACGTCAGCCGCAAGCCGCGTGTGCGCCTGGAGGCCATCATTCACGGCGGTGGCCATGAGCGCGGCATGCGTTCGGGCACCCTGCCGACCCACCAGATCGTGGGCATGGGCGAGGCCTTCGCCATCGCCAAGCAGGAAATGGCCGCTGAAAACGTGCGCATCAAGGCGTTGAGCGACCGCTTCTTCAAGCAGGTCTCCGACCTTGAAGAGCTGTACGTCAACGGCAGCCAGACCCAGCGCGTTCCGCACAACCTGAACCTGAGCTTCAACTACGTCGAAGGCGAGTCGCTGCTGATGTCGCTCAAGGACATCGCCGTATCTTCCGGTTCGGCCTGCACCTCCGCGTCGCTCGAGCCGTCTTATGTACTGCGCGCCCTGGGCCGCAACGACGAGCTGGCGCACAGCTCGATCCGCTTCTCCTTCGGTCGCTTCACCACTGAAGAAGAAGTCGACTACGCCGCGCAGGAAGTCTGCAAGGCCGTGAACAAACTGCGTGAACTGTCGCCGCTGTGGGACATGTACAAAGACGGCGTCGACATCTCCAAGATCGAGTGGGCCGCCCACTAAGCAGTCGCCAGCAAGAGCGGCTCCCTGATGAGGAAGGAATTGCACCATGGCATACAGTGAAAAGGTCATCGACCACTACGAAAACCCGCGCAACGTCGGCAAGATGGACGCCGAAGATCCGGACGTCGGTACCGGCATGGTCGGCGCCCCGGCTTGCGGTGACGTGATGCGTCTGCAGATCAAGGTCAACGAGCAAGGCATCATCGAAGATGCCAAGTTCAAGACCTACGGCTGCGGTTCGGCCATCGCCTCCAGCTCCCTGGCCACCGAGTGGATGAAGGGCAAGACCCTGGACGAAGCCGAAACCATCAAGAACACCCAGCTGGCCGAAGAACTGGCGTTGCCGCCGGTCAAGATCCACTGCTCGGTACTCGCCGAAGATGCCATCAAGGCAGCCGTTCGCGATTACAAGCAGAAGAAAGGCTTGATCTAAGTCGCCGCGAGGTAAGGAGTTCCGATGGCTATCAGCATGACAGAAGCCGCCGCCAACCACATTCGCCGCTCCCTCGACGGGCGCGGCAAGGGTGAAGGCATCCGCCTGGGCGTGCGCACCACCGGCTGCTCGGGCCTGGCCTACGTGCTGGAGTTCGTCGACGAGCTGGCCGACGAGGACCAGGTGTTCGAGAACCATGGCGTGAAGGTCATCATCGACCCGAAGAGCCTGGTGTATCTCGATGGCACCGAGCTGGATTTCGTCAAGGAGGGGTTGAACGAAGGCTTCAAGTTCAACAACCCCAACGTGCGCGGTGAGTGTGGCTGCGGCGAAAGCTTCAATGTCTGAGGCTTGACGTGGGTACTCCTTGCCATTTCGCCCTGTTCGACCTGCAGCCGGGCTTTCGCCTGGACCTCGACAAGCTGGCCACCCGTTATCGTGAGCTGGCCCGCGAGGTCCATCCGGACCGCTTCGCTGACGCCTCCGAGCGTGAGCAGCGTGTCGCCCTGGAAAAGTCCGCTGCCCTCAACGACGCCTACCAGACGCTGCGCAGCGCGCCGCGTCGCGCGCGTTATCTGCTGGCTGTCAGCGGTCATGACGTGCCCCAGGAAGTCACGGTTCACGACCCCGACTTCCTGCTGCAGCAGATGCAGTGGCGCGAAGAACTCGAAGAGCTGCAGGACGAAGCCGACCTCGACGGTGTTGCCGTGTTCAAGAAGCGCCTGAAGGTCGCCCAGGACACGCTCAACGAGGATTTCGCCGCCTGCTGGGATCAAGCTGCCGAGCGCGACAGGGCCGAGCGCCTGATGCGCCGCATGCAGTTTCTCGACAAGCTCGCCCAAGAAGTGCGCCAACTCGAAGAGCGCCTCGACGATTAACCCCGGCGTTGCCCGTGATGACGCCTAAGGTATTCAGATAAGCATGGCCCTACTGCAGATCGCCGAACCCGGTCAGAGCCCCCAGCCGCACCAGCGTCGCCTGGCGGTGGGTATCGACCTGGGTACCACCAACTCTCTCGTCGCTGCGGTGCGCAGCGGTCGCAGCGAGCCCCTGCCCGACGCCCAGGGCAACGTCATCCTGCCGTCCGCAGTGCGCTATTTGCCCGGGCACAGCGACGTTGGCCAGGCGGCTCGTGATGCAGCCGCCAGCGACCCGCTGAACACCGTGCTTTCGGTCAAGCGCCTGATGGGGCGCGGTCTTGCCGACGTCAAGCAGCTGGGCGAGCAACTGCCCTATCGCTTCGTTGGCGGCGAGTCGCACATGCCGTTCATCGACACCGTCCAGGGGCCGAAGAGTCCGGTGGAGGTGTCGGCCGACATTCTCAAGGTCCTGCGTCTGCGCGCCGAGCAAACCCTCGGTGGCGAACTGGTGGGCGCGGTCATCACCGTGCCGGCCTATTTCGACGACGCCCAGCGCCAGGCCACCAAGGACGCTGCGCGTCTGGCTGGCCTGAACGTGTTGCGCCTGCTCAACGAGCCGACCGCTGCCGCCGTGGCCTATGGCCTGGACCAGAACGCCGAAGGCGTGGTGGCGATCTTCGACCTGGGGGGCGGCACTTTCGATATTTCGATCCTGCGCCTGACCGCGGGCGTCTTCGAAGTGCTGGCCACGGGGGGCGACACTGCCCTGGGCGGCGATGACTTCGACCACGCCATTGCCGGCTGGATCATCGAGCAGGCCGGTCTGTCCGCCGATCTCGACCCGGCGACCCAGCGTCAACTGCTGCAGACGGCCTGTGCCGCCAAAGAGGCCTTGACCGACGCCGATACCGTCAGCGTCGCTCATGGCGCCTGGCAGGGCGAGCTCAGCCGTGCCGCCTTCGAAGCCATGATCGAACCTCTGATCGCCCGCAGCCTCAAGGCCTGCCGCCGCGCCGTGCGCGACAGCGGTGTCGAGCTGGAAGAGGTCGGTGCTGTGGTGATGGTCGGCGGCTCGACGCGCGTGCCGCGTGTGCGTGAAGCCGTCGGCACGCTGTTCGGCCGCGCTCCGCTGACCTCGATCGATCCGGACCAGGTCGTCGCCATTGGTGCCGCGATCCAGGCGGACACCCTGGCCGGGAATCGCCGCGAGGGTGGCGAATTGTTACTTCTGGACGTCATCCCGCTGTCGTTGGGTCTTGAGACCATGGGCGGGTTGATGGAGAAGGTGATTCCACGCAATACCACGATTCCCGTGGCTCGCGCCCAGGAGTTCACCACCTACAAGGATGGCCAGTCGGCCATGATGATTCACGTCCTGCAGGGCGAGCGCGAGCTGATCAGCGACTGTCGTTCGCTGGCCCGCTTCGAGCTGCGCGGCATCCCGGCGATGGTGGCCGGTGCAGCGAAGATCCGCGTGACCTTCCAAGTTGATGCCGACGGCCTGCTCAGCGTCGCGGCCCGCGAGCTGGGCTCGGGCGTGGAGTCGAGCATCCAGGTCAAGCCGTCGTACGGCCTGACCGATGGCGAGATCGCTCGTATGCTCAAGGACTCCTTCGAGCACGCAGGCTCCGACAAGCAGGCGCGCCAGTTGCGCGAGCACCAGGTCGATGCCGAGCGGTTGCTCGAAGCGGTGCAGGGCGCCCTGGATGCCGATGGCGAGCGTCTGCTCAGTGCTGACGAGCGCGAGGCCATCGCCTTCCAGATGCAAGAATTGCGTGATTTGCTTAGCGGCACCGATGGCGCTGCCATCGAGCAACAGACCAAGCGTTTGTCGCAGGTGACCGATGCCTTTGCCGCCCGTCGCCTTGATTCGACGGTCAAAGCCGCACTGGCCGGGCGCAACCTGAATGAGATCGAGGAGTAACCGATGCCCCAGGTGATTTTCCTGCCGCATGAGAAGTTCTGCCCGGATGGGCTGGTGGTCGAAGTGGAGCCAGGGACCAACATCCTGGAGTTGGCCCACGAGCACCATATCGAGATGGAAAGCGCCTGCGGTGGCGTGTGTGCCTGCACCACCTGCCACTGCATCGTGCGTGAAGGTTTCGACTCGCTGGAAGAAGCCGACGAGCTGGAAGAAGACATGCTGGACAAGGCCTGGGGCCTGGAAGCGCAGTCTCGCCTGGCGTGCCAGGTGATCGTGGGTGATGAAGACATCACCATCGAGATTCCGAAATACTCGCTCAACCACGCTGCCGAAGCGCCGCACTGAGGTTTTCAGCATGAGCCTGAAATGGATTGATGTACTTGAGATCGCCATCCAGCTTGCGGAAAGCAAGCCGGACGTCGATCCTAAATATGTGAATTTCGTCGATCTGCACCGTTGGGTGCTGGCTTTGCCAGAGTTCAGCGACGATCCGTCACGCGGCGGTGAGAAAGTGCTCGAGGCCATCCAGGCGGCCTGGATCGAAGAAGCCGACTGAGCGTCTCTGCAGGTTAGGCAATCCCCTGGAACCCGCGTATAATTCGCGGGTTTAATTTTTCGCAACACTCAAATTCTGGAGTTTTCCATGGCTGTTCAACGTACTTTCTCCATCATCAAGCCTGACGCAGTTGCCAAGAACGTCATCGGCAAGATCACCACTCGCTTCGAAGAAGCCGGCCTGAAAATCGTCGCTTCGAAAATCAAGCAGCTGTCCAAGGCCGAAGCCGAAGGCTTCTACGCCGAGCACAGCGCTCGTGGCTTCTTCGGTGATCTGGTTGCCTTCATGACTTCCGGCCCGGTCGTTGTCCAGGTGCTGGAAGGCGAGAACGCCATCGCTCTGAACCGTGAGCTGATGGGCGCCACCAACCCTAAAGAAGCCGCTCCAGGCACCATCCGTGCCGACTTCGCCGAGTCGATCGACGCCAACGCCGTTCACGGTTCGGACTCCGAAGCCGCTGCAGCTCGCGAAATCGCTTACTTCTTCGCTGCTACCGAGGTAACCACTCGCTAAGCGAAAGCTTACGAGTGAGGGTGAATCCATGACGACATCTACTGGCAAAATCAACCTGTTGGGGCTGACCCTGCCGGAAATGGAACAGTTCTTCGACTCGATCGGGGAGAAGCGCTTCCGTGCCGGTCAGGTGATGAAATGGATTCACCATTTTGGCGTGTCCGACTTTGCGGATATGACCAACGTTGGCAAGGTCTTGCGCGAAAAGCTCGAGGCCGTTGCCGAGATTCGCCCCCCGGAAGTGGTCAGCGAGGACATTTCCGCCGACGGTACCCGTAAATGGGTAGTCCGCGTTGCCTCCGGCAGCTGCGTCGAGACCGTCTACATTCCCACCGACGACCGCGGTACCCTCTGCGTTTCGTCGCAAGCCGGCTGTGCCCTGGACTGCAGTTTCTGCTCCACCGGCAAGCAAGGCTTCAACAGTAACCTCACCGCCGCCGAAGTGATTGGCCAGGTGTGGCTTGCCAACAAATCTTTCGGGACCGTCCCGGCCAAGATCGACCGCGCTATCACCAACGTGGTCATGATGGGTATGGGCGAGCCCTTGCTGAACTTCGACAATGTCATCGCCGCGATGAAGATCATGATGGACGATCTGGGCTATGGCATTTCCAAGCGTCGCGTCACCCTGTCCACCTCGGGTGTCGTGCCGATGATCAACGAGCTGGCCAAGCACATCGACGTGTCGCTGGCGTTGTCGCTGCATGCGCCCAACGACGCGCTGCGCAACCAGTTGGTCCCGATCAACAAGAAGTACCCGCTCAAGATGCTGCTCGAGTCCTGCATGGGCTACATGTCCACGCTCGGTGGCAAGCGGGTGCTTACCATCGAGTACACCTTGCTCAAGGACGTCAACGATCAGCCTGAGCATGCCGCGCAGATGATCGAATTGCTGCGTGACGTGCCGTGCAAGATCAACCTGATTCCGTTCAACCCGTTCCCGCACTCCGGTTACGAGCGCCCCAGCAACAATGCTATCCGTCGCTTCCAGGATCTGCTGCACCACGGCGGCTTCAACGTCACCACCCGCACCACCCGCGGCGAAGATATCGACGCGGCCTGCGGCCAGTTGGTGGGGCAGGTAATGGACCGCACCCGCCGCAGCGAACGCTACATCGCCGTGCGCCAGATCAACGCCGATGGCAGCGAGCTGCAAGACAGCGCTGCGCGCCACTGACGGACTCCGCCGATGACCCTGCGCGCCGCGCTGTCGATCCTGTCGCTTTTGCTGCTGGCCGGCTGCGTGTCCGGCGGTGCAGGTGATCCGCTTTCCAGCCGACAGGGCAGGGCGGAGGCAGGGCGTGCCTACGTGCAGTTGGGCCTGGGGTATTTGCAACAAGGCATGACTGAGCAAGCCAAGGCCCCGCTGGCAAGGGCGCTTGCGTTGAACAGCCGTGATGCCGATGCACACGCCGCCCTGGCCCTGGTCTTTCAGGCCCAGGGCGAGCCCGATCTGGCCGATGGCCATTTCCGCGAAGCCTTGTCGCAACGCCCGGATGACACGCGGATTCGCAACAACTACGGCAGTTTCCTATATGCTCAAGGGCATTTTCGCCAGGCAGAGCAGATGTTTCGCCAAGCCGCCGCCGATACCCTGTATCCTGAGCGCTCCCGGGTGTACGAGAATCTTGGCCTGACCGCACTCAAGCAGGGGCGCCGCGAGCAGGCGCACGAATACCTGGACAAGGCCCTGCGGCTCAATCAACGGCAACCACGAGCGCTGCTGGAAATGGCTGAGTTGTCCTACGAAAACAGGCATTATGTGCCGGCCCGGGACTACTACGAACGTTTCAGCCAGCAAGGCGATCATGACGCCCGCAGTCTGTTGTTGGGCAGCCGCCTCGCCCGAGTCTTCGAAGAGCACGGCACCGCGGCCGAGCTGGGCAAGAAATTACAACGACTTTATCCCGGTACGCCGGAATATCAGCAATACCTGTCGGAGCAACGATGAAAGCCGCGCACCCCGAAGCAGCAGCAGCGATTCAGCAGAATCCCGGTGATGTCTTGCGCCAGGCCCGCGAGAACCGGAACTGGTCGCAGGCCGAGGTCGCCCGTAAGCTGAATCTCACGGTCACTTCGCTGAACAACCTGGAAACCGGCGCCTTCGACAAGCTTCCCGGACACACGTTCGCGCGCGGCTATATCCGCGCCTACGCCAAGCTCATGGACATGGACCAGGCGCCGCTCGTCGAGGCTTTCGACCAGATCACCGGGACTCACGCCAAGGGCAGCGAAGTGCACGCCCTTGGTCGTATCGAGGAGCCGGTGCGCCTTTCGCACAACATCCTGCGTGTCGTCAGCCTGTTGCTGCTGGTAGCTGTGGTCGGTGGCGGCTTCTTCTGGTGGCAGGACCAGAGCAGCCTGCGTGGCAAGGACCTGGCCAAGATCGCCCTGGAGCATGTCGAGGTCGAAAGCGCCGACGGTACCACCCAGATCCACCCGCTTGACGAGCCGGAAGATCAGGCCGTGACTGCTGGCCAGCAGCCTGAAAGCGCGCCACTGCCGCTTGAGCAGGCTCCGACCGAACCCGCCGCCGAGGCGCCTGTGCAGAGCGACCCGGCCACCTCGGCATCAGCCGCCGCTCCAGCCGCTCCGGTTGCCCAGGCTCCTGCCCAGACCCACACGCCGGCCACCACGCCCGCACCGACCGCGCCTGCCACCCACGCCGCACCGACCGCTCCCGCTGCTGCCGAGCCTGCCGTGGTGGCTGCTGGCGATGGCAAGGTCGCCATTCAATTCACCGCCGATTGCTGGACCCAGGTCACCGACGGCAACGGCAAGGTGCTGTTCAGCGCGATCAAGCGCAAGGGTGACAGCCTGGAACTGACCGGCAAGCCGCCGTTCGCGGTCCGCCTGGGCTTTGCCCGCGGCGCTCAGGTCAGCTACAACGGTCAGGCCGTCGATGTCGCCCCGTTCACCAGTGGCGAGACCGCTCGCCTGAAGTTGGGACAGTAAGTCATGCACGGCGAATCTCCGATCAAACGTCGCGAATCCCGCAAAATCTGGGTCGGCAATGTGCCGGTGGGTGGTGATGCACCCATCGCGGTACAGAGCATGACCAACACCGACACCAATGATGTCGCCGCCACCGTTGGGCAGATCCAGCGCCTGGTCGACGCCGGTGTCGACATCGTCCGCGTCTCGGTGCCAGACATGGACGCGGCCGAAGCCTTCGGCAAGATCAAGCAACTGGTCAGCGTGCCATTGGTCGCCGACATCCATTTCGACTACAAGATTGCCCTGCGCGTCGCCGAGCTTGGTGTTGACTGCCTGCGCATCAACCCGGGCAACATCGGCCGTGAAGACCGCGTACGCGCGGTGGTCGATGCCGCTCGCGACCGCGGTATCCCGATTCGCATCGGCGTCAATGCCGGCTCGCTGGAAAAGGACCTGCAGAAAAAGTACGGCGAACCGACCCCGGCTGCGCTGGTCGAGTCGGCGCTGCGCCATGTCGAGCACCTTGACCGCCTCGACTTCCAGGACTTCAAGGTCAGCGTCAAGGCCTCCGACGTGTTCATGGCCGTCGAAGCCTACCGCCTGCTGGCCAGGCAGATCGTGCAGCCGCTGCACCTGGGCATCACCGAAGCCGGTGGTCTGCGCTCGGGGACGGTGAAATCCGCCGTCGGCCTCGGTATGCTGCTTGCCGAAGGCATTGGCGATACCATTCGCATCTCGCTTGCTGCCGATCCGGTCGAGGAAGTGAAGGTCGGCTACGACATCCTCAAGTCGCTGCACCTGCGCTCGCGTGGCATCAACTTCATCGCCTGCCCGAGCTGTTCGCGGCAGAATTTCGATGTGGTCAAGACCATGAACGAGCTTGAAGGGCGCCTGGAAGACCTGCTGGTGCCGCTGGACGTCGCGGTGATCGGCTGCGTGGTCAACGGCCCGGGCGAAGCCAAGGAATCCCACGTCGGCCTGACCGGTGGCACCCCCAACCTGGTGTACATCGATGGCAAGCCGGCGCAGAAGCTGACCAATGACAACCTGGTCGATGAGCTGGAAAAGCTCATCCGCCAGAAAGCGGCCGAGAAGGTCGAGGCCGACGCGGCGCTTATCGCCCGCGGCTGATAGACAGATTCGTAAGGACTTTTCGTGAGCAAATCGCTGCAAGCCATCCGTGGCATGAACGACATCCTGCCCGAGCAGTCGCCCCTGTGGCGCTACTTCGAAGGCACCGTGGCCGGCCTGCTGGACGGCTACGGCTACAGCCAGATCCGCACGCCGATCGTCGAGTTCACCGAGCTGTTCAAGCGCTCGATCGGTGAAGTCACCGATATCGTCGAAAAAGAGATGTACACCTTCCAGGACAACAAGGACTCGCTGACCTTGCGTCCCGAAGGCACTGCCGCCTGTGTGCGTGCTGTGCTCGAGCACGGCATCATCGGCAACGGCCAGGTCCAGAAACTCTGGTATGTCGGCCCGATGTTCCGCCACGAGCGCCCGCAACTGGGGCGCTATCGCCAGTTCCACCAGATCGGCGTAGAGGTATTCAACCTGGCCGGTCCGGACATCGACGCCGAACTGATCATGCTCACCTGGCGCCTCTGGGCGCGCCTGGGTATCCAAGACGCGGTCACGCTCGAGCTCAACAGCCTGGGCACCAGCGAAGCCCGTGCGCGCTATCGCGACGCGCTGGTCGAGTTCCTCAGCGAACGTATCGATCAGCTGGACGACGACAGCAAGCGTCGTTTGCAGAGCAACCCGCTGCGCATCCTGGACAGCAAGAACGAAGGCACCCAGGCCGCCCTGGTGGGCGCTCCGAAGCTCGAAGAGTACCTGGACGAAGAGTCCCGCGTGCACTTCGAGGGCGTGAAGGCCCGCCTGGACGCTGCCGGAATCCCGTTCGTGATCAACACCAAACTGGTGCGTGGCCTGGACTACTACAGCAAGACCGTGTTCGAGTGGGTGACCGACAAGCTCGGTGCCCAGGGCACTGTCTGCGCTGGCGGCCGCTACGATGGCCTGGTCGAGCAGATGGGCGGCAAGCCGACGGCTGGCGTGGGCTTCGCCATGGGTATCGAGCGCCTGCTGTTGCTGATCGAGACGCTGGGCAAGGTGCCCGAGTCGATCAGCCGCACGCTGGATGTCTATCTGTGCGCCTTCGGCGAGCAGGCGGAGCTGGCGGGCCTGAAGATCAGCGAGCAACTGCGCGATCGCTTGCCGGGCCTGCGCCTGGCGGTCAACGCCGGTGGTGGCAACTTCAAGAACCAGTTCAAGAAGGCCGACAAGAGCGGGGCGCTGTTCGCCCTGATCCTGGGGGACGACGAGTTGGCGCAACAAGTGGTAGGTTTCAAGCCCCTGCGTGGCCAGGGCGAACAACAGAACATTGCCTGGGATGCTCTGGCCGAGCACCTGCAAGCTGCTCTCGCGCAGGCGTGAAGCGGTCAAACAGCCGAATTGCTGAAAAGGAGTATTGGGGTGTCGAGTACCGATGATGATGGCCTGGCCGCAGCCAAGGACTGGTGGAACCGCAACGGCAAGCCGCTGCTGACCGGTGCCCTGCTCGCCGCCGCGGTGGTGATGGGCTGGCAGGCCTGGCACAAGTACCAGAGCAACCAGTCGCAAGGCGCTTCGGCGCTGTACCAGGCGTTGCTGGAAACTACCCTGACGCCTGACGGCAAGCCGGATGCGACCAAGGTCGCCGAATTGTCCGGCAAGCTCAAGAGCGAATTTGGCGGTTCGGCCTATGCCCAGTACGGCAGCCTGTTCGTGGCCAAGGTCGCGGTCGACAGCGGCAAGCTGGACGATGCCGCCGCCGAGCTCAAGAACGTGATGGACAAGCCGGCCGATGCCACCCTCGGCGAGATCGCGCGCCAGCGTCTGGCCCGTGTGCTCGCTGCCCAGGACAAGGCCGAGGAGGCCCTCAAGCTGCTCGACGGTGATGCCGACAAGGCGTTCCTGGCCAGCCGCGAGGAGCTCAAGGGGGACTTGCTGGTCCAGTTGGGCCGTGCCGACGATGCCCACGGTGCGTATGAAAAAGCCAAGGCCGCGCTGTCCGACGACGCCGCGATCGGTGGCCTGCAACTGAAGCTGGATGACCTGGCCAAAGGGGACGCGTGAAGTGACCGGTTGGAAACAAGCAGCAGTGCTCGCCCTGGCCGTGCTGGCCGCGGGTTGCAGCAGCAACAGCAAGAAGGAACTGCCCCCGGCCGAACTGACCAAGTTCACCGAAGAGGTGGTGCTCAAGAAGCAGTGGAGCCGTTCGATCGGTGACGGCCAGGGTGACAAGTACAACACCCTGGTGCCGGCCATCGAGAACGACCGCATCTACGCCGCCGACGTCAACGGCAAGGTCTTCGCCCTGAACCGCAGCAACGGTGACGTGGTGTGGAAGAAGGACCTGGAGGTGCCGGTTTCCGGCGCTGTCGGCGTGGGTTACGGCCTGTTGATGATGGGTACCCTCAAGGGTGAAGTCATCGCCCTGGACTCCAGCACCGGTGAAGAGCGCTGGCGCTCGCGCGTCACCAGCGAAGTGCTGGCTCCGCCGGCGACCAACGGTGATGTGGTGGTGGTGCAAACCCAGGACGACCGTCTGATCGGCCTGGACTTCAGCACCGGTGATCGCCGCTGGATCTACGAGAGCTCGCCTGCGGTACTCACTCTTCGTGGTACCGGCGCGCCGATCGTCACCAATCGCCTGGCGGTGGCTGGCCTGTCCACCGGCAAGGTGATTGCGGTCGACACGCAGAACGGCGTGCCGGTGTGGGAAGCCCGCGTGGCCGTGCCGCAAGGCCGTTCCGAGCTGGACCGCGTGGTGGACATCGACGGTGGCTTGCTGCTGTCCGGTGGTACCCTGTACGTCACCAGCTACCAGGGTCGCGTCGCGGGCCTGGACCTGGAAAGCGGCCGTGTACTGTGGCAGCGCGATGCCTCCAGCTACGTCGGTGTCGCCCAGGGCTTTGGCAACGTCTACGTGAGCGAGGCTTCGGGCACCGTCGAGAGCGTCGATGAGCGTTCGTCTTCGGCGCTGTGGACCAACGACTCCATGGCCCGTCGCCAACTGTCGGCACCGGAAGTGTTCTCCAGCTATGTCGCGGTGGGTGACTTCGAGGGTTACCTGCACCTGCTCAGCCAGGTCGATGGTCGCTTCGTCGGCCGTGAGCGTATCGACAGCGATGGCCTGCGCGCCCGTCCCCTGGTGGTCGGCGACACCATTTATGTCTATGGCAACAGCGGCAAGCTCGAGGCACTGACCATCCGCTGAAGCTATGCTTGAGACCGTCATCGGTTTCAGGCTGCGGCGCAGGAAGCGCCGCCCGAACTCCGGCCGCTGCCTTGCAGCGGCCTTTGCATTTTCAAGAATTCACGAATGGAGAGCCGCATGGTTCCCGTAATCGCCCTGGTGGGACGGCCGAACGTCGGCAAATCCACCATGTTCAACCGCCTGACCAAGACCCGCGATGCCATCGTCGGCGACCTGTCGGGCCTGACCCGTGACCGCCAGTACGGCGATGCCAGTTGGCAGGGTCGTTCGTTCATCCTCATCGACACCGGCGGTATCACCGGCGACGAAGTGGGCATGGACGAGAAGATGGCCGAGCAGTCGCTGATGGCCATCGAAGAAGCGGACTATGTGCTGTTCCTGGTCGATGCCCGCGCCGGCATGACCGCCGCTGACCAGATGATCGCCGAGCACCTGCGCAAGCGGAACAAAGAGGCGATCCTGGTCGCCAACAAGATCGACAACATCGATGCCGATGTCGCCCGCGCCGAGTTCTCGCCGCTGGGTATGGGCAACGCCATTCCAGTCGCTGGCTCGCAAGGCCGTGGTATCAATGCGCTGATGGAAGCCGTGCTTGGCCACATCCCGCGCGACCAGGTCGAGGAAGCGCTGGATGCCGAGGTCGCCGAAGGCGAGGAAGCGGTGCGTATCCCCGGCCCGAGCGAGAAGGATGGCATCAAGATCGCCATCATTGGTCGCCCCAACGTCGGCAAGTCCACGCTGGTCAACCGCATGCTCGGTGAAGAGCGCGTGGTGGTCTACGATCAGCCGGGCACCACCCGCGACAGTATCTACATCCCGTTCGAGCGTGATGGCGAGAAGTACACCTTCATCGACACTGCCGGGGTGCGCAAACGCGGCAAGATCCACGAGGAAGTCGAGAAGTTCTCGGTGGTCAAGACGCTGCAGGCGATCAAGGACGCCAACGTGGTGATCTTCGTCATGGACGCGCGCGAGGGTGTGGTCGACCATGACCTGAACCTGCTGGGCTTCGCCCTGGACGCCGGCCGTGCCATCGTCATTGCCCTGAACAAGTGGGACGGCATGGAGCCGGGCGAGCGCGACTACGTGAAGACCGAGCTGGAGCGCCGGCTGTTCTTCGTCGACTTTGCCGATATCCACTTCATCTCCGCCCTGCACGGCACTGGCGTTGGCCACCTGTACAAGTCGGTGCAGGCCGCGTTCAAGTCGGCGGTCACCCGCTGGCCGACCAGCCGCCTGACGCAGATCCTCGAAGATGCGATCAGCGAGCACCAGCCGCCGCTGGTCAATGGTCGTCGGATCAAGCTGCGCTATGCCCACCTCGGTGGTGCCAACCCGCCGCTGATCGTGATTCACGGTAACCAGACCGACAAGATCCCGCGTTCCTACTCGCGCTACCTGGAAAACACCTACCGCCGTGTGCTGAAGCTGGTCGGTACTCCGATCCGCATCGAGTACAAGGGCGGCGAGAACCCGTACGAGGGCAACAAGAACACCCTCACCGATCGCCAGGTCAACAAGAAGCGTCGCTTGATGTCGCACCACAAGAAGGCTGAGAAGAAGCGCAAAGACAAGCGCTGATTCTCGCGTCTGCTTCTTCGCGGGCAAGCCCGCTCCCACTGGGTAAGGCACAGGCATTGAGATCTGTGAACGACCTGTGGAGCGGGCTTGCCCACGAATGAGCCTTTAAATGTTTCAACCTTTTTCCTGCCTGCCCGATCCGCTATGCTCGGACTCCACCCCGTGCCGGACCACCCCGCAGGAAAGAGGGCTTCATGATCCGCAGCAAACTGCCGAACGTCGGCACGACCATCTTCACCACCATGTCCCAGCTCGCCGCGCAAACCGGCGCGCTCAACCTGTCCCAGGGTTTCCCCGATTTCAATGGCCCGCAGCCGCTGCTCGATGCGGTCGGCCGACACGTGGCCGCTGGCAACAACCAGTACGCGCCGATGACCGGGTTACCGGTGTTACGGCAGCAGGTCGCGGCGAAGATCGCCCGGCTTTATGGCGCCCAGGTGGACGCCGATCAGGAAGTGACCATCACGCCTGGCGCCACCGAGGCGATCTTCTGTGCGATCCAGGCGGTGATCCAGGCTGGCGACGAGGTGATCGTCTTCGACCCGTCGTACGACAGCTACGAGCCGTCGGTAGAGCTGGCCGGTGGTCGCTGCGTGCATGTGCAACTGAGCGATGGCGATTTTCGCATCGACTGGCAGAAGTTCAGCGATGCCCTGACCCCGCGCACGCGCATGGTCATCCTCAACTCGCCGCACAACCCCAGCGGCGCCCTGATCACCCGTGAAGACCTCGACCAGCTTGCGGCCTTGATTGCCGAGCGCGACATCTACCTGGTGAGCGACGAGGTCTACGAGCACCTGGTCTACGACGGCGTACGCCATGCCAGCGTGCTGGCCCACCCGCAGCTGTATGCGAGGGCCTTTGTGGTCAGCTCGTTCGGCAAGACCTACCACGTCACCGGCTGGAAGACAGGCTATGTGATTGCACCGCCTGCGCTGAGCGCCGAGCTGCGCAAGGTCCACCAGTACGTCAACTTCTGCGGCGTGACGCCGCTGCAATGGGCGCTGGCCGACTTCATGGCCGAACACCCGGAGCATATCGACGAACTGCCAGGCTTCTACCAGGCCAAGCGCGACCTGTTCTGCGACCTGCTGCAAACATCGCGATTTGCCTTCACCCGCACCGCGGGCACCTATTTCCAGTTGGTGGACTACTCGGCGATCCGTCCCGACCTCAATGATGTGGAGATGGCCCTGTGGCTGACCCGCGAACACGGCGTGGCGACCATCCCGGTGTCGGTGTTCTACCAGCGCCCCATCCCCGAGCAACGCCTGGTGCGCCTGTGCTTTGCCAAACGTGAGGAGACGCTGCGTCAGGCGGCGGAAAAACTATGCGCGATCTGAGTCAACTGCCGAACCTGAAGCTCGCCCTGGTGCAGACCACCCTGGCCTGGCATGACCGCGAGGGCAACCATGCGCATTTCGAGGTATTGCTGGAGCAGGCCCGTGGCGCTGACCTGGTGATCCTGCCGGAGATGTTCACCACTGGCTTCTCGATGGAGTCCGAACGCCTTGCCGAGCCCGAGCATGGTCCGACCTACAAGTGGCTCAAGGCACAGGCAAAGAAGATCGATGCGGTGATCACCGGCAGTGTGATCATCCAGGCCGCCGACGGCAGCCATCGCAATCGCCTGCTGTGGGCGCGACCGGACGGCGAGGTGCTGCATTACGACAAGCGCCACCTGTTCCGCATGGCGGGTGAGCACAAGCACTACACGCCTGGCGAGCGCCAGGTGCAGTTCGAGCTCAAGGGCTGGCGAGTTCGCCCGCTGATCTGCTACGACCTGCGCTTCCCGGTGTGGAGCCGCGACGCGCAGGACACCGACTTGCTGCTGTACACGGCGAACTGGCCGGCCGCGCGGCGCCAGCACTGGAACCGGCTGCTGCCGGCGCGGGGGATCGAGAACCTGTGCTACGTGGCTGCGGTGAATCGGGTGGGGACCGACGGCAAAGGCTTTGCCTATTCGGGGGACAGCCAGGTGCTGGACTTCCAGGGCGAGAGCCTGCTGAGTGCGGGGGAAGCCGACGGGGTGTTCAGCGCGGTGTTGAGCGCCGCTGACCTGGCGGCGTATCGGGCCAAGTTCCCGGCGAACCTGGATGCCGACACCTTCGAGCTGCATTGAAACTGCAGTGCTCTTTTCGCGGGCAAGCCCGCTCCCACAGGTAAAGCGTTACTCAATGCTTTACCTGTGGGAGCGGGCTTGCCCGCGAAAAGACCGATACATCAGGCGCTGGTCAGTACACATCCCGCCGATAGCGCCCATCCTCGATCAGCCGCTCGACGAGCTCTTCACCCAGAAGCCCCTTCAGCGCTGCATCCACGCCGCCTGCCATCCCCTGCAGGCTGCCGCAGACATACACACAGGCACCCTCGTCGATCCAGCGGCGCAGCTCTTCGCCTTGCTGCAACAGCACATCCTGCACATACACCTTTTCCGCCTGGTCTCGCGAGAACGCCAGGTCCAATCGTGTCAGATCGCCGCTGTCCAGCCAGCCTTGCAGCTCGCGGCCGCAGAGCAGGTCGTGGGCGCGGTTGCGTTCGCCGAACAGCAGCCAGTTGCGCTGCTCACCACTCGCGATCCGGGCCTTGAGCAGGCTGCGCAGGCCTGCCAGGCCAGTACCGTTGCCGATCAGCACCATCGGTACCGAGGCGGCCGGCAGGTGGAAGCTGCTGTTGCGGCGCAGACGCAGGCTGGCATGGCCGTCCATGGGCAGGTATTCGGTCAGCCAGCCGGAGCCCAGCCCGAGGCTGCCATCGGCATGACGCTCCTGGCGCACGATCAGCTCCAGCACGCCGTCGCTCGCGATCGAGGCGATGGAGTATTCGCGGGCACCGAGTGGAATCAGCGAATCGACCAGGGCCTGGGCGTGCAGGCCGACCAGATGCTCGCGGCTGGTTGGCAACTGGCGGCTGGCCAGCGCCTGCCCAAGCGGTTCGACAAGACCCTCAAGTTGCACCGGCAGATTCGCATCGAGCCCCAACCCTTGCAGGAAGGCATCGATCCGCGCCTGGCTGTGGCGGGGCAGCACCTCGACCAGGTCGCCAGCGTCCCAGACGCTTGGGTGTTCGGCACTCAGGCCCAGCAAGTACACCGGTGCGCCCTGGCTTCCGGGGTTGAGGCGCTCGCGTCGTACCAGGCGCCAGTTGCCGTAACTGGGCGGTTGCCAGGCGGCGAGCGGACGTGCGCCGGTCAGTTGCCCCAGGGCCTGCTGCCATTGCTGCAGGGCGTTCTGGTCGGCACTGTCGACTTCGATCGGGCTGAACGCGGTGGTCGCGCCACGCTCGGCCAGCCAGGCCTGCAGACGCCGGGCGAAACCGCAGAAATGCGGATACTGTCGATCGCCCAGGGCGAGCAGGGCGTAGTTCAGGTGTTGCAGGGCCCAGGGCTGGCCCAGCACCTTGCGCTCGAAGCCGCGGGCGCCGTCAGGCGCCTCGCCGTCACCGAAGGTGCTGACCACGAACAGCGCGCGACGGGCCTGGCGCAGCTCGTCCTCGCCCAGCTCGGCGAGCGAGCGTACCTGCACCGGCAAGCCCGCCGCCTGCAACTGCCCTGCGCTCTGCCAGGCCAGTTGCTCGGCCAGGCCACTCTGGCTGGCGAAGCCGATCAGCCAGCTGTCGCCGCTGGCGTGGGCGGTGTCGACCGAGCCACGGGCGGCACGGACCTGGCGCTTCTTGCGGCGGCGATCGAGATACAGCAGCCAGCCGGTGACGAAGAACAGCGGCATGGTCAGGCTGGCGATGGTGAGGATGATCCTGCCCGGTAAACCGAAATAGCTGCCCACGTGCAGGGCGTAGACGCTCTGTAGCAGTTGGGCTTTGAACGACTTGTCGGTGTAGCGCTCGTGACGTTTGATCTGGCCGGTGGCGGGGTCAAGTGTCACGGTGTTGAAGGCGCGTTCGTGGGCCGAATCATCGAGCAGGTAGAACAGCGTCGCCGGCTGCCCGCCGCCAGGTGGCAGGCGCAGGTTGTAGCTGGCAAGGCGTGGGCCTGCGGCATCCTTCAGATTGCTCCAGATGGCGTCGTAGTCGACCACCAGCGGCGCCGCCTTGGCATCCGCTGCTTGTGGCCCGGGCCGGCCGCGACCTGCGCCGCGCTGATGCTGCTCGCCGGCTGCGGGTTTGTCGGCGAGCAGTTTGTTCAGGCCCTCGCGGTACCAGTCGTAGGACCAGAACAGGCCAGTCAGGGCAAACAGCAGGTAGAACAGCAGGCACCAGGTCCCGGCGACGGCGTGCAGGTCCCAGTTGAAGGCGCGGCCTTTCTTGGCCCAGTCGAAGCTCAGCCAGACCCGCCAGTTCAGGGCCCGGCGCGGCCAGCGCAGGTAAAGGCCGGAGAGGCAGAAGAAGATCAGCATCAGGGTGCAGGCACCGGTGATCTGCCGGCCGGTATCGCCCATGGCCAGGAAACGGTGCAACTGCAGCATGAGGTTGAAGAAGCCCAGGCCCGTCACTTCACCCTTGAGCTCGCCAGTGTAAGGGTCGGCATAACGCAGCTCGCCGCGACGCTCGCCGGGCGGTGGGGTGAAGAAGATGCGTGCGGCGGTGTCGGCGTGGGTATCGACCCAGAGCATCGCCACCTTGTCGCCCTGGGCAAGTTCCGCGCGGCGCACCAGTTCCGGCAGCGGCAGCACACCCTCCTGGCGCACCTCGACCTTGAGCACATCGGCGTTGAACAGGCGCAGCAGTTCTTCCTGGAACGACCAGATTGCGCCGGTGATGCCCATCAGCGCCAGCACCAGGCCGGCGGTGATGCCAAAGAACCAGTGCAATTGGAACAGCGACTTCTTCACCACATCGATCACCTTGTGTTGCTGCCACAGACCGCGCGGCGTGCATTATGCCTTGATATGTAAAAGCCCCGCTCACAGGAATGATCGGGGCGGGGGGGCGTGCTGTTTAGTGCTCGACTGCAGTGGCCTCTTCGCGGGCAAGCCCGCTCCCACAGGTGTTCCACAGGATTTGAGGATTGTGGTGTCCCTGTGGGAGCGGGCTTGCCCGCGAAGAGGCCGGTGCAGACTAGCCCAGTCCCATCATCAGAAGTGGACGCTGGTGGTCAGCAGCGCCGTGCGCCCGGCCGCCTGGTTGGCGAAGTGGGTGGAGAAGGCCTTGTCGTAGTACACCTCGTTGGTCAGGTTCTGCACGTTCAGTTGCAGATCGACGTTCTTGGTCAGCTTGTACGCTGCCATGGCGTCGTAGCGCACGTAGCTGTCGACCATGGTGGTGTTGGCCACGCTGCCATACACGTCATCCACATAGAAGGCGCCGCCGCCGACGGTCAGCTTCGGTGTGATGGCGTAGGTGGTCCAGAGGCTGGCGCTGTTGTTCGGCGTATTTGGCAGTTGGTTGCCATCGTTGGCCTTGCCCAACGGGCCGCCGTCGATCTGGCGTGCCTGCAGGTAGGTGTAGCCGGCGAACACCTGCCACTTGTCGGTGAGCTTGCCGCTGGCCGACAGCTCGATGCCCTGCACGCGGGTTTCGCCGACGTTCTCGTAGGTGGTGGTGTCCACCTGGACGCGGGCGTTTTCCTTTTCGGTGCGGAACAGCGCAGCGGCCAGGGACAGGCGCTGGTCAAGCAGGTCCCACTTGGTACCGATCTCGTAGTTGGTGGTTTCTTCAGGCTCCAGGTCGCTGGACAGCAGGTTGCCCGAGCGGTCCGGGGTGCCCGGCAGCGGGTTGCCTTCCTGGCCTTCGCCGAGCATCGCGCCCGGTGGCGTGGCGGAGGTGGCGTAGGACACGTAGATGCTGCCGTTGTCGGCCGGTTTCCACACCAGGCCCAACTGGCCGGTGATGAACTCGCTCTTGTCGCGGCCTTTGGCAGTGGTGGCGCCGGCTGCGGTATAGGTCTTGTAGTCGGTGTCGAAGTGGTCGTAGCGCAGGCCCATGTTCAGCAGCCACTGCGGGGTCAGTTCGAGGGTGTCGAAGACGTACAGCGCGCGGGTCTTGCTGTTGGTGGTGGTGCCGGCGTAGTTGCGCGAGATCGCGCCGTTCCACGGGTCGTCCGGGTTGGGGTTGCTCAGCGAGGTGCAGTTGTAACCGCTGGAGACGATCATGCCCGGGGTGCAGTTGGTGCTGGCGTTGCCGGACGAGGCTGGCGTGGTGTCGGTGTTGACGTTGTAGGAGGACCGTTCGCTTTCTTCGCGGCTCAGCTCGATGCCGGTGGAGAAGCTGTTCTTCAGGCCGCCCAGGTAGAACTCGCCGAACAGGTCGGTCTGGTTGGTGGTCGTGGCGGTATTGCCCACGCGGGTGTTGGCGCGGCGCCAGACACTGCCGTTGTTGACGTTGCCCTTGCTGTCGTCCGGCTGGGTGAGGATGTAGTCCTGCATGCTGTTGCCGTGGCGCAGGGTGTTCTTGATGGTCAGCGAGTCCGACAGGTCGTGTTCGACGGCGATGGTGGCGATGTCCACCCGCGACTTGCGGAAGTCGCGGCCGGTCAGGCCGTAGAAGTTGTCGTGGTCGCCACCGGCGTAGGGCTTGCTCGGGTGTGCCGAGGTACGGGTGCCGGTGCCGCCGGCCGGGACGGTGTAGGGGATGCCCGAATCCGGCAGGTCGTCGCTTTCCAGGTGGTAGTAGTCGAGGTTGACGCGGGTCGGGGTGCCCAGGCCGAAGGCCAGCGACGGGGCGATGCCCCAACGGTCGTAATTGACTTTGTCGCGCCCGGCGACGTTGCTCTCGTGGGTCATCAGGTTGAGGCGCCCGGCCACGCTGTCGCTGAACTGGTAGTTGCCATCGAAGGTGTAGCGCTGGGTCTGGTCGCTGCCCCAGGTCCAGGCACCGTCGAGCGAGTTGCCCAGGTGTGCGCGCTTGCTCACCAGGTTGATGGTGCCGCCTGCCGCGCCGCGCCCGCCAATCGCAGAGTTCGGGCCCTTGGCCACTTCCACCGATTCGATGGCGAAGATCTCGCGTGTCTGTGCACCCGTGTCGCGCACGCCGTCCAGGTAGGTATCGCCCTGGGCGTCAAAGCCGCGGATGAAGGGGCGGTCGCCTTGCGGGTTGCCGCCTTCGCCGGCCCCGAAGGTGATACCTGGTACGGTACGCAGTGCATCCTGCAGGCTCAGGGCGTTGGTGTCCTTGATCACCTGCTGCGGGATCACCGTGACCGAGCGCGGGGTGTCCACCAGCGGCGCAGTGTATTTCTGCGAGGAGGCTTTCTCGACCTTGTACTCGGTGCTCGCCTGTTCGGCCTTACCGTTGACGCTGGTGGCGTCGAGCGTCACTGGCTGGGCTGCGGGGTCGGCGGCATAGGCCGAGGTCGCGCTGATGGCGACGCCGATGGCGCAGGTGAGCAGGCGTGGAGAGCTGACAGCGGATGGTACGTGGCGCATGTTGTTTTTGACCTTCCCCAAGGTGTGAAGGCCGCGGATGTTAATGTAAGCAATTGTAAGTAACAATTGAGACTCGTTACCATTCGCAAGAAACTTACAATCTTTACATTTTGCCCTTACGGTTTTTCCGGGTTCATGCGTCTGCGCCCGCCATCTGTACCAAAGGGATTGCCCAAACGGCACTTGCCTGTCGCAAAAGGGAATCAATATCATTGGGGCCTTTGCCCTCTGCCAGGTAACCCGCGCATGCTTCTGCACATCCCCGGCCTGTTCGACGCCGACGAGATTTCCCGCATCCGCCAGGCGCTGGAGCAGGCCGACTGGGCCGATGGCAAGGTCACTGCCGGCTACCAGTCGGCCAAGGCCAAGCACAACCTGCAACTGCCCGAAGGCCACGCCCTGGCCAAGGAGATCGGCAGCGCGCTGATCGACCGGCTATGGCGCAATCCTCTGTTCATGTCGGCGGCGTTGCCGCACAAGGTGTTCCCGCCGCTGGTCAATTGCTACCGCGAGGGTGGCAACTTCGGCTTCCACATCGACAATGCATTGCGCCAGCCCAAGGGCAGCCCCGAGCGGGTGCGCACCGACCTTTCGTCCACGCTGTTTCTCAGTGAGCCGGACAGCTACGACGGCGGCGAACTGGTGATCCAGGACACCTACGGTGTGCAGCAGGTCAAGCTGGCTGCAGGCGACATGGTGCTGTATCCGGGCACCAGCCTGCACAAGGTCAACTCGGTGACCCGTGGCGAGCGTTACGCGGCGTTCTTCTGGACCCAGAGCCTGGTGCGCGACGATGGCCAGCGCACGCTGCTGTTCGAGATGGACAACGCCATACGCCAGCTCGGTGCCGATGTGCCCGATCATCCGTCGCTGCTGCAACTGACCGGCACCTACCACAACCTGTTGCGTCGCTGGGCGGAGGTTTGAGCATGTCGTATCAGTTGCGCCGTGAGGACGTGGTCAATGTCGCCGGGCTCAAGACCATGCTCGAGCACAGCCCTGGCAAGGCCGCCCAGGCGATTCTTGCCGCAGCGGGGCAGGGTGTGGTCGAGGCGCAGGCATTGCTTGGGCAGATCCTGCTCGACGGGCACGGTATCGAACAGGATGAGCGCCTGGCGCGGCATTGGTTCGCCATTGCCGCGCAGGCTGGCAATGCCATGGCCTTCAACATGCTGGGGCGTTGCCTGGAGCACGGCTGGGGTGGTGAGATCGACCTGACCCAGGCGGCCATCCATTACGCACAGGCCGCCGATGCCGACTCCGAGTGGGGCCTCTACAATCTGGGCAACCTGCTGGCTACCGGACGTGGAGTGCCGGTGAACCAGGCGCAGGCGCTGTTCTGCTACGAGAAGGCGGCGCACATGGGACATGCCAAGTCGATGAACCTGTACGGACGTTACCTGGAGCAGGGCATCGCAACGACCGCGAGCCCGGCGCGGGCGGTGCGCTGGTATCGGCGTTCGGCCGAGGCGGGGGATTTTCGCGGAATGTTCAGTTTGGCGCTGGTGCTGGTGGAGCGGGGTGAGATCGCCGAGGCTGCGCCATGGTTCGAGCGGGCGCGAGGGGAGGGCAACCTGAGCTTTCTGCGCAGTGCGTTGGTGACGTTGCAGAACGCAGGGCCGGTGCTGATGAGCTTTGCCGCGCGCTATGCCGAGGAACTGGAGCGGCGAGAAGCCTGATGTCGCCTGTGAGGGCCTCTTCGCGGGTGAACCCGCTCCCACAGGTACAGCGCCAGATTTCAATGTGGCGCGGTCCCTGTGGGAGCGGGTTTACCCGCGAAGGGGCCAGTACAGGCCGCCCACAAACGAAAACGGGGCCTTTCGGCCCCGTTTCGCATTACAGGTAGAACGCCTTCAGCGGCGGGAAACCGTTGAACTCCACCGCGCTGTAGCTGGTGGTGTAGGCGCCGGTCGACAGCCAGTACAGGCGGTCGCCGATGGCCAGGTTCAGCGGCAGGCCGTACTTGTAGTTCTCGTACATGATATCGGCGCTGTCGCAGGTCGGGCCGGCGATCACCACTTCTTCGGCTTCACCTTTCTTCTCGGTCCAGATCGGGAACTTGATGGCTTCGTCCATGGTTTCGATCAGGCCGGAGAACTTGCCCACGTCGGTGTAGATCCAACGCTCGACCGCGGTGCGCGACTTGCGCGCCACCAACACCACTTCGCTGACCAGGATACCGGCGTTGGCGATCAGCGAACGGCCCGGCTCCAGGATGATTTCCGGGAGATCGTCACCGAAGTCTTCCTTGAGGAAGCGGATGATTTCCTCGGCGTAGGTTTCCAGGCTGTTGGTGCGGGTGATGTAGTTGGCCGGGAAGCCACCGCCCATGTTGATCAGCTTCAGTTCGATGCCGTCTTCTTCCTTCAGGCGCTCGAAGATCACCTTGACCTTGGCGATGGCCGCGTCCCAGACGCTGATGTCGCGCTGCTGGGAACCGACGTGGAAGGAGATGCCGTAGGGCACCAGGCCCAGGTCACGGGCCAGGATCAGCAGGTCCATGGCCATGTCGGTCTGGCAACCGAATTTACGCGACAGCGGCCAGTCGGCAGTGGTCGAGCCTTCGGTGAGGATACGCACGTACACTTTCGAGCCCGGCGCGGCCTTGGCGATGTTGCGCAGGTCGGCTTCGGAGTCGGTGGCATAGAGACGCACGCCCTTCTCGTAGAAGTAGCGAATGTCCTTGGACTTCTTGATGGTGTTGCCGTAGCTGATGCGGTCGGCGCTGACACCACGGCCCAGCACCTTGTCCAGCTCATAGATCGAGGCGATGTCGAAGCTCGAGCCTTTATCCTTGAGCAGGTCGATGATCTCGACCGCCGGGTTGGCCTTGACTGCGTAGTAGACCTTGGCGAATTCGAAGCCCGCGCGCAGGTCGTCGTAGGCCTGGCTGATCATCTGGGTGTCGATGAGTACGAACGGGGTTTCCTGCTTGTCGGCGAACGCCTTCATTTTCTGGAAGGTATCGCGCGCGAAATAGTCTTCGACCTGGATCGACATGCTTAGGGACTCCATGGGCAAACTGAAAAGATAAGTGGCTGCAAACTGAACGTCCTCCGTATCCCCACTTTGGTTCGCCTACTTCCCAAGGCATGTCGCCGAAAGCAAAAAGGTCGCTGTAAAAAGCGGCGGCCTTGCTGTCTCGTCGTCAGTACTTGAGCCGGATGGATCGTTTCCAGCATGGACGTTCGGCGCGCACTTTAGGGCGTGAGGAATGCAGAATCAACCCGCAATCCCGGCGTGTTCCGGTGCAATCGACGAGCAGCCATTTGAATAACCGACTCGTGTGACCGGCAGATGTTCCCCAGGCCAATTCCAGCGTAAAGAATTGTGGAATGGAGCATGTCGGCCCGTTCGCCAGCGAACCCGTTTTCATAGGCGTCACGGTGTTTTGGCGGCGCCGTACGCGTTCGAGAAAAGCACTTGGGTGTTCATATTTATGGCCACGCAGAGCGGGTACATCCGTGCCGGAATCCATCGATAAATTTTTTGTTACCGAGGCAAAAAATGCCCTCGGTCGAACAGGCACACGCCGATTTGCCGCTTTTAATAAGAAGTATTACTATTTGCGACTTCTTGTCCCCGCCTCCCTGACGAGCCAGACCGTGTCCGGACACAAAGGCTTTCTCGACCACTATCACGAGCTGATCGGCACCTGGACGCGCAAGTTGCGCAGTCGTCAGCAGGCCGAGGATCTCGCCCACGATGCCTTCGTCCGCGTGCTGGAAAATCCGCGCGAGCAGGTCGAGCAGCCGCGCGCCTATCTGCACCAGACCGCACGCAATATTGCGGTGGATGGTTTCCGTCGCGAAGACCGCCGTCAGGCCCTTGAGATTGAACTGTTCGATGAAGGCACCGGCCATGGCGGCGACCCGGAAGCCTATATGCACGCGCTGGAGTTGGCCGACACGGTCGAGCGGGCGCTGGCGCAACTGCCGGTCAACTGTCGGCGGGTGTTCATCTGGCAGAAGCTCGAAGGCTTGACCCAGGCCGAGATCGCCGAGCGCATGGGTTTGACCAAGAACATGGTCGAAAAGTATATGATTCGCACGCTCCGACATCTGCGTGAGCACCTGGACGTGACCACCAGATGAGTCAGGAGACCCTTTCGATGAACCAGCAAGGCGCCGACAACCCGCGCGAACAGGCCGCCGCCTGGTTTGTTCGCATGCAGGACGCGCCCGATGACAGCGCCCTGCGCGAGCGTCTGCAGCATTGGCTGGACGAGCGCCCCGAGCATCGGCAGGAATACGAACTGCTCGGCAGGTTGTGGTGTGCAGCCGATTTCATCCCTCCCGAGCGCCTCGAAGCCTTGTGCGAACCAGAGCCGGTGCGCCAACTGCCGCGCAGGCGCCTGCTGCGCCAGGCCCTGGCCGCGGGGGTGGCGCTGGCCGCGCTTGGCCTGGGTTGGGGCGGCTGGCAGTACCAGCAAATGAACCACCACGACGTGCTCGCCACGCAGGCGGGCGAGCGGCGCATGTTCGAGCTCCCGGACGGCTCGCGCCTGGAGCTCAACAGTGCCACGCGCATCGACGTTGCGTTCAGCGCCGGGCGCCGGCAACTGCGGCTGCTGGCCGGCGAAGCGATGTTCAGCGTCGCCCACGACAGCAGCCGACCGTTCGTGGTCGATACCGCGCAAGGCAGCGTCACCGTCACCGGCACCCGTTTCGACGTGCGTCAGGACAACGGCCTGACCCGGGTTGCCGTCGAGCAGGGGTCGGTGAAGGTCGAGGGCGCGGCGGGCTCGCTGGCGCAGTTGGGGGCAGGGCAGGGCGCGCATATCGACCACCAGGGCAAGGTCGCCGCGCCCTACACGATCAACGCCGCCACGCTCACCGCCTGGCGCCAGGGCAAGCTGGTGTTCGACAACGCCACCCTCGCCGAAGTGGTCAGTGAAGTCTCGCGCTACCGCCGCCATCCGCTGTATGTCGCACCGGGCAAGGTGGCCAACCTGCGCCTTTCCAGCACCTTCAGCACCGACGATCCGGATGCGCTGCTGCGGGCTCTGCCGAACATCTTGCCGGTGGCCGTGAAAACCCACTCCGACGGCTCCAGCGAAATAATCGCGAAATAAATTCAGGTTTTTTTCGCCTCGTTCGTCTTCCCCGCCAGCTGCAACTGCCAAGCATTTACATTTGCATGCGGTTGGCATTCATCCCGACTTTCAGGACTGATCGAAGACGTGAACAACAACAAGCCCCTGCTTCATCTGCGCCGCCTGGCGCTGGCCCTGGCGGTCAGCGCCGCTGCCACCCACGGTTATGCCGCCCAGGCCCCGGCCGCCATCCAGATCCAGGCCCAACCGCTGGCCCAGGCTTTGGCCCAGCTCGGCCAGCAGACCAACCTGCAGCTGTTCTTCAGCCCGGACCTGGTGGCCGGCAAACAGGCGCCGGCGGTGTCCGGTAACCTGGCCCCCGAGCAGGCGCTGCAACAGTTGCTGCAAGGCAGCGGGCTGACCTACGAGATGTCCCAGGACACCGTGGTGGTCAAGCCGGTGCAGAGCGCTGGCACCTTGACCACCGGTAGCCTGGAACTGGCGCCTACGGATGTGAAGGTAGTGGGTGACTGGTTGGGCGACGCCGACCAGACCGTGGTGCAGAACCACCCCGGCGCGCGTACCGTGGTGCGCCGCCAGGAAATGATCGAGCAGGGCACCATGAACGTGCGCGACGCGCTGCGTGGTATCCCGGGTGTGCAGGTACAGGATTCCAACGGCACCGGCGGCAGTGATCTGTCGCTCAACGTCGGGGTGCGCGGCCTGACCTCGCGCCTGTCGCCACGCTCGACCGTGCTGATCGACGGCGTGCCGGCGGCCTTTGCTCCTTATGGCCAGCCGCAGTTGTCGATGGCGCCGATCTCCTCGGGCAACCTCGACAGCATCGACGTGGTCCGCGGTGCAGGCTCGGTGCGTTATGGCCCGCAGAACGTCGGCGGGGTCATCAACTTCGTCACCCGGGCGATCCCGGAGAAAGCCACGGCCGAGCTGGGCACCACCCTGGAAACCTCCAGGTACGGTGGCTGGAAACACACAGAGTCGGCCTTCGTCGGCGGTACTGCCGACAACGGCATCGGCGTCGCGTTGCTGTACTCCGGCGTCAACGGTAACGGCTACCGCCGCAGCAACAACGACAACGACATCGATGACGTGCTGCTCAAGACCCACTGGGCACCCACCGACAGCGACGAGTTCTGGCTCAACTTCCACTACTATGACGGCCGCGCCGACATGCCCGGTGGCCTGACCCAGGCGCAGTTCGACCGCGATCCGTACCAGTCTGTGCGCGACTACGACTACTTCAGCGGCCGTCGCAAGGACGTCTCGTTCAAGTGGCAGCGCCAGCTCGACGAAGCCACTCAATTCGAAGTGCTGACCTACTACACCGACAGCTTCCGCGGCAGCGCCATTGCCGCCCGCGACCAGCGCACCCTGTCGTCGTTCCCGCGTAACTACACCACCTTCGGTATCGAGCCACGCGTGTCGCGGGTCTTCTTCACCGGGCCTGTGACTCAGGAAGTCAGCGTCGGTTATCGCTACCTGAAGGAAACCATGCGCGAGCAGGCATCGCGCCTGGCGCTGATCGACAACGTGCCGACCGTCACCCCGACCTCCGATGGCCACGTCTACCAGGACCGTACTGGCGGTACCGAGGCCAGTGCCTACTACATCGATGACAAGATCGACGTCGGCAACTGGACCATCACCCCGGGCATCCGCTTCGAGCACATCAACACCGACTGGCGCGACCGTCCGGTGCTGGACACCAACAACCGCCCGGTCCCGGAGAAGAACCGCAGCATCACCAGCAACGAGCCGCTGCCGGCCCTGAGCGTGATGTACCACATGTCCGAGGCGTGGAAATTGTTCGCCAACTACGAGACGTCGTTCGGTAGCCTGCAGTACTTCCAGCTGGGCCAGGGCGGCTCGGGTGACAACACCGCCAACGGTCTGGAGCCGGAGAAAGCCAAGACCTACGAGATCGGTACCCGCTATGACGACGGCCACTTCGCTGGCGAGCTGACTGCGTTCTACATCGACTTCGACGACGAACTGCAGTACATCAGCAACGACGTGGGCTGGACCAACCTGGGGGCGACCAAGCACCAGGGTATCGAGGCATCGGTGCGCTATGACCTGGCCGGGCTGGATCCGCGACTGGACGGCCTGTCGGCCAATGCCGGCTTCACCTACACCCGTGCCACCTATGAAGGTGAGATCCCTGGCTTCAAGGGCCGCGACCTGCCGTTCTACTCGCGCCAGGTGGCCACGGCCGGGCTGCGTTACCAGATCAACCGCTGGACCTGGAACCTGGATGCCTATGCCCAATCCAAGCAGCGCGCACCGGGCACCGGGGTCAATGCCGACGGCAGCTTCACCGGCAACTACATCACCCAGCCGAGCGCCGATGGACAGTACGGCAACATTCCGGGCTACGTGACCTGGCATGCGCGTGGTGGTTATGACTTCGGCCCGCAGCTGTCGAACCTGAAGCTGGCGGCGGGGGTGAAGAACATTTTCGACAAGCAGTACTACACCCGTTCCAGCGACAACAACGCCGGGTTGTACGTGGGTGAGCCGCGCACTTTCTATGTGCAGGCCAGTGTAGGGTTCTGATACCGAGTCGCCCCATTCGCGGGCAAGTCGGATCGCCGCACCGCCGCTCCCACAGGGTCCAGCGCAATCCCTGTAGGAGCGGGCTTGCCCGCGAATAGGCCCGTACAAGCACTACCTATCCAGGATTTGATTCGACATTGCCGGGGCGCAAAGCGCCCCCGGCAATTTAAAGGGCCACCGCCTCGGCAGGCGACACGATGCTGGTCTTGGCCCCGCGCGAGCGCCCGGAACTCAGGTAGGCCGCAATGGACTCCTGGGTCACCTCACCGAGAAACACCTGCTCGGCATCCAGCACCGGCAACCAGGCCCGATTGAACTCGTACATGCGCGACAACAGGATGCGCAGGTGCTCGTCATGGGATGCGGTGGCATTGAACGATCGCAGGAAGTCCCCACAGGTGCCTTGCTGGCGGTGCATATCGCGCCGGCGCACATACCCCATCGCCTTGTTCGCCGCATCGGTGACCACCACGTAGCGGCGGTCGTGCTCGTCGAGCAACTCCAGTGCCTCGCTCACCGGGGTCTCGGGGCTGACCGACGGCGCGTTGTCCGCGGCATCCTCTGCGCGCACCAGCAGCAGGCGCTTGAGGGTGCTGTCCTGGCCGACGAAGTTGCTGACGAAGTCGTCCACCGGATGCGCCAGCAGCGTGTCCGGGTGGTCCAGTTGCAGCAGCTTGCCTGCGCGGAAGATGGCGATCTTGTCGCCCAGCTTGATGGCCTCGTCGATGTCGTGGCTGACCATGATCACGGTCTTGTTCAGCGCCCGCTGCATCTCGAAGAACTCGTTCTGGATCATCTCGCGGTTGATCGGGTCGACCGCACCGAACGGCTCGTCCATCAGCAGCACCGGGGCTTCGGCCGCCAGCGCGCGGATCACGCCGATACGCTGCTGCTGGCCACCCGACAGTTCGCGCGGGTAGCGCTGGAGATACTGCTTGGGTTCGAGCTTGATCATGCTCATCAGCTCGCGGGCGCGGTCATGGCAGCGCTGCTTGTCCCAGCCGAGCAGGCGCGGCACCACGGTGATGTTTTCCTCGATGGTCATGTTGGGGAACAGACCGATCTGCTGGATCACGTAGCCGATGTGTCGGCGCAGGGTCACTTCGTCGAGGCCGGTGGTGTCCTCGCCATTGATGAACACCTGGCCGGAGGTCGGGGTGATCAGGCGATTGATCATCTTCAGCGTGGTGCTCTTGCCGCAGCCGGAAGGGCCGAGGAACACGCAGATTTCGCCTTCGTTGACGGTGAGGCTGACCGAGTCGACGGCTTTGACGTCCTTGCCGTTGACGTTGAAGGTCTTGCTGAGGTTCTTGAGTTCGATCATGAGCGCAGTCCTTCTGGAGTCAGGGCACGTTGCAGGGTTTGCAGGAGCAGGTCGGCGATGATCGCCAGCAGGCTGACCAGCACGGCGCCGACCAGCAGCATCGACATGTCGCTGCGGCTGATGGAGGTGAGGATGAGCACACCCAGGCCACCGGCACCGATGGTCGCGGCGATGGTCATCACGCCGATGTTCATCACCACGGCGGTGCGCACGCCGGCGAGGATCACCGGGACCGCGATGGGCAGCTCGACCATGCGCAGGCGCTGGCCGAAGGTCATGCCGATGCCGCGTGCCGCTTCGCGGATGCCAGGCTCGACGTTGGTCAGGGCCAGGTAGGTGTTGCGCAGGATCGGCAGCAGCGAATAAAGGAACACCGCCGTGATCGCCGGCAGCGGGCCGAGGCCCTGGCCGAACTTGCTGTAGAACGGCAGCAGCAGGCCGAACAGGGCAATCGACGGGATGGTCAGCAGTACCGTGGCGCTGGCTTGCAGCGGGCCGGCCAGTACCGGGAAGCGGGTCATCAGGATGCCCAGCGGCACGCCGATGACGATGGCCAGGCTGACGGCGATGCCGACCAGCATGATGTGTTGCCCGGTCAGTTGCAGGACCAGGGCCCAGTCGAGATGGGCGAAGGTATCGATCAGGTTCATCGCGCGACCTCGCTGAAGGCATGTTCACGCAGGAAAGCGGCCGCCACGCTGGACGGGCTCTGGTGCTCGACATCGACCTTGGCGTTGAGCTGGCGCATGGTCTCGTCGTCGAGCGTCTCGGCCAGAGGCTTGAGCAGGTCGGCCAGTTGTGGATGGGCGTCGAGCACGGCCTTGCGCACCACCGGTGCTGCGGTGTAGTCGGGGAAGTAGTGCTTGTCGTCGTCCAGGAGCTTGAGGTCGAAGGCGCTGAGGCGACCGTCGGTGGTGTAGACCAGGCCGGCGAACACTTGGTTGTTGCGCAGGGCGGTGTAGACCAGGCCCGCATCCATCTGGCGGATGTTGGCGCGCCCCAGTTGCATGCCGTACATCGCCTGCAGGCCATCGAGACCGTCGGGACGATTGGCGAACTCGGTGTCCAGCGCCATCAGGTGCTTGCGCGCCTGTTCGTCCTGCAGCACCTGGTTCAGCTGGCTGATGGTGGTGACCTGCGGGTAGGCTTCGGCGACCTTGCGTGGCAGGGCCAGGGCATAGGTGTTGCTGAACTTGGAGGGGGTCAGCCAGATCAGGTCCTTCTTCGCATCGAGGGCCTTGACCTTGTTGTAGGTCGCTTCGGCGCTGGGCATGCGTTCCTCGATGTGGTTGTAGGAAACCAGCGATACCCCGGTGTACTCCCACATCAGGTCGAGCTGCCCGGTTTCGTGGGCCTGGCGCGCCAGGCTGCTGCCCAACCCGCCGATGACTCGGACCTGGAAGCCGTTGGCACGCAGGTACTGGGCAGTGATTTCGGCGAGCACGGTCTGCTCGGTGAACACCCGCGCGCCGATGCGCACCAGGGGTTTTTCTGCGGCTTGGGCAAAACCTGCGCATAGCAGCGCCGCGCCCAGCAGCAAGGCGATTGTCTTTTTCATGGGTTCCCTCTTGTTATCCGGCCAGGCCGCGTTCCAGCCAGCGCTTGCTGGAGAAGCTCACCAGGGCATCCAGTACCAGGGCCAGGAGCGCCGTGCAGGCGGCGCCCAGCAGCAGCTGTGGCTGGTTGTTCAGGGCGATGCCGGGGAAGATCAGGCTGCCAAGGCTGTTGGCGCCGATCAGAAACGCCAGTGGTGCGGTGCCCACATTCAACGCCAGGGCCACGCGCACGCCGCCGACGATGATGGGCACGGCGTTGGGCAGCTCCACCTGCCAGAGTTGCTGGCGCGGGGTCATGCCGATGCCGGTGGCGGCTTCCTTGAGCGAGGCGGGGACGTTTTTCAGGCCCTCGTAGGTGTTGCGCACGATGGGCAGCAGGGAGGCGAGGAACAACGCGAAGATCGCAGGGCCTGCGCCGATGCCCAGAATGCTCAGGGCAATGGCCAGAACGGCCAGGGGGGGAATGGTGTTGCCAACGTTGAAGAACTGCATGAAGCGCTCGGCTTTGTCGACCCGGTGCGGTCGACTGAGCGCAATGCCGGCGGGGATGCCCACGGCCAGCGCCGCCGCCATCGAAGCCAGCACCAGTATCAGGTGCGCTTGCAGGTAGAACCCAAGATCGTCGCGGTAACGCGCGATCGTGTCAGTGCCGATCCAGTGGATCAGCAGGGCCAGGATGACGAGCACGCAGGCCCATCCCATCAGCCCTTTTCCGTAGCGTTTCGCCACAGGTGGACTCCTTATGTCGTCGGCGGACACACTTCTTCGTAGCCGGCCCGTGCGGGAGGCGGGTGGTGTGTTCGCGAGTAGCAGCGTGAGGCAACCGTAGGCTGCGATCAGGCCATGAGCCGAACCCCGTCGGGCCCGAGAATGCTGATGAAATCAGTCCCCAACCGAAGCGGGTTGCAGGGGAGTGGACGTCTCCGAGGGCGTAAAGGTTCCCATCTGATGCGGCATTTGGCCAGTGTTAATCACTGGCCAAGCAGGATAAAGGCGCGTGAAAAATGCGATTTGTCGCGCTGCAGGCGTTGAAAACACTGCGCTGACGGTTTTTTTTGCAAGGGTGTGAATTTGTCGTGAATGGCCGGGCGTCTTCGCGGGCTTGCCCGCGAAGAGTCCAGTGTCAGAACTGGTAGTTGACCCCCAAGGTCAGCGACCGCCGTGGCGCAGGCTGGCGTCCCCATGGGCTGGTGTCGATTCCGCGGAAGTAATACTCGCGGTCGAACAGGTTGCTGATCCCTGCCGAAGCGGTCAGTACGCTGTCGTCCTGCAGCTTGAACTGCCGCTCGATGGCCGTGTTCCACAGCCAATAGGCCGGCAGCTTGCCGACCGAGGCGCTGGCATCCTCGTCGCGGGAGTTGGCAGCATCGGTGTAGGCACTGCTGACGTAGAGGCCGTCGAGGCTGTAGGTCCAGTGCTCGGCGAAGCGGTAGCGGCCGTCGACGCTGAACTGGTTGCGCGAGGCGAACGGCACCTCGTTGCCCTTGAACGCGCCATTGCGCTGCTTGGCGTCGAGGTAGGCGTAGCTTGCGTGCAGGTCGAGGTCGGGCAGGCTGTCCGGGGTCCAGAACACTTCGCTTTCGATGCCTTGGTGGCGGGTGCTGCCGATGTTGTCGAAACGGTCGGTGGTGGCGTTGTAGATAATCTGGTCATCGAAATCGATGCGGTACAGCCCGGCGTCGATGCGCAGGCCCTCCCATGGGGTGTAGCGCACGCCAGTTTCGTAGTTCCAGGCCAGCTCCGCACCGACCTGTCCTTCCTTGACGATTTGCGTGACTTGCGGCGGACGCAGCGATTTCTGTGCATTGGCATAGACATACCAGGCGTCGCTGGCCTGGAAGCCAACAGTCAGGCCAGGCAGCCATTCCATCGATTTGTTTTCGTTGCGAAAGCCGGTGATGCCGTCGTCGTACTGCATCTGCGCATTTTCGTACCGCACACCGGGGGTGATGGTCAGGCGGTTGTCGAGCAGGCCGATGGCGTTGCTCAGGTCGAACGCCTTGGCCGTGTCGTCGAACTGCCAGTCGCGGAACGGCACGGTGGCACCACTGGTCAGGCTCTGTCGGTTGACCTTGTAGTCGATGTCCTCCTTGACGTAGCGCGCACCCAGCAACCAGGTCTGGCTGAGTTGATCGCCATCGATGCTCATGCTCAGCCGTGGCTCGCTGCCCCACACCTTGAAGTCGCGGGGGCCGTCCTGCTTGGTAGCGGCCTGGCCGTCGGGGGTGAAGGGCAGGCCGACGACGAAGTTGCGGTAGCTCTGGTGGGCGAAGTGGGTCCAGCTGAAGGCCACTGCATCGAACGGGCCGATGGCGCCGAGCTGCTGGGTGTAGGTGCCCCAGATGCGGTCGGTATCGCCTTCGAAGCGATCCAGCGGGCGGGTCGACTGGCGCGAGTCGTCCTTGTAGTCGCGTACGCTCAGCGCGCCAGCCAGATCCATGTCGGCCTTGTAGTGCTGGATGCCGAAGCTCAGGTCTCGGTCCTCGTCGATATTCCATTGTCCGCGCAGGCGGTAGTTCTGGATATCGGTGTCGGAGCGCTCGCGGCCGGCCTGGCCGCTGAGGGTATTGAGGTCCAGTTGCAGGCCGAAATTGTCGGTCAGGTAGCCGCCGGTGCCGACGTAGGTATCCCACAGTTGGCGCCCGCCGGCGTTGAAGGTGGTGCGTTCCTGAAGGGTGGTGCGCCATTCGCGCGGGATTGGCTTGCTGATGAAGTTGACCACGCCGCCGACGTTGTTCGGGCCGTACTGCACGGCCGCGCCGCCGCGCACGATGTCGATGCGATCGACGCTGGCCTGGGTCACCGGAAACAGCGACAGGCCAGTCTGGCCATAGGGCGCCAGGGCGATGGGAATGCCATCGGACAACGCCTGCACCCGGCCACTGCGGCTCTCGTACAGCCCGCGCACGGCAATCTGCGGCAGGGCTCCGGTGCCGGTCTCATCGAAGATCTTTACACCTGGTACCCGCTGCAGGGCCTCGTCGACCCCACGCACACTGGCTTTGTGCAATTGCTGGCTGCCGATCACCGTGCGACTGCCGGCGTAGCTGCGTACGCCCGCGTCGCTGGCGCTGCCGAGCACATCGCCCTGGATCACCGTGGCGTCCACGGCCAGCGGTTCGGCAGGCGCTGGCGGGGGAGCGGCGGAGGTATCCTGGGCAACGACCACGAAGGTGCGTTCATCCTGGACCTGTACATGCAGTCCGCGGCTGTCGAGCAGGCGATGCATGGCTTGTTCGGCACTGTAGCGACCCTTGAGCGCTGGCGTGGTGCGGTTGCCCACCTGGTCGCTGGCGAACAGGATCTGGACACCGGTTTGCCGGGCCAGGGCATTGAGTGCCAGTTCCAGGCTGCCGCCCGGCAGGTCGAGGTCGACGGCCTCTTGCGCCTGGGCCGCGAAGGACAGGAGCAGGCCGGTGGCCAAGGCCGAGAGCGGCAGGCGCAGGGCGTTTTTCAGCGGGTGTGTCATGGCGGTGGACTCTTGGACGATAAGGGCTTGTCTGATAGCCGCCGCCAGTGCGCTGGAACCCTACCTTGGCAGTGATTTTTTTTTGCGACTGGCGGGCCGCTTAACAGCAGTCCGGACCGGTTCAGCGTTTTGTCGCCCTGCGCGTGATGCTCACGCTGCCATCGGCAGCCCGTGCCAGGTTCAGAGGCAGAATCCTGGGCAGCAGATCGAGCAGTTCGTCGGCCTTGTCGGCATCGAACACTCCGGTGATCGGCAGGTCGGCCAGGCTCGGATCCTGGAGCTGGATGTGGCCCTGGCGGTAGCGCTGCACGTGCGCCAGCACCTCGCCCAGCGGCGTACGGGCAAACACCAGGCGTCGCTCGCGCCAGGCCAGGACGCTATCGACGTCGGCGCGCGCTACCGGTTGCAAGCGACCCTGGCGCACGTCGACCTGTTCACCTGGTTTCAGGCGCACCTGCTGTGCAGGCAGTTGGCTGGAGTAGATGTCGACGCTGCCACGCAGCAGTGCAACACGGGCGCCGCCATCCTGGCGCAACACATTGAACTGGGTGCCCAGCACGCTGATCCGGGCGTCGCCGGCCTCGACCCGGAACGGCCGGACCCACGCCTTGCTGACATCGAACAACGCCTGCCCCGTGCTCAGCTCGACCCGTCGCGAACGCAGGTGCCAGCTCACATCGAGACGGGTGTCACTGTCCAGCTGCACCCGGCTGCCGTCGGCCAGCTCGACCATCTGTCGCTCACCGACGGCACTGATATGTTGTTCGTGCCGGTACGCCGGGTCGAGCCAGATCACGCCAGCGGCGAGGATGACTGCAAGGGCGCTGCCGACCCGTGTTTTCGACGCCTTGCGTGGCTTGGGTTCGGGCAGCGGGAAATGGGCACGCAGCGCTTCGCGATGGCGGGCAAGGGCGTCGTCTTCAGCCGACTGCGGGCGTTCGGTGGGGCCTTTCGAGGTCATTGACCGTCCTGCGGGTAGTCGAGGTGTGCGCGGCAGGCCGCAAGGCCCAGGCGCAGGTGCTTTTCCACGGTCTTCAGTGAAATGCCCATGCGCAGCGCCACCTCAGCCTGGGGGATATCGTGGATCTTGTGCATCACGAAGGCCATCTGGCAACGCTCGGGCAATTGTCCGATGGCCTCGACCAGCAGGTCCAGTTCACGTGCGGCTTCGTATTGCTGCGCAGGCGCAGGTGCCAGGCTGACAGCGTCCGGCAGGGCGGGCCGCTCGACCAGCCAAGCCTGGCGTCGACGGTCGCTGCGATAGCGGGTTACCGCCTGGTCATGGGAAATCTTGCGCAGCAACGCCAACGGGCTGTGGGCCTCGGGTTTGTCGCGTTTCTCCAGCAACTGCACGCAGACATCGTGTACCACCTCGCGGGCGAAACCGCGATCGCCGAAACGCCGACGCACATGGTCGACCAGCTCGTCGTAATGACGTGCTGAGCAGCGAAGGTTTGGTCGGGTCGCAGGACATGGTGCACCGAAGGATGCTGGGGCGATCGAGAATATAAATGAGAATTCTTTCTATTCATAGGTGTCCCGGTATCGATGCTTGATGCGGTAGTGCGTAAAGGTCTTGGGCCTGTGGTGTCCAATTCTGCGCTTCTGCGTACGGACCGTACGGAGAAATCCTACCTCTTGACGCAGATGCATCTTCTATCGAACGGACACTGGAGGGCGCAGCATTTGCTCCCTGGAAGATTGTAATAATCGCTTGAAGGAATATTCCTTGAGAGGTATTTTTGGTGTGGCCCATACGCATGTGCCCGGAGTTCGTCGTGGAGTTCGAGGCATTGGCCCAGGAAGTTCAGGATGAGCTTCTGGCGCAGCTTCACCTCCTCGCTTGCTACGGCCCTGCGCTAGGGCGTCCTCGCGTGGATACCCTGAGTGGCTCAAGGTATTCGAACATGAAAGAGCTTCGATTCAATGCCAATGATGGTGTATGGCGGGTGGCATTCGCGTTTGACCCTGCCCGCTGCGGCCTACTGCTGGTGGCCGGCGACAAGGCAGGTGTGAGTGAGCGCAGGTTCTACCGAACGCTGATTGATCGGGCTGATGAGCGGTTTGATCGACATCTGTGCAGAGGGTGAAGGTATGTACAAGACACTTGATGACGTAATGGCGGGTCTTTCTCCCCAACGCAGGGACAAAGTCGCAACGCGTGCAGGTGAGTTGCTCGATGAGGAAATGACCCTTCGGGCATTGCGCAAGCAGCTTGAAATCACTCAGGAAGGCTTGGCGGAGCGTCTTGACGTTCGCCAGGGCAATGTTTCCAAGATGGAAAACCGTAGCGATATGCTGATTTCAACCTTGCGCACCTATCTGCAAGCCATGGGCGGCAGGCTGGAGCTCGTCGCCCATCTGCCGGGGCGGCCACCCATCACGATCAAGGGGCTGGCAGAGGACATCGGGCACTGAGCCACGGGCTGGTGCCGCGCTGGCTCGCCACCAGGCACTTTGGCCTGGCGCCCGATGTCACGGGACAGGCCCACTCTACAGCCTCTCGATCAACCCCGATCCTGGTCAGGGTTCGCTCACCCGCGACCAGTATATGGATTACATCCACCGTGCTGAAGATACATTGGGCTTGGGCGACCAGCCGCGCGCTATCGTCTTCCACATCAAGGATGGCCGTGAGCATTGCCATGTCGTCTGGTCGCGGATCGACGCGGACCATGAGAAGGCCGTTCACCTCGCCTTCGACCGCGACAAGCTGATGCGGGTGACCAGGGGCTTTGCCCGCGATCACGGGCTGATGCTTCCGCCCGGTTATGAGAAATCCCGTAATGTTGGACAGCTCTCGCTCTACGAGCGGGCGCAGCTGCAACACACAGGACTCTCCCTGGGCGACCACAGACGGCAGGTCACCGAGGCCTGGCAGCAAAGCGATAATGCCCGCATGTTCGTTCATGCCCTGAGCGAGCGTGGCTACATGCTCGCGACCGGCAACCGGCCCTATGTGCTGGCCGATCTCTACGGCAATGTGAACGCGCTGCCCCGGCTGATAGATGATAAGTCCGTCTGCACCAAGGACATCCGGGCTTTCCTAGAGAAGGAATTCCCTCCTGATGCGCTGCCATCGGTGGAGGAAGCGCAGAAACTCGTGACCGATCACCGCAAACAGGTCGAGCGGTCGGTGCGGGAGGAGGAGTACGCCGACAAGCTTGCTGAACTCAAGCACGCTCAAGAAGAGCGACGGCATGTGCTGGAGCAGCAGCGCGAATCCTTGAGATACCGGCAACATGCCTTGCGTCTGACGCAGGAATCAAAGCACCGGGCCGAGCGGGACCGGCTGCGCGCGGTCCATCTCGCTCTGATGAAACAGGTGCGCCAGGAGCGCTATGACCACCGTCCCACCGGCCTGGCTGAATTCCTGGGGCGGGTCAGCGGCATTAATTTCCTGCGCCACAAGCTCCAGCATTATCAGGACACGAAGCGCCTGCGGGTCTATCTAGATGACCGTGCTCAGTTGAAAGTGCGGCAATACCAGGCGGCTGCAACACTGGCATTACGGCTCAAGCTTCAGGGCGCGAACATCTAGCGCCAGTATAGGTCGCTCGAAAAGGTCGATAAGCGAGAGATGGCCGCCCTCATGCGTGACCAGCAATGCGCACTGCGCATCCGGGCGCGCGGGAAAGACGGTGCCACGCCGTCACTGGTACAGATTCTCCCAGGGCGCAGGCGCGCACCGGGCAGGGGCACCGTGCCCGATGTCATGGCTGCCTTCGAGCAGGCGCGCCACGCGCCGCGCAGCCCGTTCCCGGATGCAATGGCAGCGTTTGAGCGGGCCACCGCTGTATCCCGCAAGGAGAGGAATGAACAGCGCGAAGGCGAGGGGCCGGAGGAAATCCCGACCGCTGATGCCATCGCGTCACCGCAAGGGCCATGAGCCTGACCGGGAACGGTAATCGCGGCGTAATTTGTTAAAGCGTTGCGCGGATCTCTGCAATATATTCATCAACTGATTTCGGCAGTATTGCGTCATTAATTCTTAATACCGCTCTCAATAGATATTCCCGTATTCCCGAGCGAACTTTTTTATCTCCAGACTTCTCAACAGCCATTTTTACGTCTTGAAGAATAAGGGCGATATTTTCACAGTCCTTTGCATTAAATTTTCTGTCGTAGCCTATGTCGTCGATTACCCAGTTGTTGTGAGGTTTATTTTTGGGTGAGCAAGGGCATGTGGAAAATCTTTCACCTTGATAAAGCTGCTCGCCGGCCCATTCAAAACGCTCATCCTGATAAGGAATTGAAATCCCATACCGGTTTGTGGTGGGATACCATTCATGCTTTGGGTTATCGCAGCTTGCGTATCTGGTGACAATATAGACCCCTAGGTCTTTGGCGAGTAAGACGTATTTCTCCAGCAGTGAGTCTAGGCGGCTTTTGGTTAACCAGTTTGGGTTGGTGTCGTCCCAGCTATAGTATCCGTTGGAGTTTTCAACGCCGGAAATACTCTTCAGTATTTCATCTCTAAGGGCTATATAGAGTTCAATTTTCGTCATTGTGCGCTCCCTTTCGTGATATTGCCCGCAAACAACTGGTCGGTTTAATTCGTAGCTAAAGTTTAGTGAAGGTCACTTGTGCGGTGCTTTCCGGCTTCTCTCATCCCATGCTTCTAGGACAAATGCGGCAATCGTGTGTGCCGAGTGAATTGCCAATTTTGCATGGCGCGGCTTGATGTTGTACGGTTTTTTTCCTGCTCCATGTGCAGAGCTGGCATGTGTCCGCAATGCACCGATACCGTTGACCGTTGCCATTATCCCGCTGACAATTTCTTGCAGGTCGCGCTCTTCCAAAATAGACGCATCTAGCCCCAAGTCGGCTCTGACGATCTTCCAGACAGATTGTAGATCCTGCTTGGAAGGCAGAGTCAGGTGAGAGTGCTCTTCAATATAGACTTTAAAAACTGACTCCAGAATGTTACAGGCGGCTGAAATCGCCTCGCGAGGGCTGGACTCGACATTTCTAATAGCTCTTTCGAATTCAAAATCCAACGCTTGGATGTTTCGGTTTTTTATGAGTTCAGAGAGTGTTTTTGTTGCAAGGCCTTCACCTTTAGTAAGCACGCCGCCCGGAGAGTATGCGAGTCCAGCACGTTCCAGAGCCTTCTTTATACTAGATACTCGTTTCTTCTTGGCGTCGATTTGTTCCTGATTTACCCAAAAGGGGGTTTCCTCAGTTATGTCGTCCATGTATTTTTCAATGATGCGTCCCAAAACAAGCAGACGATCTATGCCGTTTTCTTTGTTTATCCGTCGCAACCACTCTAGTGCCTTAACCGCTTTGCTTCCATCGGGCGGCTCTCCAGGCGCATCTGCGTACATGAATAAGCTGTCAAGGCTTGCATGAGTCTCAGACTCCGCAACCGTGTCTGCAATTGCTGAGATCAAATAAGAAGGTATGTTGTAATTTTCCATGGACAATCCTATATGGGGTTCCTTAGTCTCTTAACAGCGGGCGGTGTGTCGGGAGCATAACGATCCGAACCACACTCGGTCGGCGAGTAGCATGAATTTTCTTATGGTTTATGCGACTCGTCAGTTTCTTTTGTATGCGCCTGTCCGAATTCGCCTGTCAATCTCGCGCTCTACTGCTCCAATTGCATAAGCTTTATTGCCGCCAGGAACCGAGGCTACGACTGAGTGGCCACAGTTTTCACATATGAAATTTGTTTTCTTTTCTTCGTATGAAAACCTATGGCAAGAGCTGTCATCATAAACAAGCGTGGCTTCGCATCGCGGACAATAGCACCAGAGATCAAGTATCCGATTAGAAATCCATTGCCAGCGCCATTTTGCCCCGTACATGGAGTCTTCGATATACGAGTGATACTCGGGTTTGGCTGGTTCGCCCTTGAGCCTGAAAAAAATGCTGACCGCGCCTATGAGAGTGAATAAGAAAACGATAATCCATACCCAGCCTGGCAACGCATATGAGGTCATCAGGGCGGTCCAGCACCAGGTCAAGCCAGACCATACCCAAGAGAGAAACGTTCCTAAGTACTCCCTTGCAACCGGTAGTGCCAACAAGACAATGCCAGCAATAATAGAAGCAATTGTTGCATTACGAATTGATGTGAAAGAACTCTCGCTCATGCTTCTTCCCGAGCCCAGCGTTAATGATGTCGTACAACTGTCCTTGTCACCCTGAAGCGCCTATCAAGCCTGGACGATGCAGCGGCCTAGTCGAGCCCTTAAAAATGCGACATGGAATGGCTGTACAAATCTGACGCTACCAATTTGCTATCAGCCCGTCCAGTAAGGGCTTCAGGTGCAATCCATGGGGAGAGAGGGCGGGGTTTGCAGGGTGGGGAACCGGGCACTCCGGCCCAGCATTTGTTACAATGCGTGATTTCCTGCGCTGGCCTGTAGCAAGCGGCCAAGGGCACCTTTTCAGCTGTGTACATAACCGCGTACACAATCGAGATCCAGAACGATGTCCGACAGCAAAATTGTCAACGAAGTCAACAGCCGACGCACGTTTGCCATTATTTCCCACCCCGACGCCGGTAAGACCACCATCACCGAGAAGCTCCTGCTGATGGGCAAGGCAATCTCCGTCGCGGGGACCGTGAAGTCGCGCAAGTCCGACCGCCATGCCACTTCCGACTGGATGGAAATGGAGAAGCAGCGCGGCATCTCCATCACCACCTCGGTGATGCAGTTCCCGTACCGCGAGCACATGATCAACCTGCTCGACACCCCCGGCCACGAAGACTTCTCCGAAGATACCTACCGTACCCTGACCGCCGTGGACTCGGCGCTGATGGTGCTGGACGGCGGTAAGGGTGTAGAACCGCGTACCATCGCCCTGATGGACGTGTGCCGCCTGCGCGACACGCCCATCGTCAGCTTTATCAACAAACTCGACCGTGACATCCGCGACCCGATCGAACTGCTCGACGAAATCGAAGCGGTACTGAAGATCAAGGCCGCGCCGATCACCTGGCCGATCGGTTGCTACCGCGACTTCAAGGGCGTGTACCACCTCACCGGTGACTACATCATCGTCTACACCCCGGGCCACGGCCACGAGCGCACCGAAGCCAAGATCATCCAGAAGCTGGATTCCGATGAGGCCCGCGCTCACCTGGGCGACCAGTACGATGGCTTCGTCGAGCAACTGGAGCTGGTGCAGGGCGCCTGCCACGAGTTCAACCAGGACGAGTTCATCAACGGCCAGCTCACGCCTGTGTTCTTCGGGACCGCCCTGGGCAACTTCGGTGTCGACCATGTGCTCGATGCCGTCGTCGACTGGGCACCGCGCCCGCTGGCACGGGTGGCGCACGAGCGCACCGTGGAGCCGGTGGAAGAGAAGTTCACCGGTTTCGTGTTCAAGATCCAGGCGAACATGGACCCCAAGCACCGCGACCGTATCGCCTTCATGCGTATCTGCTCGGGCAAGTACGAGAAGGGCATGAAGATGCGCCATGTGCGCCTGGGCAAGGACCTGCGCATCGGCGATGCGCTGACCTTCTTCTCTTCCGAGCGTGAACAGCTCGAAGAGGCATATGCCGGCGACATCATCGGCCTGCACAACCACGGCACCATCCAGATCGGCGACACCTTCAGCGAAGGCGAAGCGCTGGGCTTCACCGGTATCCCGCACTTCGCCCCGGAACTGTTCCGCCGTGTGCGCCTGAAAGACCCGCTGAAATCCAAGCAGCTGCGCCAGGGTCTGCAGCAGTTGGCCGAGGAGGGCGCGACCCAGGTGTTCTTCCCCGAGCGCAGCAACGACATCATCCTCGGTGCGGTCGGTGTGCTGCAGTTCGATGTGGTCGCCAGCCGCTTGAAGGAAGAGTACAAGGTCGAGTGTGCCTACGAGCCGATCACCGTCTGGTCGGCACGCTGGATTGCCTGCGACGACAAGAAGAAACTCGAGGAATTCCAGAACAAGGCCATGGAGAACCTCGCCATCGATGGCGGTGGCCACCTGACCTACCTGGCACCGACCCGGGTCAACCTGTCGTTGATGGAAGAGCGCTGGCCTGACGTGCAGTTCCGCGCGACCCGCGAACACCACTGATCCCCTGCAAGATTGCGGCACAAGGCCGCTTCCGGGTAATGCGCCGATGGGCGCGTGATACCCGGAAGCGGCCTTTTGCCGTTATCGGGGGTGGTGTGCGCAATTTTTTTTCACGGGGGGGTGAGGTAACCCGGCGCGGCATCCGTGTAGTGAGTGAAAGTGCGATTCATTCGCAATAAATCCGTTCTCTCACAGGTCAGCGTCCATGAAGTTCACTCCGCGTTGCGTCCCTCTCTGGTTCGGTCTCTGCGCCCTGTCCGCAGTGGCGCTGACACCCCTGGCTCGCGCCGCCGAGCAGGTTCAGGTGTATACCTTCGCCCAGCCGGGCCAACCACTGGCCCAGGCCCTCAACGCCTTCAGCCGCACTACCGGGCAAAGCGTGGTGTACACCTTCGAGCTCCCCAGCCAGCAGGCGCCAGCGCTCAACGGCTCGTTCAGCGCCGAGCAGGCCTTGCAGCAACTGCTTGGCCAATCCGGGCTGGCCTGGCGCCGCGTCGATGCGCGCACCCTGACCCTGGAACCTCTCGACACGTCCGGCGCCTTGAACCTGCAGGCCACCACCGTGACCTCGCAGATGGACAGCTTCAGCTACCAGCCACCGGCCAGCCCCTCGATCATGCGCGGCCAGGGGACGAACCTGGAAACGCCCCACGCCATCAACTTGGTTCCGGCCCAGGTGCTGCGCGACCAGGCGCCGCGCAACCTCGACGATGCCCTGGCCAACGTCAGCGGTATCACCCAGGGCAACAACTTTGGCGGCACCTCCGACACGGTGATGAAGCGCGGCTTTGGCGACAACCGCGACGGTTCGATCATGCGCGACGGCATGCCGATCGTGCAGGGGCGCAGCCTCAACGCCACCACCGAGCGCGTTGAAGTGCTCAAGGGGCCGGCGTCGCTGCTGTACGGTATCCAGGATCCAGGCGGGGTCATCAACGTGGTCAGCAAGCGTCCGCAGCTCGAGCAATACAACGCCCTGACCCTGCGCGGCTCGACCTACGGCAGCGGCAAGAATGGCAGCGGTGGCAGTTTCGACAGCACCGGTGCACTGGGCGACAGCAACCTGGCGTATCGCTTGATCGTCGATCATGAAGATGAAGACTACTGGCGCAACTACGGCGTGCACCGCGAGTCGCTGGTGGCGCCGTCGCTGGCCTGGTTTGGCGAGGACACCCAGGTGCTGCTGGCCTATGAGCACCGCGAGTTCCTGTATCCGTTCGACCGTGGCACGGCGATCAGCAACCGCACCAATCACCCGCTGGATATCCCGGCCACTCGCCGCCTGGACGAGCCGTTCAACGACATGGAAGGCCGCTCGGACCTGTATCGCCTTGAAGTCGATCACCAGTTGGCGGACAACTGGAAACTGCACTTCGGCTACAGCTTCAACCGTGAAACCTACGACGCCAGCCAGGTGCGGGTCACAGGCGTCAACGACGCCCGTGGCATCCTGACCCGCAGCATCGACGGCACCCACGGCGCCATGAGCCGCGACCAGTTCGCCACCCTGAGCCTGAACGGCAATGTGCAACTGGGCGGGATGCAACATGACCTGCTGCTGGGCTTCGACCATGAAGACCGCAAGGTCTACCGCGCCGACCTGATCCGCCAGGTTAGCCGTTCGACCTTCAGCTACCTCAACCCGGTCTACGGCCAGGAGCCTGAAGGCAGCACCGTGCGTGCCAGCGACAGCGACCAGACCGACAAGCTGCGCACCGACTCGCTGTTCTTCCAGGACGCCGTGCACCTGGACGAGCACTGGATCGCCGTGGCCGGTGTGCGCCTGCAACAGTACGACCAGCTCGCCGGTCGCGGCCGACCGTTCACCACCAACACCGACACCAGCGACCGCGCCTGGACCCCGCATGCCGGGCTGGTGTACAAGGTCGACGAGCAACTGTCGTTCTATGGCAGCTACAGCGAGTCGTTCAAGCCCAACTCCAGCATCGCCCCGCTGAGCGGCGGGCTGGTGCTCGATTCCTCCATTGCCCCGGAGGAGGGCAAGGCCTGGGAACTGGGGGCCAAGCTCGACATTCCCGGGCAGATCACCGGCACCCTGGCGCTGTTCGACATCACCAAGCGCAATGTCCTGGTGGCCAACTTCGACACCCGCACCGGCGAAACCCTGTACAGCAATGCCGGCGAAGTCAGCTCGCGTGGCGTCGAACTGGACCTGAGCGGCCAGCTCAGCGAACGCTGGAGCCTGATCGGCAGCTATGCCTTCACCGACGCCGAAGTGACCAAGGACCCGGCCCTCAAGGGTAATCGCCTGCAGAACGTGGCGCGCCATACCGGCTCGCTGTCGGCGGTGTACGACTACGGCAGCCTGTTCGGTGGTGATCGTCTACGCCTGGGAGCCGGTGCGCGTTATGTCGGTGAGCGGGCAGGTAACCCGACCAACGACTTCGACCTGCCGGCCTACACCGTGGCTGATGCCTTCGCCAGCTATGAGACCAAGCTGGATGCGCACAAGGTGCGTTTGCAGTTGAACGTGAAGAACCTGTTCGACAAGGTGTACTACAGCTCGGCGGTGAACCGGTACTTCGTGGCCATAGGCGATGCACGGCAGGTGAGTGTGTCGAGTACGTTGGAGTTCTGAGGCGCTGGCACCCCCGACAAGTCTGCTCCTGCCTCGGGGGCGTCAACCGAATGCCGCGCGATATTCCCCGGGCGTTGCGCCCATCGCCTGCCTGAAGCGATTGCTGAAATGGCTGGCACTGGCAAACCCGCACAGCAATGCCACCTGCCCCAGCGGCAGGTCGCCCTGGCGCAGCAACCGGCACGCCTGGTGCAGCCGGCGCGCCAGCAGGTACTGGTGCGGCGGCAGGCCGAAGCTTGCGCGGAACATCCGGGCGAAGTGGTATTCGGACAGATTGCAGCGCAGCGCCAGTTCGTTCAGTGAAAGCGGCTGGTCGAGATTGGCCTCGATGTAGTCCACCAGATGCCGACGCTGGTGCGGCGCCAGCCCGCCCTTGAGCCGCAGACCCTGGCGCAGGCCGGCCTGGCCCAGCACGGCATGGTCGATGATGGCGTGGGCCAGGCTGCTGGCCAGCAGGCGCTCGGCAGGTTCGTTCCAGTCAAGCCCGATCAGTTGGTGAAAGCGCAGGGCCTGTTGTGGGTCGTCGAGGAAGGTGGCTTCGTGCAGCTGCATTTCCCGTGGCTCGCGGTCGAGCAGGCGAATGCAGCCGAGGGCGAACTGTTCTTCGCTGATGTACAGGTGCGCCAGGCGGATGGTGCCGTTGACCACCCAGTTGGACTCGTGGCCTGCCGGCATGATGCACAGTTTGTTCGGCGCGCCCTTGTCGCCCGGGCGCTGGCGGCGGAAGGTGCCGGTGCCGTCGGCGATGTAGCACGACAGGGTATGGTGGCTGGGGGCGAGGTAGTCACGCGCATCGTCACGGTTGCGCCACAGGGCTGCGGCCAGGCCCTCGCCCATTTGCGCGCTGGCTTCCAGGCGGGCGTTGGGCGAGCTGTGCATGGCGTTGAAGACTTGCAGCTGATGAAGTGGCGGCATGGGCGATTCCTCTGGAGGGCTATCGTACTGCGGCGCGAGCGCAATGGGAGTGGTTGCCGACGGAAAAGCGCAAGTTTGTGCAAGCGCGGGGCGGGGCGAGGGGGACAGACTTCGTGAGCGGCGGTGGATTCTTCGCGGGCAAGCCCGCTCCTACAGACCTGCGGGTGGCTGTGGGAGCGGCGGTTCGCCGCTGCGACTTGCCCGCGAAGAATCCACCGCCGCTCCCGCAGACCACCGCCAGCCCCAAGGACCCCGCCCATGAATCTGTCGCTCTATTTGCTCACCGTCCTGATCTGGGGCACCACCTGGATCGCCCTGAAGCTGCAATTGGGTGTGGTCGAGATCCCGGTATCGATCGTCTACCGCTTTGCCCTGGCAGGCCTGATCCTGTTCGCGATCCTGCTGCTGACCCGTCGCCTGCAACCGATAAATCGGCGTGGGCACCTGATCTGCCTGGCCCAGGGGCTTTGCCTGTTCTGTGTCAATTTCATGTGCTTCCTCACCGCCAGCCAGTGGATCGCCAGCGGCCTGATCGCCGTGGTGTTCTCCACCGCGACCCTGTGGAACGCGCTCAACGCGAGGATCTTCTTCGGCCAGAAGATCGCCGCCAACGTGCTGGGCGGTGGCGCCATGGGCTTGCTGGGGTTGGGCCTGCTGTTCTGGCCCGAACTGTCCGGCCACGCCGCCAGCCGTGAAACCCTGGTCGGCCTGGGCCTGGCGTTGCTGGGCACCCTGTGCTTCTCGGCCGGCAACATGCTTTCCAGCCTGCAACAGAAGGCTGGCCTCAAGCCGATGACCACCAACGCTTGGGGGATGGTGTACGGGGCGACCCTGCTGGGGGTGTATTGCCTGGTCAATGGCGTGCCCTTCGCCATGGAGTGGAACACCCGCTATATCGGTTCGCTGCTGTACCTGGTGATTCCAGGTTCAGTGATTGGCTTTACCGCCTACCTTACCCTCGTCGGGCGCATGGGCCCGGAGCGGGCGGCGTATTGCACGGTGCTGTTCCCGCTGGTAGCGCTGAACGTGTCGGCATTCGCCGAAGGCTATCAGTGGACGGCACCGGCATTGCTGGGGCTGGTCGCCGTGATGGCCGGTAACGTGCTGGTGTTTCGCAAGCCCCGGGTTGCCAAGGCCACCCAGGCAGCGTTGGCCATGAAGTGAGGCCTGTGCCCGACACAGATGCAGAAGACGCTGGCGCTGCGCTGTCTACACTTGGCCAAACCCCTTGATCCTGCAAGGTAGGCCATGCCGACAGCCCAGCCGTGGAACCGCCCCCTGACACCGCGCCAGGCGCACCTGCTCTGCCTGCTCGCGCTTGCCCTGCATGTGCTGCCGCTGATTCTCGCCGACTCGATGTACCTCGACGATGTCTGGCGCGCGCAGACCGCCACGGGGAACTGGACCGCCGAAGGGCGCCTGCTCACCCAGTGGCTGCATGCAGGGCTGAGCTTCGCCGGCGGGGCGATCAACCTGTTCCCCTTGCCGCTGCTGTTGAGCCTGCCATTGGCGGCCTATGCCCTGGCGCGCCTGGCCATTCACTACTTCGGCCAGCCGCGCCCGACCGACCTGCTGGTGGTGTTGCCGCTGTGGTACAGCCCGTTCTTCCTGCAGAACCTGTCATACCAGTACGACGGGCCCGCCATGGCACTGGGTTTGGCGGCGATGATCCTGGCGGTGAGCCTCGATCCACGCCGGTTGTTCGCCGGCACCGTCTTGATTGCCTGCGGCCTGGGTTTCTACCAGGTGACGCTGAACGTATTCATCGGCTTGTGTTGCATCGACGCGGTGCGTGGCCTGTTGCGCGGCGATCCGCTGGCCCGGCTGGGCAAGGTGGTGACCTTGCGTGTGGTGCAGATGCTGTTGGGCGCGCTGGTGTATCTGTTGGTGGCGATGCCGTGGATGTCCGCGCAGCGTTTGACCATGCTGGCAGTGGATGCTGCCCTGCCGGGCGAAGTGATGACGCGCCTGGGCACGGCGTTCGAGCATGTCGCCCTGCTGCTGACGCCCGGCAACCTGGTCCTGGCGGTGGGGCTGGCGCTGCTGGCCGCCGCTGGGCTGTGGCGCGATGCTCGAGGTATCCATCGGCAGCACGGCCTGCCAGGCCTGCTCGTGCGCGTCGCTGGCCTGCTGCTGGCGGTGCTGGTGCTGGTGGTGATGACCAGCGGCGTGATGCTGGCATTCGACTATTTCATTCATGGCGCACGCACCCTGATGGGCTTTGCCTGCGTGCTGGTGCTACTGCTCTACCTGGCCAGGCGCGGGCTGGGTGACGGCGCGCCCGATCGTGCGCTATTTCTCTGCCTGCCGCTGTTGTCGATGCTGTCGCTGGCCTACGCCCATGGCCGCCTGCTGGAGGCGCAGAAGGCGCAGTTCGCGGCGATCGGTCAGTACATCGGTCAGGACATCCTCAGCCACCCCGCGCTGGACAAGGCACGCGCCTTCTACCTGCTCGAACGCAACCAGGCCGACGGTTGGTTGCCTGCGGCCGCTGGCGCGCAGGCCCGGGCGCCGTTGCTCAAGTTCATCCGCAGTTCGGACTTCGTACTCTTGCCGGAGATGATGGCGCGCGTCGGTATCGGCCAGTTCTATATCAACAGCACCGCCAACCAGAGCCCGGCACCGACCTGGCGCGCCGATGACCTGCTGGCCCGCGGCGGCACACCGCTAGTGGACAACCGCCTGTACAGCATCTACCTCATCGGCGACCAGGGGTATGTGGTGACCAAGCCGCAGCCCAAACCCTGGACGTTGCCTTGAACGCCGGTGCGGGCGGGGTGTTGGGCCAGATGCGGCGCTATGTGCTGGTCGGGTTGGGCAACACCCTGGCGCACGGGTCGGTGTTCTTCCTGCTGCACCTGCTGCTGGGGTTGCGCCAGGCGCCAAGCAACCTGCTGGCGTTTGCCGTTGCGGCGAGCCTGTCGTACTACGTCAACGCCCGCTACACCTTCGCGGCCAGGCCCAGCAAGCGGCGCTACTTGCTGTTCCTGCTGGGCATGGGGATAGTGAGTGTGGCACTGGGGGCGCTTTCCGACTGGGCACGCCTGTCACCCTGGCTCACCCTCGTGACCTTTTCCACGGTCAGCCTGGTAGTGGGTTACAGCTACTCGCGCAGTGTGGTCTTCAGACGGAGGACGCCATGAACATCACCCTCATCGTGCCGGTGTACAACGAGCAGGACACCCTCGAACACTTCTACCGCACCGTGCGTGCCGAGCCGTCGCTGCAGGGCGTGACGGTGGAGATCCTGTTCGTCAATGACGGCAGCAGCGACGAGACCGAGGCTATCTGCGCCGAGCTTGCTCTACGCGATGAATGGGTCACGGTGATCAACTTCTCGCGCAACTTCGGCAAGGAGTCGGCGCTGTTCGCCGGGCTCGAATATGCCGATGGCGATGCCATGGTGCCGATCGATGTCGACTTGCAGGACCCCATCGAACTGATCGCGCAGATGGTCGAGCGTTGGCAGCAGGGCGCCGACGTGGTCCTGGCCAAGCGTCGCAGCCGCGATGCCGACACCCCGCTCAAGCGCTGGAGCGCACGCCTTTATTACCGGCTGCACAACCGTATCGCCTCCACTCATATCGAAGAGAACGTCGGTGACTTTCGGCTGCTCGACCGCAAGGTGGTCGCCGCGATCCGCCAGTTGCCGGAGCAGCAGTTGTTCATGAAGGGCGTGTTGTCGTGGGTAGGATTTCGCACCGAGATCATCGAGTACGACCGCCCGCCGCGGGTGGCGGGGGAGAGCAAGTTCGGCCTGTGGCGACTGTGGAACCTGGCGCTGGACGGCATCACCTCGTTCAGTACCGTGCCGTTGCGGTTGTGGACCTACATCGGCGCGGGGGTGTCGCTGTTCGCGTTGGTATTTGCGGTGTACCTGATCGTGCAGAAGGTACTGTGGGGGATCGACCTGCCAGGGTATCCGTCGTTGCTGTCGGCGATCCTGTTCCTGGGCGGGGTGCAGCTGATCGGGATCGGGATACTGGGCGAGTATGTCGGGCGGATCTACCAGGAGACCAAGCACCGGCCGCGGTATGTGGTGCGCAAGGTGCTGGGCAGGCGGCGCCAGCCGCGGTGAGCCTGTTGGATGGGTGCTGGCCTCTTCGCGGGCAAGCCCGCTCCCACAACAGCCCACATAGCTTCTGAATACGGTGGTGTTACCTGTGGGAGCGGGCTTGCCCGCGAAGAGGCCGGTACAGTCAGCGGCCAGGCTCAGCCCTTCCACACCTGCGGATTCACCAGATCTCGCGGTCGCTCGCCCAGCAACGCTGCGCGCAGGTTCTCCATTGCCCGGTTGGCCATGGCATCGCGGGTCTCGGCAGTCGCCGAGCCGATGTGCGGCAGGGTTAGCGCGTTGGGCAGCTTGAACAGCGGAGAATCGGCCAGCGGCTCCTTCTCGTACACATCCAGCCCTGCACCACGGATGGTGCCAGCTTGCAGCGCCTCGACCAGCGCCGCCTCGTCCACCACCGGCCCGCGGGCGATGTTGATCAGGAAGGCGCTCGGCTTCATCAGCTTCAGCTCACGGGCGCCGATCAGCTTGCGGGTGGCATCGGACAACGGCACCACGATGCAGACGAAATCGGACTCGGCCAGCAACTGCTCCAGGCTGCGGAACTGCGCGCCCAGTTCCTGCTCCAGCGCGCTCTTGCGGCTGTTGCCGGCATACAGGATCGACATGTTGAAGCCCAGGCGACCACGGCGTGCCACGGCGGCGCCGATGTTGCCCATGCCGACGATGCCCAGGGTCTTGCCGTGCACGTCGCTACCGAAATGTGCCGGGCCTACGGTTGCCTGCCAATTGCCGGCCTTGGTCCAGGCGTCCAGCTCGGCGGTACGGCGGGCACAGCCCATGATCAGCGAAAAGCCCAGGTCGGCGGTGCTTTCGGTGAGCACGTCGGGAGTGTTGGTCAGGGCGATGCCGCGTTCGTTGAAGTAGTCCAGGTCGTAGTTGTCGTAGCCGACCGACACGCTCGACACCACCTCCAGTTTGCCGGCACCTTCGAGCTGCGCGCGGCCGAGCTTGCGGCCGACGCCGATCAGGCCGTGGGCCTCAGGCAGCGCTTCGTTGAACTGGGCATTGATGTCGCCCAGCTTGGGATTGGGCAGGATCACGTTGAAGTCGTGCTGCAGGCGCTCGGCCATGGCCGGGGTGATACGGCTGAAGGCCAGGACGGTCTTTTTCATCGGGCTACTTCTCTGCAAGGCGGTGGGACGATGGCGGCCTTGCGAAAAGGCCGCCGCGAATCAACGATTGGTTAGCAACCTACCATTGTCCCCACCTTCAGTGCAGCAGCTTTTTCAGGTGGCGATCAGCAATTCATGGGTCTTCAGGTCCGCTTCATGCGCCGCCAGGATTTCCGGCAGCGAGTTGCGCAGGTACTCGACCCAGGTCTTGATCTTGGCATCCAGGTACTGGCGCGACGGGTAGATCGCGTACAGGTTCAGCTCCTGCAGGCGATAGTCGGGCATCACCCGCACCAGGCTGCCGTCGCGCAGGCCGTCGATGGCAGAGTAGATCGGCAGCACGCCCACCCCCATGCCACTGCGAATCGCGGTCTTCATCGCGTCGGCAGAGTTCACCTGGAACGGCGAGCTGGTGATGTTGACCATCTCCTGACCTTCCGGGCCGTCGAACAACCATTTTTCCAGCGGAATCACCGGGCTGACCATGCGCAGGCACTGGTGCTTGAGCAGGTCGGCAGGCTTGTGTGCGATGCCGTGGCGAGCAATGTAGTCGGGCGAGGCGCAGACGATGCTGTAGGTGATGCCCAGGCGCTGGGAGACGAACCCCGAATCCGGTAGCTCGCTGGCCAGCACGATGGACACGTCATAGCCCTCGTCGAGCAGGTCGGGCACGCGGTTGGCCATGGTCAGGTCGAATGTGACGTCTGGGTGCGTTTCGCGGTAGCGGGCGATGGCATCGACCACGAAATGCTGGCCGACGCCGGTCATCGAATGCACTTTGAGCTGCCCGGCCGGGCGGGCGTGGGCATCGCTGGCCTCGGCTTCGGCCTCCTCGACGAAGGTCAGGATCTGTTCGCAGCGCATCAGGTAGCGCTTGCCCGCTTCGGTCAGGGCGATGCGCCGTGTGGTGCGATTGAGCAAGCGGGTTTGCAGATGGGCTTCCAGGTTGGAGACCGCTCGCGACACGTTGGCGGTGGTCGTATCCAGCTGCGCAGCGGCGGCGGTGAAGCTGCCGAGCTGGGCTACACAACTGAAAGCACGCATGTTTTGCAGGGTGTCCATGGGTCACTCTCGATCTAGAGGACAAAATTGTGACATGAAGTGACGAAAAAGAACGTCCGACCAAAGCCGGATTATCGCTGTTTTGGTAACAAAGATTCGCAGGAATATGCGCTTATCGCCAATGAAACCCGCCCCTAGAATTGCCCGGCCCCTTCACCTCTTCCTCGGGAAATCGCAGCTGTGCCGCGTCGCAACATCGGAGCGCTTCGAGCGCTCAGTGCCTGTGCCCTTAGCCTGTCCTTGAGCGGCTGTATCGGAACCTGGGGCATCGCCCCGCAAAGCAAGACGCTGCAAGCCAACCAACTCGCCACCGACACTGCCATCCGCGAAGCCGACCGCGACGCCCATTGGCCCGTGCAGCAATGGTGGCGCGCCTATGGTGATCCCCAGCTCGATCGCTGGATGGACCTCGCGGTTGCCGGTAGCCCGAGCCTGGCCATGGCCGCGGCGCGGGTGCGCCAGGCCAGGGCCCTGGCTGGTGTGGTCGAGTCGGCGGAACGCCTCCAGGCCAATGGCGAGGCGACCCTCAAGCGCCACAACTGGCCGGAGGACCAGTTCTACGGCCCCGGCGCCCTGTCCGGCGCCAATACCTGGGACAACAACGCCGCCATTGGCCTGAGCTACGCCCTCGACCTGTGGGGCCGTGAACGCAACGCCACTGAGCAGGCGCTGGACCAGGCGCACATGCGCGCCGCCGAAGCCCGCCAGGCCCAGCTCGAATTGCACGACAACGTGGTGCGCACCTACATCCAGCTGAGCCTGCATTTCGCCCAGCGCGACATCGTCCAGGCCGAGCTGGAACAGCAGGAGCAGATCCTCGCGCTGGCCAAGCGGCGCCTCGAAGCCGGGATCGGTACCCATCTGGACGTCAGTCAGGCCGAAGCGCCGTTGCCGGAAACCCATCGGCAGCTCGACAGCCTCGACGAAGAAATCGCCCTGACGCGCAATCAATTGGCGGCACTGGCCGGCAAGGGACCGGGCGAGGGGGCCAGCCTGCAGCGCCCGACACTGACGCTCGCGGCACCGCTGTCCTTGCCCTCGGCATTGCCCGCCGAGCTGGTCGGCCAGCGCCCCGACGTGGTCGCCAGCCGCTGGCAGGTGGCAGCCCAGGCCCGCGGCATCGAGGTCGCCCACGCAGGCTTCTTCCCCAACGTCGACCTGGTCGGCGGCCTTGGTTTCATGGCCACCGGTGGCGGGCCGCTGGAGTTTCTCACCGGCCGCAAGTTCAACTACAACGTCGGGCCTGCCATCAGCTTGCCGATCTTCGATGGCGGGCGTCTGCGCGCGCAGTTGGGTGAAGCTTCGGCCGGCTACGACATGGCTGTTGCCCATTACAACGAAACAGTGGTCGGGGCGTTGAAGGGGATTTCCGACCAGTTGATCCGTCGCGAGTCGATGGCGCAGCAGGCACACTTCGCGGCCGAATCGGTCGCCGCCGCGCAGAAGACCTACGACATCGCCACGGTTGCCTTCCAGCGCGGGCTGACCGACTACCTGAACGTGCTCAATGCGCAGACTCTGCTGTTTCGCCAGCAGCAGATCCAGCAGCAGGTCCAGGCTGCGCGCTTGAGTGTGCATGCCGAGCTGGTCACGGCGTTGGGCGGTGGTCTTGGCGCGGGCAGCGACGTGCCGGATGAGGCGCATCAGGCGGTGCCGAAAGCGCCGGCCCTGATTGCCTCGGGACGCGAGCAATGATGCGCTGGATGTCCAACCTGGAATGGCGCCGGGGCTTCTTTGCCTGGGCGCGCACCGACGGGGTGACCTGGGTCTACATCTTCAAGGTGCTCGCTGCGGCGTTCCTCACCCTCTGGCTGGCCATGCGCCTGGAGCTGCCGCAGCCGCGCACGGCGATGATCACCGTGTTCATCGTCATGCAGCCGCAGAGCGGGCATGTGTTCGCCAAGAGTTTCTATCGCATGCTCGGCACCCTGGCCGGTTCGGCGATGATGGTCGCGCTGATCGCGATCTTCCCGCAGAACACCGAACTGTTTCTGCCCAGCCTGGCGCTGTGGGTCGGCCTGTGCTCGGCAGGGGCCATGCGCTATCGCACCTTCCGCGCCTATGGCTTCGTGCTGGCCGGTTATACCGCTGCGATGATCGGCCTGCCGGTGCTCCAGCACCCTGACCAGGCATTCATGGCCGCGGTATGGCGGGTGCTGGAGATCTCTCTGGGGATTCTCGTCTCGACCCTGGTCAGTGCCGCGATCCTGCCGCAATCGGCCAGCGCCGCCATGCGCAATGCCTTGTACCAGCGCTTCGGCGTGTTTGCCGGGGTGGTGGTCGAGGCCCTGCGCGGCAACAGCCAGCGTGCGCTGTTCGAGTCGTGCAACGTGCGTTTCATCGCCGAGGCGGTGGGGCTGGAAAGCCTGCGCAACGTCACCGCCTTCGAAGACCCGCACATGCGCAGGCGCTCCGGTCGCCTGGTGCGCATGAACAGCGAATTCATGGCCATCACCACCCGTTTCAACGCCTTGCACCGTTTGCTCGAACGCCTGCGTGCACGCGGCCCGGCGCAGATCGTCGGTGCCATCGAGCCGGGCCTGCATACCCTGGCGCAATTGCTCGAGCCCTACGTCGGGCGAGCCCTGACCGATGCCGATGCGCTACGCCTGACCCTGGAGCTGGCGGCCTACAAGGATGGCCTCCAGGCCCAGGTGCGCGGGCTGCGTGCGGCGTACCTGGAGACCGGCCCCAGCGACGCCGACCTGCTCGATTTCCACACCACCTACGAGCTGCTCTACCGCCTGGTCGACGACCTCTACAGCTACGCCCAGACCCACGCCTCACTGGCCGCGCACAACCACGAACGCGAGCAGTGGGACGAGCCTTATGTGGCACAGACCAGCTGGCTGGTGTCGCTTGCCGCCGGCGTGCGTGGCGCCGCGGTGCTGTTGCTACTGGGCAGCTACTGGCTGCTCAGCGACTGGCCCAGCGGCGCCATGATGACGCTGATCGCCACGGTCACCGCCGGCCTTTCGGCGGCCTCGCCCAACCCCAGGCGCATGTCGTTCCAGATGGCGTGCGGCACCTTGCTCGGGGCGTTCATCGGCTTCTTCGAGACCTTCTTCGTGTTCCCCTGGATCGACGGTTTCGCTCTGCTGTGCATGGTGCTGGCGCCAGTGTTCGTGCTCGGTGCGTTTCTCTCGTCGCGTCCGGCCTATGCCGGTTATGGCGTGGGCTTGCTGGTGTTCTTCGCCATCGGTTCGGTGCCCAACAACCTCACGGTCTACGACCCGTATGCCTTCATCAACGATTACATCGGCATGATCATCGGCATGCTGGTCTGCGCTGCGGCCGGGGCGATCATCCTGCCGCCGAACAGTCGTTGGCTATGGAGCCGCCTGGAGCAGGACCTGCGCGAACAGGTGCTGTTCGCCATCGGTGGCCGCCTGCGTGGCCTGGGCTCGGCTTTCGAGAGTCGCACCCGCGACCTGCTGCACCAGGCCTATGGCCTGGCGGCCGGCAAGCCACAGGTGCAGGCCGAGCTGATGGGCTGGATGTTCGTGGTATCGGAAGTCGGCCACGCCGTGATCGAACTGCGCAAGGAGCAGGCCAATGCCCCGGTGCACCCGGCCTATGCCGAATCGCAGCCCTGGCGCCAGGCAATCCGGGTGATGGGGCGCGCCCTGGCGCGGCTGTTCCTGCAGCCCAACGCCAGCAACCACGAGCGCGCGCTGGTGGCGGTCGACCACGCCATCAGCCGCGTGCAGGCCACCGACGAACCTTTTGCCCGGCACTTCGACACGTCGGTGCTGCGCCGCGCGCAGAGCTACCTGCACTTCATCCGCACCTCGCTGCTCGACCCCCAGTCACCCCTGGCCCCGGCCAAAGGATTGCATCATGCCCCGTGAGATCGCCTTCCATGGCGTGTACATGCCCACCATGACCCTGATGTTCCTGTTCGCTGCAGGCCTGGCCTGGGGCGTGGACCGCTTCATCGCCAGCCACGACGGCTATCGCTTCTTCTGGCACCCGGCGCTGTTGCGCCTGTCCCTGTTCGTCTGCCTGTTCGGCGCACTGGCGCTGTCTGTCTACTGGTGAGAAACCTTCGATGAAAAAATTCTTCAGCTTCCTCGCCACCCTGCTGGTGCTGACCGCTGCCGTGGTGATCGGCCGCCAGTTGTGGCTGCACTACATGACCACGCCCTGGACCCGCGACGGTCGCGTGCGCGCCGACATCATCAACGTCGCGGCCGATGTGCCGGGTTATGTGGTGGACGTGCCGGTGCGTGACAACCAGCAGGTGAAGAAGGGCGATGTGCTGATCCGCATCGACCCCGAGCACTATCGCCTGGCAGTGGAGCAGGCCCGGGCGCTGGTCGCTTCGCGCAAGTCCACCTGGGAGATGCGCAAGGTCAACGCACGGCGCCGTGCCGACCTGGACAACCTGGTCATCTCCAAGGAGAACCGCGACGACGCCAGCAATATCGCCAACGCCGCCCTGGCCGACTATCAGCAGGCCCAGGCACAACTGGCAGCGGCCGAGCTGAACCTCAAGCGCACCGAGATCGTTGCCACGGTCGACGGCTACGTCACCAACCTGAACATCCACAAGGGCGATTACGCCCGCACCGGCGAGGCGGTGATGGCGGTGGTGGACGAGCATTCGTTCTGGGTGTACGGCTTCTTCGAGGAGACCAAGCTGCCGCATGTGAAGGTGGGGGACCAGGCCGAGCTGCAGATGATGAGCGGCGAGTTGCTCAAGGGGCATGTCGAGAGCATCGCCCGCGGCATCTACGACCGTGACAACCCGCAGAGCCGCGAGCTGGTCGCCGATGTGAACCCGACCTTCAACTGGGTGCGCCTGGCGCAGCGGGTGCCGGTGCGGATTCATATCGATGAAGTGCCCGAGGGCTACCTGCTGGCGGCGGGCACGACCTGCACGGTGGTGGTCAAGCCGGGCGGGGCGTGAGGGTCACTCGCCTGCCGGGCAGACCAGCACCGGCACTTGTACCCGGTCGATCACCTTGCTGCTGATCGACGGGTCCAGCAGCCTGCCGAGGCGCGACAGGTGTCGGTGGCCCATGATGATCAGCTCGCAGCCGAGTTCCCGGGTCTTGTCGACGATGGCCTCGACCGGTTGCGCGGCGACCATGCAGCCCTGACATTCGAAACCCGCTTCGCGCAGCGTGCTCACGGCTTGCTGCAGGGCGCGTTCGGCCAGTTGCTGCTCCTCGCAGGCCGCGGGGTATTCCTCCAGTTCCTGCTCGGTATAGGACGCGGGGCGCTCGTGCACGGCGAAGGTCGGGTCGATGGCCAGCAGTATCTGCAATGGATGTTCGCCGGGGCGGCAGTAGCGGCGGGCGAGGTCGATCAGGGGGGCGCTGGCGGGGGAGGCGTCGATGGCGATGAGGATGGGCATTGGCGGGGCCTTGTGTCAGGGCGGGTGAGCGGTGTCGATCTTTTCACGGGCAAGCCCGCTCCCACTGGTTGCCATGTGAGAGCAACTGTCATGTTCAAATTTGACAGCCAGCTAAATCCTTGTGGGAGCGGGCTTGCCCGCGAAAAGAACCCCACCATTCTCGAACCTTCCCCCAACCCGGATAAATGGCCCCCCATGCACGGCGTCATTGCACCAGACGCAATCGTGCGACCTGCTACCATCGCGTTTCCCACACTCGCCACGGAAATCGGCCATGCAACTCCCGGACATGAACCTGCTTGTCGCCCTCGACGCCCTGCTCGACGAGGGCAGTGTGGTGGGCGCTGCGCAGCGCATGAACCTGAGCCCGGCGGCGATGAGCCGCACACTGGGGCGCATCCGCGACGCGCTGGGCGACCCGATCCTGGTGCGGGCCGGGCGCGGCCTGGTGCCGACACCCCGCGCGCTGGCCCTGCGTGACCAGGTGCGGGCGCTGGTCGAGCAGGCCGGGCTGGTGTTCAACAGCGGCGAGGACGTCGACCTGCCGAACCTGGAGCGCGCTTTCAACATTCGCACCAACGACCTGTTCGTCGCCCTGTATGGCGCGCGCCTGCTGCACATGATGCTGGCCGAGGCACCGCGCACGGTGCTGCGTTTCGTGCCGGAAGCCCATGGCGATGACGACCTCGTGCTGCGCCACGGGCAGATCGACCTGGTGGTGAGTTCGAGCATCGAACTGGGGCCGGAGATCAAGGTGCAGCATCTGTTCGATACGCACTTCGTGGGCCTGGCGCGGGACGACCATCCGATCTTCGACGCGCCGATCACCCCCGAGCGCTTCGCTCGCTATCCACAGATCAGCGTGTCGCGGCGCGGGCGGGCCAACGGGCCGATCGACGTGGAGCTGGGCAACTACAAATTGCACCGGCGGGTGTCGCTGATCACCCCGAGTTTCCACTCGGCGATGTTCTCCCTGCCGGATTCGGACCTGATCCTGCCGATGCCAGCGAATATCCTCGGCAATGTGCTGAAGTTCGGGCTGCCGCTGCGCTCGTTCGAGATTCCGGTGGAGTTGGAGAAGGTGCGGGTGATGCAGGCCTGGCATCCACGCTTCGACAATGACCCGGCGCATCGGTGGCTGCGGCGCACGCTGAAGGCGTGTTGCGGGACCGAGCCTTGAGGCCACCACCGAAAGCGGATTGCGTCTGGCGCAATATAAAACTGCCAACAAGTCAGTTTTCGTAAGCATTGCCCGCCCCTAGACTTCCCACAGCTGAAAAATGTTGCTGGAGATGTCTAGAAATGAGTTCCCTGAGCGCACCCGCCGCTGCACTCGCTGCCGCCCCGGTGGCTGCTGCGCCCGCGCAGACGCCATTCGGCCTGCGCGTGGTGGTGGGGTTGTTCGGTGTGTTGCTTGCGGTGCTTTGCGCCGGGCTCAACGAGGCGGTGACGAAGATTTCCCTGGCCGATATCCGCGGCGCCATGGGCATCGGTGCCGACGAGGGGGCCTGGCTGGTGGCGGTGTATGCCGCTGCATCGGTTTCGGCCATGGCCTTCGCACCTTGGCTGGCCACCACCTTCTCGCTGCGTCGCTTCACCATGACAGCCATTGGCCTGTTCGCCGTGCTGGGCCTGGTCCAGCCCTTGGCCCCCAACCTGCATAGCCTGATGCTGCTGCGGGTGCTCCAGGGCTTTGCCTCGGGGGCATTGCCGCCGATGCTGATGAGCGTGGCGCTGCGCTTCCTGCCGCCGAACATCAAGGTCTATGGCCTGGCCTGCTATGCCCTGACCGCCACGTTCGGTCCCAACCTCGGCACGCCACTGGCGGGCCTGTGGACCGAATATGTCGGCTGGCAGTGGGCGTTCTGGCAGATCATCCTGCCCTCGGCACTGGCGATCTTCTGCGTCGGTTGGGGCCTGCCGCAGGACCCGCTGCGCCTGGAGCGCTTCAGGCAGTTCGACTGGCGTGGCGTGCTGCTGGGGTTGCCGGCCATCAGCAGCATCGTGCTGGGTCTGTCGCTGGGTGATCGCTGGGGCTGGTTCGATTCGCCGCTGATCTGCTGGCTGCTGGGCGGTGGCCTGCTGCTGCTGGTGCTGTTCATGTACAACGAATGGTCCGAGCCCTTGCCGTTCTTCCAGTTGCGCATGCTGTCGCGGCGCAACCTGAGCTTCGCCCTGGTGACCTTGGCCGGCGTGCTGGTCGTGCTTTCCGGCGTAGGTAGCATTCCTTCGGCGTACCTGGCGCAGATCCAGGGCTATCGCCCGGCGCAGACCAGCCCGCTGATGATGCTGGTGGCCATGCCGCAACTGATCGCGCTGCCGCTCACCGCAGCGCTGTGCAATATCCGCGCGGTGGACTGCCGCTGGGTACTGGCGAGCGGGCTGGCGATGCTGGCGGCCTCGTGCGTGGGCAGCAGCCTGCTCACCAGCGAATGGATCCGCGGTGATTTCTACCCGTACTACCTGTTGCAGGTGTTCGGCCAGCCGATGGCGGTGCTGCCGCTGCTGATGCTCTCGACCAACGGCATGACCCCGCAGGAAGGCCCGTTCGCGTCCGCCTGGTTCAACACCGTGAAGGGCCTGGCGGCAGTGATCGCCACCGGGCTGCTCGATGCCCTGGGCACCCTGCGCAGGCATTTTCATTCCAACCATCTGGTCGACAGCCTGGGCAATGCGCCACTGCTCGACGACGGCGCGGCGAACCTGGCCAGGCGCCTTCACGAACAGGCCCTGGTACTGACCTCGGCAGACCTTTACCTGGTGATGGCCTGCATCGCCGTGGCCCTGATCTGCCTGATTCCCTTTGTGCCTACCCGGGTCTATCCGCCCCGTGCGGTGGCCTGACCCTGTAGTTCGAGACAAATGACATGACCCAAGCACGCAAGACAGTTTTCATCGGCTCAGTACTCGCCGTGGCCGTCCTCGCCGCCATCGTCGGCCCCTGGATGTTCGGCAGCGACCACCGCCAGAGCACCAACGACGCCTACGTCACCGCCGACTACACCGTGGTCGCGCCGAAGGTGGCAGGCTTCATCAAGCAGGTGCTGGTCGAGGACAACCAGCAGGTCAAGGCCGGCCAGTTGCTGGCGACCATCGACGCCCGTGACTACCAGGCCGCGCTCGATGCCGCCCAGGCCCAATTGCTGGTGGCCAAGGCGCAGGCCATCGATGCCCGCGCCACCCTCGAGCGCCAGGCGGCGCTGATCGCCCAGGCCGAGGCCGCGGTCAAGGCGGCGCAGGCCGAGGCCGGTTTCGCCGACCATGAAGTGACGCGCTACAGCCGCCTGGCCGAGCAGGGCGCCGGCACCGTGCAGAACGCCCAGCAGGCGCGCAGCCGGGTCGACCAGGCCCGCGCGCGACTCGCCAACACCCAGGCGGCACTGGTGGCCACGCGCAAGCAGGTGGACATCCTCCAGGCCCAGGTCGCCAGCGCCGATGGCCAACTCAAGCGCGCCGAAGCCGGCGTGGAAAAAGCCGAGCTGGACCTCTCCTACACCCGCATCACCGCGCCGGTGGACGGCATGGTCGGCGAACGCGCGCTGCGTGTGGGCGCCTACGTCAATCCAGGCGCACGGCTGCTGTCGGTGGTGCCACTGCAACAGGCCTATGTGGTCGGCAACTTCCAGGAAACCCAACTGACCCATGTGCAGCCCGGCCAGCCGGTGCGCATCAGTGTCGATACCTTCTCCGGCGAGACCCTGCACGGGCATGTCGAGAGCATCGCGCCGGCCACCGGCGTCACCTTCGCTGCGGTGAAGCCGGACAACGCGACCGGTAATTTCACCAAGGTGGTGCAGCGTATTCCGGTAAGGATCGTCTTCGATGATGGGCAGCCTTTGCTCGAGCGTCTTCGCGTAGGCATGTCGGTGGAGGCGACCATCGATACCCAGGGCGACACCCTGGCCGGCAAAGAGGTGACTGCGCGATGAAAGCCCGTCCAGCCATTGCGGCATCCGCTTCCACAGTGCTGCTCGCCGCGCTGTTGGCCGGCTGCACCCTCGGCCCGGATTTCCAGCGCCCCGACAGCCAGGCCCCGCAGCAGTGGAACGCCCTGCAGGGCGAGCAGGCGGCGAGCCAGCCTGTGGCAGAGCCGCTGCAACTGCGCTGGTGGGACAGCTTTCATGATCCGCGGCTGAGTGCGCTGATCGAGCAGGTCGCAGCGCGCAACCTCGATCTTCAGATCGCCAGCGCACGCCTGCTGCAGAGCCGGGCGCTACGCAGTACCGTCGCTGCCGACGAGCTGCCGTCGGTGGATGTCAACGCCGGCTATAGCCGTGCGCGCAATAGCGCCGAAGGGCTGAGCGACCCGTCCGGCAAGGCGGGCAAGTCGGCGTTCAATCTGTGGCAGGGCGATCTAGTAGCGGGTTGGGAGCTGGACTTCTGGGGGCGGGTACGGCGTCAGGTCGAGGCGGCCGATGCCAGTGTCGAGGTGGCCGAGAATGACCGCAATGGCGTGCTGCTGGCGCTGCTCGCCGAGACTGCGGGTGACTACATCCAGTTGCGCGCGGTGCAGCACACCCTCAAGGTCACCGAGGATAATCTGAAGGTTGCCCGGCACAGCCTGAAGTTGTCCGAGGACCGCCAGGCCGAGGGTGTCGCCACTCGCCTCGACGTGGCTCAGGCCAATGCCCAGGTGGCGTCCATCGAAGCGCGCCTGCCGACCTTGCAGGCGCGCCGCGATGACCTGATCAATGCCCTGAGCCTGCTGGCTGCCGAGCCGCCGCGCAGTTTGCAGACCACGTTGCTGGACGCTGGCGCGTTGCCGGCGCCGGAGCAGAAGTTCGCCATCGGCGTGCCTTCGCAACTGGCCGAGCGACGCCCGGATATTCGCCAGGCCGAAGCCCGCCTGCATGCCGCCACCGCGAGCATCGGCGTGGCCAAGGCGGATTTCTACCCCAGCATCCGCTTGTCCGGGAGTGCCGGCTTCCAATCGATGCAGCTGGCTGATTTCGGCAACTGGGATTCGCGGCGCTTCGCCTTCGGGCCGCAGTTGTCGTTGCCGATCTTCGAAGGCGGCCGCCTGAAAGGCACGCTCCAGTTGCGTGAAGCGCAGCAGCAGGAGGCGGCGCTGAACTACCGCAAGGTGGTTCTGGGTGCCTGGCATGAGATCGACGATGTGCTGCGCTTGTACAACGCCAGCCAACTGCGCCGTGACCACCTGGCCGAGGCGGTGCGGCAGAACCGCATTGCCCTGGAAACGGCGCAGCGTCAGTACGTGGAAGGGGCGGTGGACTTTCTCAACGTGCTGACCGTGCAGTCGGCACTGTTGGCCAGCGAAGAGCAGTGGATCGACAGCTCGGCGGCGGTTTCGCAGGCGCTGGTGGGGCTGTACAAGGCGCTTGGGGGCGGCTGGCAGGCGTTCGACAAGGTTTGAGATGGGTGGTGGATTCTTCGCGGGCAAGCCCGCTCCCACAGGACGGACAGCACCGATTCTGTACTTGTGGGAGCGGGCTTGCCCGCGAAGAATCCACTACTGCTTCAAAGCGGGCGCAACAACCCGAAGCGCTTGCGCAACACCTTGTCCAGCAACCGCTGCGGCAGCAGCCGTGCCATCAACGGCAAGGCGGTGCTGCCATTGCCCAGCCTCACCAGCGCCGGTGTCGGCGTCTTGCGTGTGGCTGCCAGCAATCCCTGGGCAAAGGTCGCCGCTGGGGTCGGCCTGTCCTGCGAGGCGCGAGCCCTGGCCTGCACCTGCTCGCGCAACGGCCACCACGGCGAATCCGCTGCCAGTACCTGCTCGGCTTCGTGCTGTGCATTGCTGGCGAACTGCGAAGCGATCGCTCCGGGCTGCACTTCCATCACCCGGATCCCGAATGGTGCCAGCTCCAGGCGCAGGGCGTCGCTCAGCGCATGCACGGCGGCCTTCGAGGCACAGTAGGCCCCGGCGAAGGGCGTGACCAGGACCCCGGACACGCTGCCGATGTTCACCACCAGGCCTTTGGAGCGGCGCAGCAGCGGGAACAGGGCGCGGGTCACGCCGACCAGCGAGAAGACATTGGTTTCGAACTGGCGCTGCAGGGCTTCGACGCCGCCGTCGAGCAGCGGGCCCATGGCGCCGTAGCCGGCGTTGTTGATCAGGATGTCGAGTTCCGGCAATTCCTCGGCCAGTCGTGCCAGGGCCTGAGGGTCGTTGACGTCCAGTCGCCGGGCGACGAAGCCAGCGCCGGCAAGGCGCTCGACATCTTCAGCTTTGCGGGCGGTGGCCCAGACCTGGTGGCCGGCATCGCGGAAGGTATCGGCCAGGGCGCGGCCGATGCCGCTGGAACAACCGGTGATAAGAACGGTGGGCATGGTCAGGGTCTGCTGTCAGGTGGGACGTACAGCGTCTGCGCCGGCCTCTTCGCGGGCAAGCCCGCTCCCACAGGTACTGCACAATTCCTCAGGCTGTGGGAGCGGGCTTGCCCGCGAAAAGGCCGGTGCAGGCGCCCGGTCAATTGGCAAATGTACCTTGCAGGTGCTCGGCACGAAACTCCAGGGTCTGCGCACGGTAGCCAGAGCGCAGCGGTGGCAATGGCAGGCAGTCTGTCCATTCGGCACCCGGCTGCAGCTCACCGGGCCCGCGATAGCGCGGCGCGGCATAGGTGTTTTCGGCAAGGTTGACCGTATCGCCCGGGGTGTAGGCGGCAACCCGCCAGCGCAGCTCGGTGAGCGGCGCCTTGTTGCCGTTTTTCATTCGTACTTGCAGCGCCCGGTCGGCGGGGCATTGATCGGGCGCATAGCTCAGGCGCAGATCGAGACGGGCCAGTTGCGAGGCTTCGCGGCTGTCCTGCCAGACCACGAACAGTGCGACCAGGCCCAGGCCGCACACGGCGGCCATGGAAATCGGCAGGGCCTTGGCCGGGTAGCGCAGTAGCAGGACCAGCCAGGTGAGGATGAGAAAGGCGCCGATGATCATGAGGGTGCAGGCCTTGGTTGGGCGGTTCGATCATCGTAGCGGGAAATGACGCATGGCTCAAAAACGCCATCGCGGGACAAGTCGCAGCGGCGAACCGCCGCTGCGACTTGTTCCGCGATGAAAGCGCTGCCGTTACTGCGCGATGGTCTTCACCGAAACCCCACGCTCCACCGGCGTAGAGGTGCGCCCGTACACATCCTCGAAGCGCTCGATATCATCCTCGCCCAGGTAGCTCCCGGACTGCACTTCGATGATCTCCAGCGGGATCTTGCCCGGATTGCGCAGACGGTGCACCGAGGCAATCGGGATGTAGGTCGACTGGTTCTCGGTGAGCAGGAACACGTTCTCGTCGCAGGTCACCTCGGCGGTGCCGCTGACCACGATCCAGTGCTCGGCGCGGTGGTGGTGCATCTGCAGCGACAGGCTGGCGCCTGGCTTGACGGTGATGTGCTTGACCTGGAAGCGTCCACCCATGTCCACCGAATCGTAGGAGCCCCACGGACGGTACACCTCGAGGTGGTTCTGGGTCTCGCTGCGGCCTTGCTGGTCGAGGGTGTTGACCAGTTGCTTGACGCCCTGGACCTTGTCCTTGTGGGCAATCATCATCGCGTCCTTGGTCTCGACCACGACGATGTTCTCAAGGCCGATCACCGACACCAGCTTGCCGTTGCCGTGGATCATGCAGTTGTGGCTGTCCTGCACCACCACATCACCCTTGGTGACGTTGCCGTTGTCGTCCTTCTCGTGCACATCCCACAGCGACGACCAGCAGCCCACGTCGCTCCAGCCGGCCGACAGCGGCACCACGCAGGCGCGCTGGGTCTTTTCCATCACCGCGTAGTCGATGGAGTTGTCCGGGCAGCAGGCGAAGGTGGCTTCGTCGATGCTCAGCACGTCGGCTTCTTCGTCGCTGCGCTCCAGGGCCAGCAGGCAGGTGTCGTAGATGTCCGGGTCGTGCTTTTTCAGCTCTTCGAGGAAGCGGCTGGCGCGGAACAGGAACATGCCGCTGTTCCAGAAGTAACCGCCAGCGCGGACGAACTCGTTGGCGCGTTTCTCATCGGGCTTTTCGACGAACTGCGCGACCCGCGCCACACCCTCTGGCAGCAGGGCGTCCTGGCTGGAGCGGATGTAGCCGTAGCCGGTCTCGGGCTTGGTCGCCGGCACGCCGAACAGCACCATCTCGCCGCGCTCGGCCGCCACCGTGGCCAGGGCCAGGGCGCGTTGCAGGGCTTTCTGGTCCTCGATCACGTGGTCGGCGGGCAGCACCAGCATCAGCTCGTCGCGGCCCTCGTTGACCAGTTTCATGGCGGCCATCGCCACCGCTGGCGCGGTGTTGCGCCCGAAGGGCTCCATGAGGATGGCCTGGGTTTCGAGCTTCAGGCCCGCCAACTGCTCCTGGACGATGAACTTGTGGTCCTTGTTGCAGACCACGATGGGGGTATCCATGCCCTCGAACACCAGGCGCTGGAGGGTCTGCTGGAACAGGGTATGTTCGCCGGTCAACGCCAGGAACTGCTTGGGGAACTGCTTGCGCGACAGAGGCCACAGACGCGAACCGCTACCACCAGAAAGAATTACCGGGATCATCATGTTTCTCCAATAGTCGTTTAGAGGCAGGGGGATCAGTTGCTAGCCACGGGGCGAGTTACCCACACCGGCGACAAGCTGTTGCCGGAACCGGTGACATACAGCACGGCCGCTTCGCCGCGCTCCAGGGCGACGGGTTTGACGTCGCTGACTTTCTTGTTGCCGTCGAACAGGGCCAGGTTGACCTTGACCGGATTGATTTCGCGCTCGCCGCGACCCTTGGCGGCCACCGGCTTGACCACTTCGGTCTTGCCGTCGGCGGTCTTGAGGGTCAGCGACTGGTCGCTGAGGTTCTGCACGCGCACCAGCGCTTTCTGCTTGTTCTTGAACGGCGGCTCCTCGATCAGTTGCGGGTTGCCGCCGTTGTTGTTGACCAGGGTGTAGTACTTGTCCGAGGCCAGCTTGACCGGCACGCTCTTGCCGCCGACCTGGGCGGTGTAGTCGCCGCCAGGCAGGAAGCTGAAGTCGCTGCTGGCCTGGGCACCGACCTGCTTGATCTGGGTATTGCCGACCGAGGCCGCGGTGGGCGCGGAGCTTGCGTTGTACAGGCGCACGAAGGTCGAGCCTTTCGGGGCGCTAGGGCCATAGAGTGCGGCGTCGGCGCCGGCGAAGGCCTGCAGCGATGCCAGGGAAAGGCCGGCCGCGAGGGTGAGGGCTTTGGCGATGGATGGCTTGTGAGTCATGTGCGTGTTCCTCTCTTTCAGTGGTCCGTCCGGTTGGACGAAAGGGCCAGGTTTTCTTCGGATTTACGGGTGTTCTTCAGTTGCGCGATCCACTGCGGATCGAAGCTGCTGAGGTCGTTCTTCATTGGCAGATAGCGCTCGGGGAACTCCCACACCACGACTTGTGGCGGGGCATTCTTGAAGGCGTCGCTCTGCAGGTACTTGAGCATCGGCAGCAGCGGGCCGTGGCCGTCCTCGGCATAGTTGGCGACGTCGCTGTGCAGCGCCTGTTGCAGGGCGCCGAGGAAGTTCCAGTGCGGGTTGGCGCTGTAGCTGGTACCCACCAGTGCCACCGGGATGGCGCTGTCGGCGAACAGCGCATCGCCGTCGTCGCCCTCGGCTTGCGCCGGGCGGGTGGTGCGCTGCTGCAGGTTGTCCGGGGTTGGCAGCAGGTTGCTGAACAGCGGGTCGAGCGGCAGGAAGTTGGTCAGGTCGCCTTTGTATGGCGCAGTCTTGCCCGCCTCGGTGATGTAGGCCTGGGGTTGGCCGTCGAGCAGTTGCTGGCGCTTGACGCCTTCGGCGATGGACTGGGCAACCACTTCGGCGCCCATTGGCGTCCAGTGCGTGTCGGTGCGCAGGAATACCTGGCCACGGGCCTTGGCCTGCTCCAGTGGGGCGAGCAGGTCGGGGGCGAACACGTTGGCCTGGCGCGCCTGGGCGTGGAACTGGTTGAACAACTCGCCGTGCAGGCTGGCGGGCGTCTCCTTGCCCAGGTACTCGGCATAGACCCGTGCCTTGGCCGGCACGATCGCCAGCACCAGCTCGATGTTCTGGCGCTGCAGGGTGTCGCGCACGCCGCGGATCAGCGCCAGGTTGTCCTGCATCAGTTGGTCGGCGTTGGCGGTGGGGTTGAATTCCTCATCGCTGAACAGCCACTGGTCGCGGCCCAGCACCACACCGGGGCGGCCTTCGTTGAACAGCTTGAAGTCCAGTGCGGCCCAGAGGTTGGTGCCCAGGCGCTTGATCGGGAACTGTTCGTCGTAGTGGGTTTCGGCGGCCTTGGCCAGCTTGCCGTCGAGCAGGGTCATCTGCCCGGTGCGGTTGAAGCTCTCCAGGCCCCCGACCGACCAGGCGCCCAGGCCCACCAGCAGACCGAGGAACGACAGCGAATAGGTGATGCGAAGTGTGCGGTTCATGTCATCCACCTCAGAACTGGAAGTACAGGAACGGCGAGTAGCTCTGCGCCGAAAGCTTGAGGATCGAGGCCACGAACAGCAGCAGCACCAGGGCGCGGGTCATGACCCGGGTCCAGTCCAGGCTGAGCGTGCCGTCGCCATGTACTTGCGCCGGAATGCGCGGGGCGGCCGGTGGCGTTGCGTTGCGGTAGAAGTCGCGCAGGCCGAAGAACGCCAGGGTCAGGTAGGCGACGATCAGCGTGGCCACCTGCAGGCCGGTGAGTTGGGCGCGGTTGAGTTCCGACAGCTGCCACTGGCCGAAGCTGAACATGGCGCCGTACATGCGGCCGGCCACTTCGAGGTTTTCGGCGCGGAAGATCACCCAGCCGACGACCACCAGCAGGAAGGTGAAGGCCCATTTGATCGGGTTGAAGCGCTGCGGGTTGGTGTCGATGCCCAGCGCGCGTTCGATCGCCAGCCACATGCCGTGCCAGGCGCCCCAGATGATGTAGGTGAAGTTGGCGCCGTGCCACAGGCCGCCCAGCAGCATGGTCAGGAACAGGTTGCGGTAGGTGGCGAAGGTGCCGCCGCGGTTGCCGCCCAGGGTGATGTACAGGTAGTCGCGCAGCCAGGTCGACAGGCTGATGTGCCAGCGCCGCCAGAACTCGGTGATCGACTGGCTGATGTAGGGCTGCTTGAAGTTCTCCATGAAGCGAAAGCCCATCATCAGGCCCAGGCCGATGGCCATGTCGCTGTAGCCGGAGAAGTCGAAGTACAGCTGCGCGGTGTAGGCCAGCGCGCCCAGCCAGGCATCGCCGGTGGTGGGGTTCTGCAGGGCGAAGCAGTGGTCGGCGACCACCGCCAGGGTGTCGGCGATGAACACTTTCTTGATGAAGCCCTGCATGAAGCGCGTGCAGCCTTCGGAGAACTTGTCCAGGGTGTGGGTGCGGTTGTTGAACTGATCGACCAGGTCCTTGAAGCGCAGCACGGGGCCGGCGATCAAGTGCGGGAAGATCGCCACGAATGCGGCGAAGTCGATCAGGTTGCGCGTTGCCGGGGTGTCGCCGCGGTACACGTCGATGATGTAGCTGATCGACTCGAAGATGTAGAACGAGATACCGATCGGCAGCAGCACGTGGGTGAGGATGAACGGCTCAAGGCCGAACGAGCTGATGATCGCGTTGAGGCTGTCGACGCCGAAGTTGGCGTACTTGAAGTAGCCGAGGATCGCCAGGTCCACGCCCACGCCCAGCAGCAGCCAGCGCTGGGCCGGCTTGGTGCGCACGCCGGCAGCGCCGACTTTCAGACCGATCCAGTAATTCCACAGGGTGACGCCTGCGAACAGCGCCAGGAAGTCTACCCGCCACCAGGCGTAGAAGATGTAGCTGGCCACCAGCAACAGCAGGTTGCGATAGCGGTTCCCGCTCAGGTAGTACAAGCCGAGGAAAACCGGCAAGAACAGGAACAGGAACACGTTGGACGAGAAGACCATCCCGGTTCTCCTTTTTGTTCACAGCATCCGGGGCACAGCGCCCCCCAAACCCCCCACGCGTAGCTGGGGAGCAACCTAGTTCCTGTGGGAGCGGGTTTACCCGCGAAGCAGACACCGCGGTGCCTGGCAAGGGCTTCGCCCTTGTTCGCGGGTAAACCCGCTCCCACAGGGATCTACTATTTCTTCTGTTCCGCGCTCGGGTCGTAGACCCGGGTCATGTCGCCGCCCATGCGGAAGCTGTTGAACGGCTGCATGTCGTGCTTGCGCTTGAGGGTGTCGCCGACGCACTGGTACAGCGCGCACCAGGGTTCGAGCCAGGCGTACTTGCTGTCGACCTTGAGGTCCTTGAGGTCCTGCTTGACCCCGGCGCGCTCGGCGAAGTGCACCGGATCGCGGGCACCGGCCAGCACGCCTTCGCCCAGACGCTGCAGGGCGAAGTTGTTTTCCTTGCGCAGGTCCACGCCATTGACCTGGGCGAAGCTGGCGATCATCGCCAGCGGCGGCAGGGCGTAGTTGTGGTAGGCCAGCGCGCGCTGGCGACGTTTGATCTCGTTGGGCAGGAAGCCTTGGTCGTCGATCTGGTTGGCGCCGACCTTGAACTCCTTCACTGCCCAGTCGAACAAGTCGCGCCGATCCGTGGCCACTGCCGTGGCCATCACCGACCAGGCCGCCCAGTAGCTATGGTTGTTGATCTTCTCCAGCGGCAGGTCGCTCCAGTCGCGCACGGTCTGTGTCGCCAGCTTGGCGAGCCACTTCTCGATCAGCTCGGCTTCGGCCTGGTGCGCGGCCAGTGGCTGGGACTTGGAGAACTTCAAGCGCAGCCACGAGCCGCTCATGCTGCCCAGCGCCCATTTGCGCATGGACTTGCCGGTGTGGTTGAAATCGGTGGACTCCAGCGCATCGGCGCGCGCCCAGGTGCCGAGCCAGGTCAGCACGCAATCGAGCTGGGCCGGGCGACCGTCGCGCATGTACTGGCCGACCATCTTGCTGACGCCCTTCTCCAGGGTGGTGATGTCGGCGGTGGAGTCGCGGAAGGCTTTTTCAGAGGCGACGTTGAGCGTTGCCCGAGCCTTGTCCGAGCCCTCGTACTTGCTGCGAAACTGCAGCGCGCCGGTGTAGGGCTTGGGCGCGGCTTCGCAGGTGAAGTTGCCGTCGCTGGTCTTGAGTTTCTCGATGCCCTCGTAGTAACCCTGCGGGGGCACCAGCGCAGCCTGCGCGGCACCGCCGAACAGGGCCAGCGCGAGCAGGGCGGGGCTGAAGGTTCGCTTCAATGTCGTCATGTTCGCCTCACTGGCCGGCTTGCGCGGTGTTGCGCGCGCTGCCGGCGAAGTTGTTGCGTTTGCAGAGCTTGGCCTCGACTTTCTGGGTGCCGTTTTCCGGGCCCTGGACTTCCAGGGCCAGCAGGTTCTGGCTGGCCCAGTCTTCGTCCTCGCGCATCTGGAAGACGAAGCGTCCGTCGGTGTCGGAGGTCTCGGGTTTTTCGATCTTGATGTCCTCGTGGCGCCCGTTCAGGTACCAGAGGGTGGCCTGCAGCACCTTGACCGAGGTGTCCTCGAAACGGATGTCGAGTTGGTGATTGCGGTTGACCAGGTCCTTGATCACGCCACCCTTGCCGTTGACCATCAGCTCGTTCTTGCCCGGCTTGAGTGTGGTGCTGGCGCTCATTTGCGCCGGGCGGCCGTCGCAGCCATCGTCGAGCAGGCCGAGGATCTGCCGCCAGATGGTTTCCTGGTCCAGGCGGTACAGCGGCGAGAATTCCCAGATCAGGATCTTCGGCGGGTTCTTGTGGAACTCCTCGCTGCCCAGGTACTGGATCATCGAGCCTTCCAGGCCGCCGCCGGGGAAGGCGACGTTGAGTACGTCGGCGCCGATGTACTGTTCCAGAAAGCCCGAGAAGTTGTAGTTCTTGCCACTGTGGCTGGTGCCGACCAGGGTGATCTGCGCGTTGCCTGAATCGCCGAACAGGTCGTCGCCGCCGCTGGCGCCCCCCTTGGGTTCGGTGGCGAACTGGTCCATGTACTGCACCGCGTAGCTGGTGCCGCACAGTTGTCCGGCGACGTTGTGCAGGGTGCCGGTCTTGCCCATGCGTCCGGATTTCTGGGTTTCGAATTCCTTGCGTGGAATACCCTCGAAAGCCGGCATTTTGTGCACGGTGTCGGCCACGATCTTCGCTGCGCGCTCGGCGCCGTAGGGCGTCCAGTGCTGGTCGCCGCGGAAGTAGAAGTCCTTGCCCTGGTCGGCGGCGGCGAGCTGCTCGTTGGTCAGGGGCGAGAGGTCGGGCACGTTGTAGCCCATCCGGGCGAAGCGCTGCAGCATCGCCTGGTAGTTGTGCAGGGCTTTCTGGTAGTCGAAGGCAGCCTTCTCTTCGGGCTTGAGCATGTTGCGGTTTACCAGGCCACGGGTCGGCTGGTAGACCACCACCAGCTCCACGCCGCGTTTCTTGAACGCATCGTGCACCTGCTGCAGACGCTTGTAGCCGCCGGGCGTGGTGTCGAATTCGGTGCGCAGGTCTTCGCGGGTACGGAACAGCCAGTCGCCCTGGGCCTGTACCAGGGTGGTGAAGTTCTGCTGGTAGCGGGTGGTGTAGCGGCTGGCGTCGTGGGCCTCGGGGCACAGCTGGCAGCACGGCTCGGCGCTGAAGCTCGGTGGCTGCACGTCGTCGGCGCGCACGCCCTGGCTGATGGCCAGGAGGGCGGCGGACAGGCCGAGCAGTTTCATCAGGTGTGGGGTCATGGTCTGGGCTTCCTTAATCGATCATTTCGGTCTGGCGTTCGACCGGGTCGATCAGCACGGCCTTCTGCTGGCGCACCAGCAGGTCGAGGATTTCGTCCTGGCGCTCGCCGAGCACGCCGTTGAGGCTGATGCCGCTGGATTTGCGCGGCGCGAGCATGGACACCTTGTACAGCTCCACCGACAGCGGCGAGTCGATCGACAAGGGCCCGGAACCGTTGGCCGCCAGCTCGCCGCCAACCACGATCAGCGACACCTTGGTGTCGAACGGGTCGAGGGCGATGTCGCGGTCGGTGTCGGAGAGGTCCTTGATATGCCCGTACACCCCGACCAGGCCGTTGGCCATGGCGATGTTTTCGTACAGGCGGATGTTCACGCTGTTGCGTACGCGGATGCCGTGGCGACGGTTGTTGATCAGCTTGTTGCCCCAGATCAGGTTGTCGCCGCTCTCGTAGAGGGTGATGCCGTCGGTGTGGTTGCGGTAGATCTCGTTGTAGGCGATCAGGTTGTTGACGCTGTTACGGTCGATCACCACGCCCGAGAGCTTGTTGTCGTAGCTCTTGTTGTTGATGATCCAGCTGTCGTTGACCTCACGCGAGACGATGATCCCGTGCTTCTTCTTGGTGCCGTACACGGTATTGCCGGCAATGATCAGGCGGTGCGAGCGGTCGTGCGGGTCGATGCCGTAGACGATGTTGTCGCGGTAGGTCGAGTCCTTGACCACGAAGTCGCTGGTCTCGTAGCAGTAGAAGCCGTACCACATGTCGCTGAACTCCGAGCCGATGATCCAGCCGGTCGGTTCAGGGCGGCCCATCTGCTTGGCCATGTTCGGGGTGTACTGCGAGATGCTCACGCCATACGACTTGGACTTGGCATAGCCGAAGCTGGCCATCTTGCTGTTGACGATGTACGTCTCGGTGCCGCCCCAGCTGAGCAGGAACGGGCGGAATTCCTTGGGCGAGCGGAAAGTCGCCGGGCCGTTGGCCTGCTCGCGCCAGCCGGTGACCTGGGTATCGCTGACGAACAGCTTGCCGTCATTGACGATGAACGAGCCGCCCTCCTGGGACAGGCGCAGCTCCTTGACCTTGCCGTCGATCTCCAGCACGCCCTTGCGCCCGACCACGATCGGCAGGCGCGCCAGATACACGCCCGGCGCGGTTTCGCGCAGGTACTGGGCGGGCACCTTCTTGCTCAGTTCGACCAGGTCGACATGCCCGTCATCGACGAAGATCGCCTGGGGGATGCCGTGCTGGCGCTGGACCCACTCGGCGGCCTTGTTGTCGCCGCCGATGAATTCCTTGAGCGACTCTTCCTGGAGCATGCGGCGCACGCTGACCTTGCCCTTGTGGCGGCGGTCTATCTTCTGTTGCACGGCCTGCGCGGTGTAGCCGGAGAGGTCGGGCAGCTTGGGCGGATCCATCTGCAGCGGCTCGATCGGCGCGCTGGCGACGGTGTAGGTCTTGGCCTGTTGCAGCTCCTTGGCGATCACCGCCGGCTGGGCCGCGGCGGCCATGCCGCTGGCCAGCAGCAGGGCGCTGGCGAGCAGGCTGTGGCGGAGGTTCGGGTGCAGGTTCATAACGGTCCTCTCCCGGCCTCAGAAGCGCCAGATCACGTCGACGAAGGCGCGGTGCATGTACGAGTCCGCTTCCTTGCCATAGGCATCGCCGGGCTTGAACACACCGGCGCGCAGGCGTACCAGGGCCGACGGCTCGTCGATCGACTGGCTCAGCGAGGCGGGCAGCAGGCCCTGCTTGAAGTACTTGGTGACCACCACGTCCATCTCCTGGCCCAGGTCCTTCTCGCCGTTGATCAGCGGACGGTTGATGCCATCGTCGTTGACCACCGCGTTGATGCCGCTGGAGCCGATGTTCTGGTTGCCATCGACGCGCCAGAACTTGTGGTAGATGAAGCTTGCGTCGTAGTCGTCGCGCAGTTGCCAGGAGGCGAACAGGGTCGCGGCCTGCAGGTTGCCCAGCTCGCCGCGGAAGGCCTCGCCGAAGCGGTGCACGCGCGAGCGGGTGCCGGTGAAGTTGGAGCGGTTGCTCTCAAGGCCGGTCTGCTCGAAGTTGTTCGAGCCATCGCTGCCGCCACCACCGCTGCCACGGGCGTAGGCCGCGCCGACCTGCCACTGCGGGTCGAGGCGCAGACGGATACCGAGGTCGGTGGCCCAAGCATTGACGTCGCCGCTCTGTTTGCCGGTGGCGACCTGGTCTTCGCCGACCAGCTGGCTGCTGAGGCTGTCGCGATTGCCGGTCAGCCAGGTGACGCTGCCCCAGTAGTTGACGGTGTGGTCGTTGCGCCAGTTGTAGGCGTCGCTGTTGGCCTCAAGGCCCAGCCAGGTGAGGTCGCCGGTGCGGGTCTTGTCGAGGGCATCGACGGTCTCGCCGGGGTTCTTCAGGCTGCCGCTGTCATGGGTATGGTGGGCGCGCAGGCCGACCCAGTGGCCGGGTGTCCACTGCGTGGCGATGTTGCCGTAGATGTGCGTGCGGTCCTTGTCTTCTGGGGCCAGCTCGGTGAGGTCGGTGCGGTATTCGCTGAAGCGTTGGGCGACACCGAGGTCGGCCTTGAGCAGGGTGGTGTCGAAGCTCCAGTTCAGCGCCTCGATGTTGGTGTCGCGCCACATGCCGTCGTCGCTGCGCAGGCGCTGGCGGCCGAAGCGCAGTTGCTCGCCGGGGTAGGGCGTGAAACCGCTGTAGCCGATCCAGAATTCGCGCAGGGCCAGGTAGCTCTTGTCCGGCTTGCGGCTGTCGTCGCCGGTGTCGACGGCGGTGCCGTCGTCGTTCTGGCGCAGGGTGTCGGTCTCGATGATGTCGGTGGCAGTCACCGCCTGGCCCATGGCGAAGGCGCTCCAGTTGCCGCGCTCGCCATACACCCAGGGACGCAGGTCCAGGCCCAGGCCGTTGACGTCGCCGCCGGAGCGGGTGCCCAGGTCGCGGTCGTCCTCGGACTGGCCGGTGATCTTCACGTCCAGGCCGAAGTTCTTCACTGCGGTTTCCGCGGCCAGGGTCGGCAGCGACCACAGCAGGGCGAAGCTCAGGCCGATGCCGGCTTTCACGAAGGGATTGAGCGTCATAGCGAGTCCTCGGCGTCTACGTCTTTCTCGTCTTGCAGGGCGTCCAGGGCCAGCGGGCTGTTGCTGGCCTGGAGCATCCCGGCACGCGCCTTCTTCTCCTGCTCCAGCAGGCGCTGGGCCTGGCTGCGCTGGTCGGGCGTGAGTTGCTGGTCGAGTTGCTGCAGCAGTTCGCTGGACTGCGGCGTCGGGTTGGCCTGGGCAAGCTGGGCGAATACCCAGGCGTTGCCGGTGTTCTGGCGGATGCCGTGGCCTTCGCTGTAGAGCTGGGCCAGGGCGTAGTCGGCACTGAGCTGGCCGCCACGGGCGGCACTGAGCAGGTGGTCCACCGCTTTCTGCGGCTCGACATGGCCCAGGTAGCCGCGGCGGTAGAGCTGGCCGAGGTAATAGTGGGCGCTGATTTCGCCGGCGTCGGCGGCGGCCTGCAGGTGTTGCTCGGCCTTCACGGCATCGGCCGGGACGGTCTTGCCTTCGTAGTAGAGGCGGCCCAGCAGCAGTTCGGCGCGGGGCTGCTCGGCTTCGCGGCCCTTGTCGATGTAGGCCATCAGCTGGTCGGTGTCGCCCAGTTCAGGGAAGTCGTAGAGCAGTTGCGCAAGGCTGACCCAGGATGCCGGGTTGGCCGGGGCGACGTGTTCGAGCAGGTCCTTGGCGGTCTTCTCGTCGGTCTGGCCGAGGCTCCGGTCGGCGAGCACGCGGGCGACGCTGTCGACCCGTGTGGCAGGCACCGCATTGCGGGCATAGGCGGCCTTGAGCTGGTCGAGCAGGGCGGCCTGCTGGTCGGGTTGGGCGCGTTTCTGGTAGACGGTGGCCAACTCCACGTAGCAGATGTCGGTGCTGCTCAGCGCGGCCTTGCAGATCTGCTCCACCTCGGCCAGGTGCTGGTCGTAGGTGCCTTGGGTGCGGTACAGCAGCACCTGGGCCAGGCCCGCCTCGGGGTTGCCGGCGGCGCGCCACTGGTCGATCTGCTGCTGGGCGTTGATGTTCGGGAAGCTCTGCGGGTATTGCAGGTAGAGCATCGCCAGCGGGATCAGGGTGTTGCCCTCACCTTGCCTGGCCGCGAGCTTGAGCAGGGTTTCGGCCTCTTCGCGTTCGGCCTGGGTGCTGTCGGGCTTGGCCACCAGCAGGCGGCCCAGGCGTGCCTGGGCACGTGGTGAGGTAGCGGCTGCGGCGCGGTAGGTGGCTTCGGCCTGCTTGAGCTGGGCCGGGTCGCGGGTGCCAACCTGAATGTCGGCCAGGCCGACCTGTGCGTCGCTGTAGCCCAGGTCGGCAAGTGCCTTGTAGTTGGCCTCGGCGGTGGCGGTGTCGCCGCGCTTCAGGGCCTCGTTGGCCAGGCGCTGGTCAGGCAGGCCGACGCAGCCGGCCAGGGTGATGGCCAGGACGCAGAGCCCGAGAGCCCTGTGGGAGCGGGCTTGCCCGCGAATGGCTGGGACCTGCGATGAAGGTGTACCTGCTGGCCCCTTCGCGGGCAAGCCCGCTCCCACGGGGACGCAGGGATAATTGTTCGGCGTCATCGTCCTGTCCCCCTCAGAGCCCGCGGGCCACGGCCTTGTCGATCAGCCAGTTCAGCGAGGGACCGCGGTCGCTGTTCACCGAAGCCGGGCGGCCGGCCAGCTCTGCAGGCAGCGACTCGTCTGGCTTGATCTGCACGCGAATGTCCGAAGCCAGGTTGTCGTTGTCCAGGCTGGCGCTGCCGACGATCACACCGGTGCGCACCTCGTCTTCGCCGGCGATCTGGAAGTTGACCCGGGTGCCGGGCTTGACCTCGTCGAACTGGCGATAGCTGAAGCGCGCCTCGACCATCGGGTTGGTGGTGCGCGGGATCAACTGGTAGACCACCTGGCCCTTGCTGGCGTACTGGCCGTCATCCACCAGCTGGCGGGCGACCACGCAGTCGCAAGGGCTGGTGAGGGTGCCGGAAAGCTGCTTGCCAAACAGTTCCTCGACCTTGGCTGGCTCCAGTTGCGAGTCGTCCAGATGGCCCTTGAGCAGGTCGAGCATGCTGGTGTTGAAGGTCGCCAGCGGCGCGCCCTTGACCACCTGCGCACCGTTTTCCACCAGGCTCTGCATGCTGCCGTCGCGGGGCATGGTGACGTTGGTGGTCGGTACTGCGACCACACCGGCCTCGGCGTGGCTGACGAAGTACAGGCCGTACAGCGATTTGGCGACGAAACCGAAGGCGGCGATGCCGACCACGAACACGCCCAGGGTGACGGTGACGGCACGCAGGCGACCGAAGGCCGAAAGGCCGGAGCCTGCGTCCTTCTGCTTGCGCGCCTTGGTGAAGTTGTCGCGCTGCAGGGTACTGAGCACATCACCGACGCTGATCAGCTCGCCGGACAGGTGGGAGGTGATGATGTGGCGCAGGGTGGCGATATCGCGCGGTTCCAGGTTCTGGAATTCGACACCGGTGCGGCCGCTCTGCGGATCGCTCGAGCGCACCAGGAACTCGATGTCCATCGACAGCCCCAGGTTGTCGACCACGAACTGCAGGCGACCACGTACGACATCTCCGACCGGAAGGGCTTTTTTGGCATGGAACGACAGACCACCGGCGGAGAGGTCGTCGACCTTCACATCCTGCGGCTGGCGCTCGCTGTCCAGGTAGCGCAGCTTGGCCGGGATGCGCACCCGGGCGTGCTGGCGCTGGGCTTCGGACTCATGCACGACGTTGACGTTCACGGCGGTATTCATGGCGATTTGTTCCTGTTGGATCGATCCGGGTTGGGCTCACACGACCATGAACAGCACAGCGACGAAGATGCTGGCGGCCGAGAAGGTCATGGTCCGAGAGGACCAGGTGTTGAACCATTGTTGAAAGCTGGCGAGGTCACGTTTCAGGGCAGTCGGCTGGCGGGTCCAGGACTGCTTGTCGAGGCGGAAGAACACGTAGATCTTCATCAGCGCGCCGACGATCTGGTTGTAATAGAGGATCAGCGGATAGGCCGGGCCGACACTGTGGCCCGAGCACAGCAGCATGATGGTGAGGATCAGGCGGGTGATGCCGATCCACAGCAGGTACACCAGCAGGAACTGCAGGCCGAACTTGAAGCTGGCGATCACCGCCACGGTCAGGCCCAGCAGGCTGGTCCACATCGACACACGCTGGTCGAGCAGCACGATGCTGGTGAACAGCCCCAGGCGCTTGAGGCCCAGGCCCAGGGCGCGGGAGTTCTGCCGCAGGTTGTTGCCATACCAGCGGTACATCAGCTTGCGGCTGGCCTTGACGAAGCTCTTCTCCGGCGGATGCTCGACCGTGTTGATCGCCGCGTCCGGCACGTAGAAGGTGTCGTAGCCCAGGCGCATCAGGCTGAACCAGCTCGACTTGTCGTCGCCGGTGAGGAACTTGAAGCGGCCCAGGCGCCAGTGCATCAGCGAGTCGCTTTCGACGTCGGCGATGAACTCGGGGTTGGTGACCACGCTTGCGCGGAACATCGACATGCGCCCGGTCATGGTCAGCACGCGCTTGGAGAGCGCCATCGAACACATGTTGATGTGGCGCTGGGCGAAGCGCAGCTTGTGCCACTCGCTCATGATGTAGCCGCCGCGCACTTCGCAGAATTCGTTGGTGGTCAGGCCACCGACATTGGGGTAGAGCTTGAACCAGGGCACGGTCTTGCGAACTACGCCCTCGGCCAGCACGGTGTCGCCGTCGATCACCGCAACCACGGCGTTTTCGTCCGGCAGCATCCGCGAGATGGCCCGAAAACCGTAGGCCAGGCCGTCGCGCTTGCCGGTACCGGCGATGCGCACGAAGTCCAGGGCGACGTGTTCGGGCGGGTTGTACTTGGCCCACAGGCTCTTGACCAGCAGCTCGTCGGACTTCTCCACCAGCGAGCAGACCACGGTGGTCGGATAGCCGCATTCGATCGCTTCGCGGATCACCGAGCTGTACACCTGGGCGGTGGTCAGCGCATCGATGCGAAAGCTGGTGACCATCAGGTACACATGCGACGGTTCGGCTGCCTTGCCCAGCTTCTGCACCTTGCGGCGCAGGTAGGGGTAGACCAGGTACAGGAAGATCATGCCGCGGATGAAATGGGTGGCGCCCATGGAGTAGCGCCAGATGCCGACTGCGCCGACCAGGAAGATGAAGTGCTTCGACTGCGAATCGAAGATATCGCTGGGCAGGGCCAGGGCGATCAGCATGAGCAGGCTCATGTAGAGCAGCCATCCGGCGCACTGCAACAGCACTGTCTGGAGCCTTTGCATGTTCAGCATCCGTCGCGAGAATCAGGAGAATGCGGGGCCGACCGGCCCCGCGTCGGGCTGGCTTACCAGCAGATGCCTTCGGTGCGGGTGAGGGTGCTGGTGGGCTTGCTCATGAAGCCGACCAGATCAATCACCTGCTTGCCTTCCGGTGCCTGCTGGGCAAGGGCGCGGAACTGCTCGTCGCGGTTGCCGAGGATGATGATGTCGGCGCCATCGACCACCTGCTGGAAGTCGGCGTTGAGCAGCGACGAGACATGCGGGATCTTCGACTCGATGTAGTCCTTGTTGGCGCCGTGGACACGGGCGTACTCGACGTTCTGGTCGTAGATGTTCAGCTCGTAGCCCTTGCCGATCAGGCGCTCGGCCAGTTCCACCAGCGGGCTTTCGCGCAGGTCGTCGGTGCCGGCCTTGAAGCTCAGGCCGAGCAGGGCGATCTTGCGCTTGTCGTGGCTTTCGATGATGTCGAAGGCGTTCTGCACCTGCGACTCGTTGCTGCGCATCAGCGAGTCGAGCAGCGGCGCCTTCACATCGAGGCTGGCAGCACGGTAGGTGAGGGCGCGCACGTCCTTGGGCAGGCACGAACCGCCGAAGGCGAAGCCCGGGCGCATGTAGTACTGCGACAGGTTCAGGGCCTTGTCCTGGCAGACCACGTCCATCACTTCGCGACCATCGACGCCGACCGCCTTGGCGATGTTGCCGATCTCGTTGGCGAAGGTCACCTTGGTGGCGTGCCAGACGTTGCAGGTGTACTTGATCATCTCGGCCACTTCGATCGGCTTGCGGATGATCGGCGCGTCGAGCTCTTCGTAGATCGCCTGCAGCACGTCGCCGCTGGCGCTGTCCAGTTCGCCGATGACGGTCATCGGAGGCTGGTCGTAGTCCTTGATCGCGGTACTTTCACGCAGGAACTCGGGGTTGACCGCCACGCCGAAATCGACGCCGGCCTTCTTTCCGGAGCAGTCTTCGAGGATCGGGATCACCACGTTCTTCACCGTGCCTGGCAGCACGGTGCTGCGTACCACGATGGTGTGGCGGCGGGTGGTGTCGCGCAGCACGTAGCCGATCTCGCGGCACACCGATTCGATGTATTCCAGGCCCAGGTCGCCGTTCTTCTTGCTCGGGGTGCCGACACAGATCATCGACACGTCGCTGGCGCGGATCGCCTCGGCGAAGTCGGTGGTGCCACGCAGGCGACCATTGGCGATGCCTTGCTGCAGGAGTTGCTCCAGACCCGGCTCGACGATCGGCGACTTGCCCTGGTTGATGAGGTCGATCTTGGTGGTGGACACATCCACACCAATCACTTCATGGCCCCTTGCCGACAGGCAACCTGCACAGACGGCACCCACGTAACCCAAACCAAAGATGCTGATACGCATCGTATTCACCTCGTGTGTTTATCACGCCGGCTCTTTCGAAGAACCGGACCGGGTTGATTGACCTGCTTTTACGGGCGCACGGATCCATGGCGAATTGACACTTCACCGAACGCAGGCATGAATGAATCCGGAGCGCAAACAGTGATGCGCTCAAAATTGGCAGTAAAAGGCCAGTTATAAAAAGGCGTGCCCTGAGATGCAGCCGTCTTTATTGCAACGCGTTATCGGGTGCGCTGCTGTGCTTGTTCTTTCAAGTGAATAAATCCTTTGAAATCAACCACTAGGACGATTAGTAAGGGGCGCGGCTCTCCTGCTTTAACAGACCGCTTGGTTATACCGAAGCGGTAGTCGAAGTTATCAGTGCAGGTAGTGAGTACCTGCCACTTGTCATCTGTAAGTCATCTCTCACGTTGCACGCTCGTGATTCGTTACGGGTGCTATGAGCGATCTGCGAAGGGAGAAGTTCCGAGGTGCGTTCAGGGCAGATGAAAGATTTCTAAATATTTTTTCAGTGAGAAATACTTTCATTCTGATAGCACGGATGGGTTTCGCCCCTATATATAAAGGGCGGAATCAAGATGAGATGGTTATATGCCAGTATCGGAAAAATTTTTTCAAAATTCGTCAAAAAACTACGAACGGTCTTATGGCGTTTGGCGATAAGCTCAGCCTTGCCTGTTTTTTGGCGCCGGTAATTTGGCTTTTTTGAGGCGGGGATTGCAGGAGCGCGCTGGTTGGGGGGCTCCTGCAAGACTGGGAAGCAGGGCTAGTCCGCTGGATGATCGCGCAGGAACACCAGGTGGTCGGGCTTCGATTGTTCGGCGCTGTAGTAGTAGCCTTGCACGTCGAAGCGCTTGAGCTGCTCGGGATCGTTGATGCGCTCCTGGATCACGAAGCGGCTCATCAGCCCACGCGCCTTCTTGGCGTAGAAGCTGATGATCTTGTACTGGCCGTTCTTCAAGTCCTTGAAGTCGACGTTGATCACGCGGGCATTCAGCGCATTCTTCTTCACGGCGCTGAAGTACTCGTTGCTGGCCAGGTTCAGCAGCAGGTCATCGCCTTGTTCGGCCAGGGCCTGGTTCAGCCATTCGCTGATGCGCGTGCCCCAGAAGGCGTAGAGGTCCTTGCCGCGTGCGTTCGCGAGCTTGGTGCCCATTTCCAGGCGGTAGGGCTGCATCAGGTCCAGCGGTCGCAGCAGGCCATAGAGGCCCGAGAGCATGCGCAGGTGTTGCTGGGCATAGCTGAAGTCGTCCTCGCCAAGGGTTTCGGCATCCAGGCCTGTGTATACGTCGCCCTTGAACGCCAGCAGCGCCTGCTTGGCGTTGGCGGGGGTGAAGTCTGGGGTCCAGCTGCCGAAACGCGCGGCATTGAGGCCGGCAAGCTTGTCGGACAGGTGCATCAGCTCGGCGATCTGCGCCGGCGATAGCTCGCGCAGTTGGGTGATCAACGTCTGCGAATCGTCCAGGTACTGCGGCAGGGTATGGCGCTGGGTTACCGGTGGGGTGTCGTAGTCGAGGGTCTTGGCGGGGGAAATCACCGTCAGCATGGGTCGGCTCCTGAAATCGTCGCCGACGATTCTACGGGGCCAGCAGGGCAACGCCAAACTATGGTGACGATAGTCACAGACCATCGCCCGGGCAGGCGCTATAGTGCGCATCATCCGTTTAGGGAGAACCGATCGTGCGCATTGCCTTCGCCGTGCTGGCCGGGTTGTTCAGCCTGGCTGTGCAGGCCGCTCCAGCCAATTCCGTCAGCTTCGACCGCAGCCATTGGCCCGAGCAGCTCGACAGCCCGGTGCTGTTCGACGTGGCATCGCGCGCGCAGATCCTCTCCTTCGCCCAGGTGCTGCATGAAAGCGAGATGCTCGATGAGCGCGCTCTGGCGGCGCGCCTGGGGCTGCGGCAGATCAACCTGGCGGTGATCCGTTCGGTGCGTGCGCGCATGTGGCAGCGGTTGTGGGAAAACTTCCAGCAGGCCCAGCTCAGTTGCGAGCAGGATGCATCGTTTTGCTATCCGCTGGATTCGATGGCGGATTTGCGTACGCGTTCGGCTACGTTCGCTACAGATGTCGGCGAATTCTACAAAGAATGGGTCGAGCCCAGCCATCAGTTCAACGTCCGTTACCTTGACGAGCAATTGCGCAAGGCGGCCTTGTTTCCACAGACCAGCAGCGAGATCGAGCGGCTGTCGAATGGCGAGCGCAGTGGCGATGAACTCAACGACCGGATGTTCCTGCTGACGTTCGTCGGCGGCCCTGGCCCGGTCGGCGGCAACACGGACCTGCTCAACGATTACCTGCGCCGGCAAAAGCTGGGCGCAGTGTTCTTCGTGCTGGGGAACCGCGTGCAGCAGCGCCGCGACATGGCCCAGGGGGCCAATGTCGCGGCGCTCTACGCTGGACAGTGCGTGGGGATTCAGGGCTGGGAGTATCGCTCCCACGCCCAGTGGCAGGGCTGGCAGGATTCCCTGCGGCGCAGCCAGGCGCAGGTGCAGGGGCTGATGCCCGAGCAGTACGTGCCGCTGTTCCGCCCACCCTATGGGCAGCGCCGTGCCGACGGCGAGGCGTTCATGGCGGCGCAAGGGCTGCAGGTGTCACTGTGGGACATCGACGCCCAGGACGACGGCGCGCTGGATGCCGAGCAGTCGGCCCAGCGGGTGATGACCTTGATGCTGCTATGGCGCAAGGGTGTGATCCAGTTCCACGATACCTTGCCCAAGGCACAGCCGGCGCTGGAATGGCTGTTGCAGCACACGGCGCAGAGCGGGATCGGGTGGCAGGATTGCATGGAATACGCGCATCTGCGCTAGGCATGAAATCCAGGGTCCAACATTGACTGTAGTCCCCCGTCACCTTATCGCCAAGCGCGGTTCGTCATTCGGCAAAATAAACTTCACCGGAGCGTAAAAAGTCTTTTTTCCGTCACGCCTTTTGCGGTATGAAGGAATCAGACAGCCGATTCCTGCAGCACAGGTGGCGTCATCCAGGCCCTCCTTTGCCAGGTGCGCTCCCCGCCCGTAACGACGCGGATACGGGGAGAACGGCGGTCACTCTGCGGTGCAGCGAAGCTGTGCCGTCCTGCTTTCACATAAGGTGACCGAGTATGGATGACCAAGGACGCAACCCTTCCTCCAACCAGCCAATCCTGTATGTGCTCGATACCAACGTCCTGATTCACGATCCCAACGCTTTGCTCAACTTCGAGGAGCACCACGTCGCCATACCGATGACGGTGCTGGAGGAACTCGACAAGCTCAAGACCGGTAAACAGACCATCGCCGCCGAATGCCGCCAGGCCATTCGCCTGATCGACCAGACCCTGGGCGATGCATCACCCAGCGATGTCGAACAAGGGGTACCGATCCAGCGTGGCAAGAGCGGGCCGAAGGGCTTCCTGTCGATCCTGATGAGCCCGCGCAACGAACCGAACCGGTTGCTGCCGGAAAACCTCAACGACAACATCATCATCAACCAACTGCTGGAGCTGCGTGCCAGGCGGGCTGACCTGGACGTGGTGCTGGTCACCAAAGACATCAACATGCGCCTGAAGGCGCGCGCTTGTGGCATCGCCGCAGAGGACTACAGCACCGACCAACTGGTCGACGATGTGTCTTTGCTCTCGAAGGGCTACCACTCGGTCACCGGCTCCTTCTGGGACCGGGTCAGCAAGGTCGACACCCGCCAGGAACGGGGCCGCACCTGGCATCGCGTACAACTGATCGACAACTTGCCGGCCGTGCACGTCAATGAGTTCATCATCGACGAGCAGGGCTTCGTCGGCTGGATCAAGGGCATTCGCGAGAACGAACTGCTATTGCTCGACCTGCACCAGGAGCCGCTGCTGCATCAGGAAGCCTGGGGCCTCAAGCCCCGCGACATCCATCAGAGCCTGGCGCTGTTCGCCCTGCTCGATCCGGACATCCACCTGGTCAATCTCACTGGCGCGGCCGGCTCGGGCAAGACCATCCTGGCATTGGCTGCAGCCATCGAGCAGACCATGGTCAGCAAGCGCTACCGGCGTATCATCGCCACCCGCAGCGTGCAGGGGCTGGACCAGGAGATCGGCTTCCTGCCGGGCACCGAGGCGGAAAAAATGGAGCCCTGGCTGGGCGCCATCACCGACAACCTCGAGGCGTTGCACATGGATGACGAAAGCACCCACGGCAGTGTCGAGTACATCCTCGAACGGGTGCCGCTGCAGTTCAAGTCGCTGAACTACATCCGTGGCCGCAGCTTCCAGCAGAGCCTGATCCTGATCGATGAATGCCAGAACCTCACCCCGCACCAGATGAAGACCATCATCACCCGTGCAGGCTCTGGCTCCAAGGTGGTCTGCCTGGGCAACCTGGCGCAGATCGACACCCCCTACCTGTCCGCGACCAGCTCGGGCCTGACCTACCTGACCGAGCGCTTCAAGGACTTCCCCCATGGCGTGCACATCACCCTGCAGGGTGTGCCGCGTTCGGTACTGGCCGAGTACGCCGAGTCGCACCTGTAGACCCGGATGGCTCATTCGCAGGCTTGCCCGCTCCCACACGGTTGTGGGGGCGGGCAAGCCCTGTGATGAGGCCGAGCCTGCCGACACATTCCCCTGCGCAAAGCTGACCCACAGGTTTACACTCTGCTTTCCCTTCACAGGAGCAGAGCAGTGCTGACTCATCTCGATTCCCAGGGGCGTGCCAACATGGTCGACGTCACTGAAAAAGCCGTGACTGCGCGCGAGGCGATCGCCGAGGCGCGGGTGCGCATGTTGCCGCAGACCTTGCGGATGATCGTCGACGGCGAGCACCCCAAGGGCGATGTGTTCGCCGTGGCGCGCATCGCCGGCATCCAGGCGGCGAAGAAGACCAGCGACCTGATCCCGCTGTGCCATCCGCTGATGCTCACCAGCGTCAAGGTCGAGCTGGCTGCCGAAGGCGAAGATGTGGTGCATATCGTTGCCCGTTGCAAGCTGGCCGGGCAGACCGGTGTCGAGATGGAGGCCCTGACCGCCGCCAGCGTAGCGGCGCTGACGATCTACGACATGTGCAAGGCCGTGGACAAGGGCATGGTCATCGAGCAGGTGCGCCTGCTGGAGAAGCTTGGCGGCAAGAGCGGCCACTACAAGGTGGAGGGGTGATGGAGATCAAGGCCCTCTATTTCGCCCGTTACCGTGAGCTGCTTGGCGTTGATGCCGAGCGTCTGGAAGGGGATTTCAAGGTGCTCGACGACGTGCGCCAGGCGCTGGTTGCCAGAGGCGGCGTTTACGCCGTGCTGGCCGAGCAGAACCTGATGTGCGCGCGTAACGAGGAGCTGTGCAGGCTCGATGAGCCGGTCGAGGACGGCGATGAGCTTGCCTTCTTCCCGCCGGTGACCGGAGGTTGAGCATGGGCGTACGGGTACAGCAGGCGGCGTTCGACCCCGGTGCCGAGGTCAATGCCATGCACGCTGCCAATGTTGGCGTGGGCGCGGTGGTGGGGTTCGTCGGTTATGTGCGCGACTTCAACGACGGTCGCGAGGTGGCGGGGATGTTTCTCGAGCACTACCCAGGCATGACCGAGAAGGCCCTGGCCAAGATCGTGGTCGAGGCCGAGCAGCGCTGGCCGTTGCTCAAGGTCGAGGTGCTGCACCGCATCGGTGCGCTGGAGCCGGGCGAGCCGATCGTGTTCGTGGGTGTCGCCAGTGCCCATCGGCAGGCCGCGTTCGATGCCTGCAACTTCATCATGGACTATCTCAAGACCCGGGCGCCGTTCTGGAAGAAGGAGAACACTCAGGACGGTCCGAGGTGGGTCGAAGGTAGGCAGAGTGACCAGGATGCTGCCGGGCGCTGGTAGAACCTCTGCCTGATGGCCGGGGCGTTGCCCCGGTTCGCGGGCAAGTCGGCGCCTACAGGTACCCGCTGCCCTCAGGTCCAGCACATTACCTGTGGGAGCGGAGGTGCGGCGACCCGACTTGCCCGTGAAGAATCCAGTACCGATCAGTGATGCTTGCGCGGCACTGGCGTGAGCAATTCATCCGGCGGCATCTCGCACTTGATCTTGCGCCCCAGCAGTTCCTCGATCGCCGGCAACTGGTAGGAGTCATCCTCGCCGGCAAAACTGATCGACACACCACTGGTGCCTGCACGGCCGGTACGGCCGATGCGGTGCACGTAGTCGTCCGGGTCTTCCGGCAGGGTGAAGTTGATCACGTGGCTGATACCGTCGATATGGATCCCGCGCCCGGCCACGTCGGTGGCCACCAGCACGGTGATGCGCCCTTCGCGGAAGTTTTCTAGGGTACGGATGCGCTTGTGCTGCGGCACATCGCCCGACAGTTGGGCGGCATTGATGCCGTCGCGCACCAGCTTCTCCTCGATGCGCCGCACCTCGTCCTTGCGATTGGCGAAGACCATCACCCGTTCCCACTTGTTCTGCGTGACCAGGTTGTACAGCAGCTTGTACTTGTCGCTGCCCGCCACGGCATAGACGTGCTGCTCGACCGTCTCGCTGGCGACGTTCTCCGGCTCGATCTCGACGATGGCCGGATCAGTAGTCCACTGCTTGGCCAGGTTCATGACGTCGTCGGTGAAGGTGGCGGAGAACAGCAGGGTCTGGCGTTCGCTCTTGGGCGGGGTCTGGCGGATGATCTGGCGTACCTGTGGGATGAAGCCCATGTCGAGCATGCGGTCGGCTTCGTCCAGCACCATCACCTCGACCATGTCCAGGTGCACTTCGCCGCGTTGCTGGAAGTCCAGCAGGCGGCCCGGGGTGGCGACCAGGATGTCGCAGTAGCGCTTTTCCAGGGCCTTGAGCTGCTTGTCGTACTCCATGCCGCCGACGAAGCTCATCACGTTCAGCCCGCTGTACTTGGTCAGGGCCTCGGCGTCCTTGGCGATCTGCACCACCAGTTCGCGGGTCGGGGCGATGATCAGGGCTCGCGGCTCGCCCATGTAGCGTTCCTTGGGCGGCGGGGTCTGCTGCAGCTGCGAGATGATCGAGATCAGGAACGCCGCCGTCTTGCCGGTGCCGGTCTGGGCCCGGCCGATGGCATCCTGGCCACGCAGGGTGTAACCCAGGACCTGGGCCTGGATCGGCGTGCAGTAGGGGAAGCCCAGGTCGTGGATGGCATGCATCAGCTCGTTGGAGAGCTTGAAGTCGTGGAAGCGGGTCTTGCCTTCCTGAGGCTCGACCACGAAGTCCTCGGGTTTCCACAGGCTGGCCTGGGGCTTGGGTTTGCGCTCACGGCGGGGTTTTTCCCGGGGCGGCTCGACAGGCGCGGCTTCAGCCTTGGCCACAGGTTCGGGCTGGCTGCGCGGCGCAGACTTCGCTCTTGGCGGTTTCGGGGGCCGGGCCGGTGCAGGCTGAGGCGTGGGTGCAATCACGGGGGCAGCGGGCGCGACGGCCTGTGGGGCGGCGTCTCCCTTGCCGAATATTTTCTTGAGTGCCTTGAGCACGGTCGTCTCGTCAACTGGTTAAGGAATGTACGCCGGGCAGTGTAATGCAAGATCCAGGCTCGGCGTAGTACCGGGTGTAGTCCAATGCGCCGACGGCTACAGGCGCACGTCGATTTACACCAGGTGCTTGGCCAGCCAGTCGTGGATATCGCTCAGCTCCTCGACCACCACCTCGTGTTCCATGGGGTATTCATGCCAGCGCGCGGCCACGCCCCAGGTGTTCAGGTACTCGAAGGCCGTGCGGCCCATCGACGGGATCACCACCGGGTCATGCACACCGTGCAGGCACAGGGCCGGGGTGCGTTGCTGGCAAGCGCTGAGCTGGTGGCTTTCGTTGAAGGTCGGGGCGTAGGTGGACAGGGCGATCACCCCTCCGAGCGCTTCCTGCCACTTTATATAGGCGGTATGCAGCACTACGGCGCCGCCCTGGGAAAATCCAGCGAGGATGATCCTCGACAGGTTGATGCCCTTGGCCTGCTCGGCCTTGATCAGCTCGATGACTTGGTCGGCCGATTCTTCCAGTTGCGCCTCGTCGATGGCCCGGGCCGGGGTCATGGCCTTGATGTCGTACCAGCTCGGCATGGCATAGCCGCCGTTGATGCTGACCGGGCGGGTTGGCGCCTGGGGCATGATGAAACGGGTGCTCTGCAGACGTTCCTGCATGAATTCGGCCACCGGTAGGAAGTCGTAACGGTCGGCCCCCAGGCCGTGCAACCAGATCACACAGGCGTCGGCGGTCTTCTGGGGTTCGAGAATCAGCGGGTTGGTCATGACTGCTCCGAAAAAGTGCGTAAGAACTTATTGAGTGCGTAAAAAGAAGGCGCTGGTGGTTAGTGCCATAAAAAGATGTCGCAACTCTACAACTTTACCCCCTTGACGCATGCTTAAACGCTTAAGGCGGCAACTATGGTACGCGCTTTGCTACGTTCGTACCGATGCGATGGACGGGGACCTGAACGGTAACACCCGCCCACGTGGATGGAAGGCTGTCACAGAACAGCCCATTGCGCCAATTGACCCAAAAACAAGCCAACAAGGGTCGGATGCGCCTCATAAGGGTGCGGTGCAATTCCGGCTCGGTACAACAAGAGCATTTGGAGGTTGTTGATGAAGATGTTGAAAACCACGCTGGCAGTCCTGACCGCTGCCGCCACCCTGGGCACCGTGGGCGCCGCCCAGGCTGGCGCCACGCTCGATGCGGTACAGAAGAAGGGCTTCGTCCAGTGTGGCGTGAGCGACGGCCTCCCGGGCTTCTCCGTCCCTGACGCCCAGGGCAAGATCGTCGGCATCGACGCCGACGTCTGCCGCGCCGTGGCTGCCGCCGTGTTCGGCGACGCCACCAAGGTCAAGTTCAGCCAGCTCAACGCCAAGGAGCGCTTCACCGCGCTGCAGTCCGGCGAAGTCGACGTACTGTCGCGCAACACCACCTGGACCAGCTCGCGTGACGCTGGCATGGGCCTGGTGTTCGCCGGTGTCACCTACTATGACGGCGTGGGCTTCCTGGTGAACAAGAAGCTGGGCGTTTCCAGCGCCAAGGAGCTCGATGGCGCGACCATCTGCATCCAGGCCGGTACCACCACCGAGCTGAACGTCTCCGACTACTTCCGCGCCAATGGCCTGAAATACACCCCGATCACCTTCGACACCTCCGACGAGAGCGCCAAGTCGCTGGAGTCCGGCCGTTGCGACGTGCTGACGTCCGACAAGTCGCAGCTCTACGCACAGCGCTCCAAGCTGGCGGCTCCCACCGAGTACGTGGTGCTGCCGGAAACCATCTCCAAGGAGCCCCTGGGCCCGGTCGTGCGTAAAGGCGACGAGGAGTGGTTCAGCATCGTCAAGTGGACCCTCTACGCCATGCTCAACGCCGAAGAAGCAGGCGTGACTTCGAAGAACGTCGAGGCCGAAGCCAAATCCACCAAGAACCCTGACGTCGCCCGCCTGCTGGGTGCCGACGGCGAGTACGGCAAGGACCTGAAGCTGCCCAAGGACTGGGTGGTGAAGATCGTCAAGCAAGTCGGCAACTACGGTGAAGTGTTCGAGAAGAACCTGGGCAAGAGCACCCCGCTGGAAATCGACCGCGGCTTGAATGCCCTGTGGAACAACGGCGGCATCCAGTACGCACCGCCTGTGCGCTGATGGCTGCCCCCCGCGACGGCATCCGGCCGTCGCGGGTCGTTCGACTCCCTTCTTTTCGGGGCATTTCATGCAAAATCATATCGGCGCACGGAAAGGGTTATCCCTGAGCGATCCACGTGTGCGCGCGTGGCTGTTCCAGATCATCACGGTCGTGGCCGTGATCGGCCTGGGCTGGTACCTCATCCACAACACCCAGACCAACATGCAGCACCGAGGGATCACCTCGGGCTTCGACTTTCTCGAGCGCAGTGCCGGTTTCGGCATCGCCCAGCACCTGATCGACTACACCGAAGCCGACACCTATGCACGGGTGTTGCTGGTTGGCCTGCTCAATACCCTGCTGGCAAGCGTCATCGGCATCATCATCGCCACCGTGCTTGGCTTCGTCGTCGGCGTTGCCCGGTTATCCTCGAACTGGGTGATCAGCAAGCTGGCGGCCGTTTACGTCGAGACCTTCCGTAACATTCCACCGCTGCTGCAGATCCTGTTCTGGTACTTCGCGGTATTCACCGCCCTGCCGGGGCCACGCGGCAGCATCAACATCGATGACCTGTTCTTCATCAGCAGCCGTGGCGTGAACATGCCCGGAGCCTCCATCGGCGGAGGTTTCTGGCCGTTCGTCGTGGCGGTGCTGCTGGCGGTCGTGGCCATTGTCCTGATGGTGCGCTACGCCAACAAACGCTTCGATGAAACCGGTCAGCCGTTCCACAAGTTCTGGGTAGGGCTGGCGCTGCTCGTTGGCATTCCCGGTATCAGCGCGCTGCTGTTTGGCAACCCATTGCAGTGGGAAGTGCCGCAGCTCAAAGGTTTCAACTTCGTCGGCGGCTGGGTGCTGATTCCCGAATTCCTCGCGCTGACCCTGGCACTGTCGATCTACACCGCCGCCTTCATTGCCGAAATCGTGCGCGCGGGTATCCGTTCGGTCAGCCATGGCCAGACCGAAGCGGCCCGTTCGCTGGGGCTGCGCGAAGGGCCGACCTTGCGCAAGGTCATCATTCCGCAGGCGATGCGGGTGATCATTCCGCCGCTGACCAGCCAATACCTGAACCTGACGAAGAACTCGTCGCTCGCGGCGGTCATCGGCTACCCGGAATTGGTGTCGCTGTTTGCCGGCACGGTGCTGAACCAGACCGGCCAGTCGGTCGAGGTCATGGCGATCACCATGGCTGTGTATCTGACGATCAGCATCAGCATCTCGTTGCTGATGAACTGGTACAACAAGCGCATTGCGCTGATCGAGCGGTGAGGACAGGCGCATGACTTCCCATGTTTTCAAACCCGATATGCCGCCACCGGTGAAGACCGTCGGCGTGCTGGCGTGGATGCGCGCCAACCTGTTCTCCAGCTGGATCAACACGCTGTTGACCCTGTTCGCGATCTACCTGATCTGGCTGATCGTGCCGGCACTGCTGCAGTGGGCGTTCCTGGACGCCAACTGGACGGGCACGACCCGCGCGGACTGCACCAAGGACGGCGCATGCTGGGTGTTCATCCAGCAACGCATCGGCCAGTTCATGTACGGCTATTACCCGAGCCAGTTGCGCTGGCGGGTCGACCTGACCGTGTGGCTGGGCGTGATCGCCGCCGCACCGCTGTTCATCCGCCGGTTCCCGCGCAAGGTGCCCTACGGTATTGGTTACCTGGTGCTGTATCCGATCCTCGCCTACCTGCTGCTGCACGGTGGCAGCTTCGGCCTGACGCTGGTGCCGACCTCGCAATGGGGCGGCCTGATGCTGACCCTGGTCATCGCGACCGTAGGTATCGCCGCAGCCTTGCCGCTGGGCATCCTGCTGGCGCTGGGACGGCGCTCGAAGATGCCGGTGGTCAAGGCCGTGTCGGTGACTTTCATCGAGTTCTGGCGTGGCATTCCGCTGATCACCGTGCTGTTCATGTCGTCGGTGATGCTGCCGCTGTTCATGCCCGAGGGCACGAGCTTCGACAAGCTGCTGCGGGCGATGATTTTCGTGATCCTGTTCGAGTCGGCCTACATTGCCGAGGTGGTTCGCGGCGGCCTGCAGGCGATTCCCAAGGGGCAGTACGAGGCGGCCGCGGCGATGGGGCTGGGTTATTGGCGTGCCATGGGCCTGGTGATCTTGCCGCAGGCCCTGAAGCTGGTGATCCCCGGCATCGTCAACACCTTCATCGCGCTGTTCAAGGACACCAGCCTGGTGATCATCATCGGCCTGTTCGACCTGCTCAACAGCACCCGCCAAGCCACGGCAGATCCTGCCTGGCTCGGCATGGCGACCGAGGGCTACGTGTTCGCGGCCCTGGTCTACTGGATTTTCTGTTTCGGTATGTCCCGCTACTCCATGCACCTGGAGCGCAAGCTGGACACTGGCCACAAGCGTTAGGAGTTTCGAAATGAGTGAAGCGATCAAGCAGCCTGCCGGCCCCGAAGGCATCATCCAGATGCAGGGTGTGAACAAGTGGTATGGCCAGTTCCATGTGCTCAAGGATATCAATCTGAACGTACGCCAGGGCGAGCGCATCGTCCTGTGCGGGCCGTCCGGCTCGGGCAAGTCCACCACCATCCGCTGCCTGAACCGGTTGGAAGAGCACCAGCAGGGGCGCATCGTCGTCGATGGTGTGGAACTGACCAACGACCTCAAGCAGATCGAGGCGATCCGTCGTGAAGTCGGCATGGTGTTCCAGCACTTCAACCTGTTCCCGCACCTGACCATCCTCGAGAACTGCACCCTGGCACCGATGTGGGTTCGCAAGATGCCCAAGCGCAAGGCCGAGGAAATTGCCATGCATTACCTGGAGCGTGTGCGTATTCCAGAGCAGGCGCACAAGTTTCCGGGGCAGTTGTCGGGCGGTCAGCAGCAACGTGTGGCCATTGCCCGCGCGCTGTGCATGAAGCCCAAGATCATGCTGTTCGACGAGCCGACTTCGGCACTCGATCCGGAAATGGTCAAGGAAGTGCTCGACACCATGGTCGGCCTGGCCGAAGACGGCATGACCATGCTCTGCGTCACCCACGAGATGGGCTTCGCCCGCACCGTGGCGAACCGGGTGATCTTCATGGACAAGGGCGAGATCGTCGAGCAGGCCTCGCCGGATGACTTCTTCGACCGGCCGCGCAGTGACCGGACCAAGTTGTTCCTGAGCCAGATCCTGCACTGATGTGACTGGGGCCGCAAAGCGGCCCCATCTTGTTGTTACTTTTCTTCCTTGGTCGCCACCGGCGCCGGTGGCGGACGCAGCCCGACCTCGGCAATCAGCTTCAACTGCTTGCCATTGCGCATCACCTCGATGCTGATCTTCTCGCTGGGTTTGATTCGTGCCACCTGGTTCATCGACCTGCGACCATCGCCGGCCGGCTCGCCATTGATGCTCATGATCACGTCACCCAGTTGCAGCCCCGCACGCTGGGCCGGGCCGTCGCGGAAAATACCGGCGACCACGATACCTGGGCGCCCCTGCATGCCGAACGACTCGGCCAGCTCCTCGCTCAATGGCTGCACCTCGATGCCCAGCCAGCCGCGAATCACCTGGCCATGCTCGACGATCGACTTCATCACCTCCAGCGCAAGCTTGGCGGGGATGGCGAAACCGATACCCTGCGAACCACCGGATTTGGAGAAGATCGCGGTGTTGATGCCGATCAGATTGCCGTTGGCGTCGACCAGTGCACCGCCGGAGTTGCCCGGGTTGATGGCCGCGTCGGTCTGGATGAAGTCTTCGTAGTTGTTCAGCCCCAATTGGTTGCGGCCGGTGGCGCTGATGATGCCCATGGTCACGGTCTGACCGACTCCGAAGGGGTTGCCGATGGCCAGGCAGACATCGCCGATGTGGATGTTGTCGGAGCGGCCGATGGTGATGGCTGGCAGGTTCTTCAGGTCGATCTTCAGCACCGCCAGGTCGGTTTCCGGGTCGCTGCCGATGACCCGGGCCAGGGTCTCGCGGCCATCCTTGAGCGCCACCACGATCTGGTCGGCACCGCTGGTCACGTGGTTGTTGGTCAGCAGGTAGCCTTCGGGGCTCATGATCACCGCCGAGCCCAGGCTCGATTCCCAGCGCCGCTGCTTGGGCAGGTTGTCGCCGAAGAAGCGCCGGAACTGAGGGTCTTCGAACAGCGGGTGGGCGCTCTTGTTGACCACTTTGGTGGTGTACAGGTTGGCGACCGCGGGCGCCGCCAGGGTGACGGCGTCGGCATAGCTGACCGGGCCCTGCATGATCCGCGAAGTCTGCGGTGCCTGTTGCAGGTTGACGTCCTGGCTGGGCAGGCCGACCCACTCCGGGAAACGCTGGATGATCAGTGCGGCGATCAGTACGCCGGTGAGCAGGGGCCAGCCAAAGTAACGCAAAGCCTTGAGCATCGAATGAATCCTGGAAATGGGACGAGGGCCGGGGCGCGAACGCGCGCGATCATACACCTCGGTGATGAGTGAGGGTATGGATCGCGAAGCAACTGACGCTGATGTACGCCGGTTTCCCCGAACCCGGCGACGGCCCATAATGACGCCCAGTATACGAGGCCTGGCGCCCGTTGAAGCAGCGAATTACGAGGAGATTTTCCATGGCCGTCGCCCTTAGCACCCTGGTCGAGGAAGCCGAGCGCTACCTGTCCAGCGCCAAGATCCAGGATTACTGCCCCAACGGCCTGCAGGTCGAGGGGCGTCCGCAGGTCAGCCGCATCGTCACGGGCGTCACGGCCAGCCAGGCCTTGCTCGATGCTGCAGTCGAAGCCGAGGCCGACCTGGTGCTGGTGCACCATGGCTACTTCTGGAAGGGCGAGAGCCCGTGCATCACCGGTATCAAGCAGCGACGCATCAAGACCCTGCTCAAGCACGACATCAGCCTGCTGGCCTTCCATCTGCCGCTGGACGTGCACCCTGAGGTGGGCAACAACGTGCAGTTGGCCCGCCAGCTCGACATCACCGTCGAAGGACCTCTCGACCCCGAAAACCCGCGGGTGGTCGGCCTGATCGGCTCGCTCGCCGAGCCCATGTCGGCCGGCGATTTCGCCCGCCGCGTGCGCGAAGCCATGGGCCGCGAGCCGCTGTTGGTCGAGGGGGAGGGGATGATCCGCCGGGTCGGCTGGTGTACCGGTGGCGGCCAGGGCTATATCGACAACGCCATCGCCGCGGGTGTCGACCTGTTCATCAGCGGCGAGGCCTCCGAGCAGACGTACCACAGCGCGCGCGAGAACGGCATCAGCTTCATCGCAGCAGGGCACCACGCCACCGAACGCTATGGGGTGCAGGCGCTGGGCGACTACCTGGCCAAGCGCTTTGCCCTGGAGCACCTGTTCATCGATTGCCCGAATCCAATTTAGGCAGGTGCGGTCCTCAAACCCCCAGTCATATCATTAGACCGTTTCGATCTAGCGGGCCTCCTAAATAGAATCAAGCGCTGTGATAAAGTGGCTCGCTCGAACACGGCCCGCTGGCCGTCCATAAGATCGTTTTTCGTGAGTAGCCATGGTCGACAAACTGACGCACTTGAAACAGCTGGAGGCGGAGAGCATCCACATCATCCGCGAGGTGGCCGCCGAGTTCGACAACCCGGTGATGCTGTACTCGATCGGCAAGGACTCCGCCGTGATGCTGCACCTGGCGCGCAAGGCTTTCTTCCCGGGCAAGCTGCCGTTCCCGGTGATGCACGTCGACACCCAGTGGAAATTCCAGGAGATGTACCGCTTCCGCGACAAGATGGTCGAGGAAATGGGGCTGGAGCTGATCACCCACGTCAACCCCGAGGGTGTGGCGCAGGGGATCAACCCCTTCACCCACGGCAGCTCCAAGCACACCGACATCATGAAGACCCAAGGCCTGAAGCAGGCGCTGGACAAGCATGGTTTCGACGCCGCCTTCGGTGGCGCGCGCCGCGATGAAGAGAAGTCGCGGGCCAAGGAGCGTGTCTACTCGTTCCGCGACAGCAAGCACCGCTGGGACCCGAAGAACCAGCGTCCGGAGCTGTGGAACGTCTACAACGGCAAGGTCAACAAGGGCGAGTCGATCCGCGTCTTCCCGCTGTCGAACTGGACCGAGCTGGACATCTGGCAGTACATCTACCTCGAAGGCATCCCGATCGTGCCGCTGTACTTCGCCGCCGAGCGTGAAGTCATCGAGAAGAACGGCACCCTGATCATGATCGACGACGATCGCATCCTCGAGCACCTGAGCGACGAGGAGAAGGCGCGCATCGTCAAGAAGAAGGTGCGTTTCCGTACCCTGGGCTGCTACCCGTTGACGGGCGCTGTCGAGTCCGAAGCCGAAACGCTGACCGACATCATTCAGGAAATGCTTCTGACGCGTACTTCCGAGCGTCAGGGCCGAGTCATCGACCACGATGGCGCCGGCTCCATGGAAGACAAGAAACGTCAGGGCTACTTCTAACTTCAGGGTTACTCCATGTCGCACCAATCCGATTTGATCAGCGAAGACATCCTCGCTTATCTGGCTCAGCACGAGCGCAAAGAACTGCTGCGTTTCCTCACCTGCGGCAACGTGGATGACGGCAAGAGCACCCTGATCGGGCGCCTGCTGCACGACTCCAAGATGATCTACGAGGACCACCTCGAGGCCATCACCCGTGACTCGAAGAAGTCCGGTACCACGGGCGAGGAAGTCGACCTGGCGCTGCTGGTCGATGGCCTGCAGGCCGAGCGCGAGCAGGGCATCACCATCGATGTCGCTTACCGCTACTTCTCCACCGCCAAGCGCAAGTTCATCATCGCCGATACCCCGGGCCACGAGCAGTACACCCGCAACATGGCCACCGGCGCCTCGACCTGCGACCTGGCGATCATCCTGGTCGATGCCCGCTATGGCGTGCAGACCCAGACCCGCCGCCACAGCTATATCGCCTCGTTGCTGGGCATCAAGCACATCGTCGTGGCGATCAACAAGATGGACCTCAAAGGCTTTGACGAGCAGGTCTTCGAGTCGATCAAGGCCGACTACCTGAAGTTCGCCGACGCCATCGACCTGAAGCCGTCGAGCCTGCACTTCGTGCCGATGTCGGCGCTCAAGGGCGACAACGTGGTCAACCGCAGCGAGCGTTCGCCGTGGTACACGGGCCCGGCGCTGATGGAGATCCTCGAGACCGTCGAGGTTTCGGCTGACCGCAACGTCACCGATCTGCGTTTCCCGGTGCAGTACGTCAACCGCCCGAACCTGAACTTCCGCGGCTTCGCCGGCACCATCGCCAGTGGCGTGGTGCACAAGGGCGACGATATCGTGGTGCTGCCGTCGGGCAAGAGCAGCCGCGTCAAGTCCATCGTCACCTACGAGGGCGAGCTGGAGAACGCAGGCCCAGGTCAGGCCGTGACCCTGACCATGGAAGACGAGATCGACATCTCCCGCGGCGACCTGCTGGTGCATGCCGACAACGTCCCGCAGGTGGCCGACCAGTTCGAGGCCATGCTGGTGTGGATGGCCGAGGAGCCGATGCTTCCGGGCAAGAAGTACGACATCAAGCGCGCCACCAGCTATGTGCCAGGCTCGATTGCCAGCATCACCCACAAGGTCGATGTGAACACCCTGGAGCAGGGCGCCGCCAGTGCGCTGCAACTGAACGAGATCGGTCGCGTCAAGGTCGCCCTGGACGCCGCCATCGCACTGGACGGCTACGACAGCAACCGCACCACCGGTGCGTTCATCGTCATCGATCGCCTGACCAACGGCACTGTCGGCGCCGGCATGATCATCGCCCCGCCGGTGCTGCCGCACGGCGGTACTGGCCAGCACGGCAAGCTCGCCCACGTCTCCACCGAGGAGCGTGCCTTGCGCTTCGGCCAGCAACCAGCCACCGTGCTGTTCAGCGGCCTGTCGGGCGCCGGCAAGAGCACCCTGGCCTACGCCGTGGAGCGCAAGCTGTTCGACATGGGCCGTGCGGTCTACGTGCTCGATGGCCAGAACCTGCGCCATGACCTGAACAAGGGCTTGCCGCAGGATCGCGCCGGTCGCACCGAGAACTGGCGTCGTGCCGCTCACGTAGCGCGCCAGTTCAACGAAGCCGGCCTGCTGACCCTGGCCGCCTTCGTCGCCCCGGATGCCGAAGGCCGCGAGCAGGCCAAGGCGCTGATCGGCAAGGAACGCCTGGTGACCGTCTACGTCCAGGCTTCGCCGCTGGCGTGCCGCGAGCGCGACCCACAGGGCCTGTATGCCGCCGGTGGCGACAACATCCCGGGTGAAAGCTTCCCGTTCGATGTGCCGCTGGATGCGGACCTGGTGATCGACACCCAGAGCACCAGCGTCGAGGACGGCGTGAAGCAAGTGCTGGATGTGCTGCGCCAGCGCGGCGCGATCTGACGTTCGCTGCTGCACCAGAAACCCCGCTTCGGCGGGGTTTTCTGTTGTTGGCCAGACCCATTCAGGCCAGCCCATTGTCCTGCCGCCACTTCATCACCTCTTGAACAATGCTGAGCGCCGACTCGCTTGTGCCTGATTCAGGGTGATAGATGAGGTCTGACCCCTGCGGGTGAGCGGTGATGTCGATGAAGTGCTCCAGCAACCCATCCTGGAAGCTTGTGGACCCTTGTGCAGTGATCAGCATTTCGACCAGTGATTCGAACTCGTCAGGTGAGTAGTCGCTCAACTGCTGCCTGAAGGTGATCATTCCTCGACCTCCGAGGACAGCGCATATTGCAGGGCGCTCATGATCCGCATGTTGTCCATGTCGTACACCACTGCGCTGAGCTCCGGTGGCAAGAGGTGGCAGATCTGGTAGGAGCGCAAGCCTCTGGCCGTTTCACCGAACGGCGCGCGAGGCGCCCAGCCTTTCTTGATTCGGTTCAATTGCGATTCGACAAATTGCTTCGAGAGTACCGGGTCTTCGGCGATGGTCATCCAGAAGGTGCTGGAGAACTGGTCGAAGCTTGTGAAATGTTGCCCGGCGAGCTTTTGGGCGATGTGAGTGGGGATGGGTGTGGCCATGTCGTTCGGGCTCCTTGTGCACGACAGGGTGAGGTGCCCCATGATCAACGCTTGGTCAGCCAGGGAATAGATTCCGATTGCCGAGTTCTGCGCGGGTTGTTTTCGTGTGGCGAGTCAGAAAACTCCGCTACTGGTGTCGTCCAGGGCTGGCACCCTGTGCAAGACGCCTAGATATGCTTCTCCCCCACCGGAATCACTCGCCTTTCCTTCACGGCCTTGTACGAAAAGCTCGAATAGATTTCCTTCACCCCGGGCAGTGTCTGCAGCACTTCGCGGGCGAATTCGCCGAAAGACTCCAGGTCCCGCGCAAGGACCTCCAGGAGAAAGTCATAGCGCCCCGAGATGTTATGGCAGGCGACGATTTCCGGGATTTCCATCAGGCGCTTCTCGAAGGCGCGTGCAGCGTCCTTGTTGTGCGATTCCATCATGATGCTGACGAATGCAGTGACGCCAAAGCCCAGAGACTTGGGCGAAAGGATGGCCTGGTAGCCGGTAATGTAGCCGCCTTCCTCCAGCAGCTTTACCCGACGCCAGCAAGGTGAGGTGGTCAGGGCGACCTGGTCGGCGAGGTCGGCGACGGTGAGGCGGGCGTTGTCTTGCAGGGCGCCGAGCAGGGCGCGGTCGGTTCGGTCGAGAGAGGCTGGCATGGTGTGCCCTTTTTTCGGTCTGATTGTTGTTTTTGTTCCAGAACTGCCGATGTTCACGGGGCAATTTGGAAAAAAATCCGGTGTGCCAAGGCATAAGCTTAGAACAAACAACAAGGAGGCTGTTGTCATGCGCGCCACTGTCGACAAGACCGGTTTTTCCACGCGGGCCATTCACCATGGCTACGACCCGCAGTCCCACGGTGGTGCGCTGGTGCCGCCGGTCTACCAGACCGCGACCTACGCGTTCGAAAGCGTCGAGTATGGTGCGGCCTGTTTTGCCGGCGAGCAGGCCGGGCATTTCTACAGCCGTATCTCCAACCCGACCCTGTCCCTGCTCGAGCAGCGCATGGCTTCGCTTGAAGGTGGCGAGGCGGGCCTGGCGCTGGCCTCGGGGATGGGCGCCATCACTTCAACGCTGTGGACGCTGCTGCGTCCCGGTGATGAGCTTATCGTCGGCGATACCCTGTATGGCTGCACCTTCGCTTTCCTGCACCATGGCATCGGCGAATTCGGCGTCAAGGTGAAACATGTCGATCTGAACGATCCCGCTGCGCTCGAGGCGGCGATCACCTCCAATACACGGATGATCTATTTCGAAACCCCGGCCAACCCCAACATGCACCTGGTGGACATCGCCGCAGTGGTGGGCGTGGCGCGCCAGCATGAGCTGCTGGTGGTGATCGACAACACCTACTGCACCCCCTATCTGCAACGCCCGCTGGAGCTGGGCGCGGACCTGGTGGTGCATTCGGCGACCAAGTACCTCAGTGGCCATGGCGATATCACCGCGGGATTGGTGGTGGGGCGCAAGGCGCTGATCGACCGCATTCGCCTGGAAGGCTTGAAGGACATGACCGGCGCCGTGCTGTCGCCGCACGACGCATCGCTGCTGATGCGCGGTATGAAAACCCTGGCCCTGCGCATGGGGCGCCATTGCAGCAATGCCTTGCGCGTGGCGCAGTTCCTGGAGCGTCATCCGCAGGTCGAGCTGATTCATTACCCGGGCCTGCCTAGCTTTGCGCAGTTCGGCCTGGCGCAGCGGCAGATGCGTTTGCCGGGCGGGATGATTGCCTTCGAGCTCAAGGGCGGCATCCAGGCGGGGCGACGCTTCATGAACGCGTTGCAGTTGTTCAGCCGCGCAGTGAGCCTGGGGGATGCCGAGTCGCTGGCGCAACACCCGGCGAGCATGACCCATTCGAGCTACACGCCCGAGGAACGGGCGCGGCATGGGATTTCCGAAGGGTTGGTGCGGTTGTCGGTGGGCCTGGAGGATATCGACGACCTGCTGGCAGATCTTGGGCAGGCCCTCGGGAGCCGTGTTCGAGTTGAGTGATGGCCACTTCTCACGGGCACAAAAAAGGCCGCTTTACGCGGCCTTTGTCATGCTTGCTGGGTCAGCGCTTGAGGCCGTAGCTCTCGTCGAGCATGCCCGGCGAGTTCGGCGCCTTGGGCGCGTAGTCACGTGGGACTTCGGCGGTATCCTTCGGCGGTGTCAGGCGATCGCGCGGACCTTGCGCGGCTTCGGAGTGCAACGAAGCGAGCAGGCGCTGACGGGTCAGTTCGTCCAGGGCCAGGCGATTGGCCCCGTCGGCCAGGTGATCCTGCACATCCTGGTAGCTCTGGGTCAGTTTCTTGACCAGCGAAGCAGTGCTGTTGAAGTGGGTGACCACTTCGTTCTGGTAATTGTCGAAACGCTGCTGGATGTCATCCAGCTGGCGTTGCGTACTGCTGGGAGCCGCGTTGGGGAGAAGGCGGGCCAGGGCGAAACCGACGACGACACCAACGACCAGTGCCAGGGTCGGCAGCAACCAAACAAGGAGCGAGTGTTCCACGAGTCCTTCCTCTATAAACGGCTTTGCTTTACGTTAACGGCTCAGACCTGCGCTGTATACCGCGAGCAATCGCAAATCAGAACAGAATTCCCCCTCTAGACGAATCGACCCCCCTCGAGGTCACGGAGTAGTGCCTTGCTTGTCCGCGAAACCCCCTTGTTCATCGACGGCCCCAGTGGCCAGCTGGAAGCCTTGTACCTGGACGTGGAAGATGCCCGCGGCGTGGTGCTGATCTGCCACCCCAACCCGGTCCAGGGCGGCACCATGCTCAACAAGGTGGTCTCGACGCTGCAACGCACGGCTCGCGATGCCGGCTACAGCACCCTGCGCTTCAACTACCGTGGCGTTGGCCAGAGTGCCGGCAGCCACGACATGGGGGCTGGCGAAGTGGCCGATGCCGAGGCCGCCGCGGTCTGGCTGCGCGACAAACACCCTGAGCTGGCGCTGGTACTGATGGGCTTCTCGTTCGGGGGCTTCGTCGCCGCCAGCCTGGCCGGACGCCTCGAGGCCGACGGGGTGACGCTGCAACATCTGTTCATGATTGCCCCGGCGGTGATGCGCCTGACCGAGCAGTTCCCGCTGGCGCAGCAGTGCCCGATCACCGTGGTCCAGCCTGACACCGACGAGGTGGTCGACCCTGAGCTGGTCTATGAATGGTCCGACACACTGACGCGCCCCCATGAGCTGCTGAAAGTGGCAGAATGCGGACACTTCTTCCATGGCAAGCTGACCGATCTGAAGGATCTGGTGCTGCCACGTCTTTCGAACTGAGCCAAGCCTGAATAAGCGATCACCCATGACCACGCGCATTCTCACCGGTATCACCACCACCGGCACTCCGCACCTGGGCAACTACGCCGGTGCCATCCGTCCGGCGATCCTCGCCAGCCAGCAGCCCGGTGCCGACTCGTTCTACTTCCTGGCCGACTATCACGCCCTGATCAAGTGCGATGACCCGTTGCGCATCCAGCGCTCGCGCCTGGAAATCGCCGCCACCTGGCTGGCCGGTGGCCTGGATCCGGACAAGGTCACGTTCTACCGTCAGTCCGACATTCCCGAGATCCCCGAGCTGACCTGGCTGCTGACCTGCGTGGCTGCCAAGGGCCTGCTCAATCGTGCCCACGCCTACAAGGCCTCGGTCGACAAGAACCTGGAAAACGGCGAAGACCCGGATGCCGGTGTGTCCATGGGCCTGTACAGCTATCCGGTGCTGATGGCTGCCGACATCCTGATGTTCAATGCGCACAAGGTCCCGGTCGGTCGTGACCAGATCCAGCACGTTGAAATGGCGCGTGACATCGGCCAGCGCTTCAACCACCTGTTCGGCCAGGGCAAGGAGTTCTTCGTCCTGCCCGAGGCGGTGATCGAGGAGAGCGTGGCCACGCTTCCGGGCCTGGACGGTCGCAAGATGTCCAAGAGCTACGACAACACCATTCCGCTGTTCACCAGCGCCAAGGACATGAAGGACGCCATCTCGCGCATCGTCACCGATTCGCGTGCCCCAGGCGAGGCGAAGGATCCGGACAACTCCCACCTGTTCACCCTGTACCAGGCCTTCGCCAGCGCCGCACAAGCCGGCGAGTTCCGCGAAGAGCTGCTGCAGGGCCTGGGCTGGGGCGAGGCGAAAAACCGCCTGTTCCAGTTGCTCGACGGCCAGTTGGCCGAGAAGCGCGAGCACTACCATCAACTGATCTCGCGGCCGTCGGACCTGGAAGACATCCTCCTGGCCGGCGCCGCCAAGGCCCGCAAGATTGCCACGCCGTTCCTCGAGCAGTTGCGCGAATCGGTGGGCCTGCGCTCCTTCCGCAGCAGCGTCCAGGTCAACGCCGAAGTGAAGAAGAAGGCCGCCAAGAGCGCGCGCTTCGTCAGCTTCCGCGATGAAGACGGCAGCTTCCGCTTCCGCCTGCTGGCCGCCGATGGCGAGCAATTGTTGCTGTCGCGCAGCTTCGCCGACGGCAAGAGTGCAGGCGCGGTGAGCAAGCAACTGCAGCAGGGTGGCGAGGCGGATGTGCGCGTAGATGGCCTCGGCTTCAGCCTGTGGCTCGATGGCGAGCAGGTGGCCGACGGGCCGCAGTTCGCCGATGCAAGCGCCCGTGATGCGGCGGTGCTGAGCCTGCGTGAGGCGTTGTCGCCCCAGCAGGACTGAGGCATATTGACACAAGTCTGATTGCCATTAAGCGGGCCGGTCGCTACAGTGACGGCCCGTTTTTTGTTGCCTCGCTAACGAATCATGACGCCCCTAGAACGATATCAAGCAGATCTGAAACGCCCCGATTTCTTCCATGACGCGGCGCAGGAAACGGCTGTGCGTCACTTGCAGCGCCTGTACGACGACCTGGTCGCCGCGCAGAACAACAAGCCGGGCGTGTTCGGCAAGCTGTTCGGCAAGAAGGAGCAGACGCCGGTCAAAGGCCTGTATTTCTGGGGCGGGGTGGGGCGTGGCAAGACCTACCTGGTCGACACCTTCTTCGAGGCGCTGCCGTTCAAGGAGAAGATGCGCACCCACTTCCACCGCTTCATGAAGCGTGTGCACGAGGAAATGAAAACCCTCAAGGGTGAGAAGAACCCGCTGACCATCATCGCCAAGCGCTTCTCCCAGGAAGCCAAGGTGATCTGCTTCGATGAGTTCTTCGTGTCCGACATCACCGATGCGATGATCCTCGGCACTTTGATGGAAGAGCTGTTCAAGAACGGCGTCTCGTTGGTGGCGACCTCCAACATCGTGCCGGACGGCCTGTACAAGGACGGCCTGCAGCGTGCGCGCTTCCTCCCGGCCATCGCCATGATCAAGCAGTACACCGATGTGGTGAACGTCGACAGTGGCGTCGACTATCGCTTGCGCCACCTGGAGCAGGCCGAGCTGTTCCACTTCCCGCTCAACGAAGCTGCCCACGAGAGTCTGCGCGCCAGTTTCAAGGCACTGACCCCCGATTGCACCCAGGCGGTCGAGAACGACGTGCTGATGATCGAGAATCGCGAGATCCACGCGTTGCGCACCTGTGACGACGTCGCCTGGTTCGACTTCCGCGCCCTGTGCGACGGTCCGCGTAGCCAGAACGACTACATCGAGTTGGGCAAGATCTTCCATGCCGTGCTGCTGAGCAATGTCGAGCAGATGGGCGTCACCACCGACGACATCGCCCGCCGCTTCATCAACATGGTCGACGAGTTCTATGATCGCAACGTCAAGCTGATCATTTCGGCCGAAGTCGAGCTCAAGGACCTCTACACCGGCGGGCGCCTGAGCTTCGAGTTCCAGCGTACCCTCAGCCGACTGCTGGAAATGCAGTCCCACGAGTTCCTGGCTCGCGCGCACAAACCCTGAAGCCATGCCTGACCCCTGGCAGGCGCGGGCTTGGCGCACGCGCTAGGGGAGGTTGGTGTTCTCAGGCTTCCTGCATGAACTGCTGCCGATACTGGTTCGGCGACAGTTCAGTGTGCTGGCGGAAGAGTCGGGCGAAGAAGCTCGCGTCGTCGTATCCCACCTCATAACTGATGGTCTTGATGCTCTTGCGGGTGCTCGAGAGCAGGCCCTTGGCTGTCTCGATGCGCAGGCGCTGCAGGTAGTGCAGTGGCTTGTCCCCGGTCGCGCTCTGGAAGCGGCGCATGAAGTTGCGGATGCTCATGCCATGGTTGCGCGCCACGTCCTCGAAACGGAACTTGTCGGCGAAGTGCTCCTCCAGCCAGTGCTGGATCTGCAGGATGATCAGGTCCTGGTGCAGCTTCTGGCCGCCAAAGCCCATGCGCCCCGGCGTGTAGTTGCGCTGCACTTCGTAGAGGATGTCGCGAGCCACCGCCCGCGCGACGTTGGCGCCGCAGAAGCGCTCGATCAGGTAGATGTACAGGTCGCAGGCCGAGGTGGTGCCGCCGGCGCAGTACAGGTTGTCGGCGTCGGTCAGGTGCTTGTCCTGATTCAGGCGGATAGTGGGGAAGCGTTCGGCGAAGCTGTTGAAGAAACGCCAGTAGGTGGTCGCCTCCTTGCCATCGAGCAGGCCTGACTCTGCGAGCCAGAACACGCCGCTGGCTTCACCGCACAGCACGGCGCCACGGGCGTGCTGCTCACGCAGCCAGGGTAGGACTTGCGGGTAGCGGGCGAGCAGGTTGTCGAAGTCGTCCCAGAACGCCGGGAGGATGATCACATCGGCGTCACCCAGGCCACTGTCCACGGGGAGTTGTACGTCGCTGAAGCTGTCCACCGGCTGGCCGTCAGGGCTCACCAGGTGAATTTCGAACATCGATTGCAGCCCCAGGCCCAGTTGCTTGCTGTAACGCAGGCTGGCCAAGTGGAAGAAGTCCTTGGCCTGCATCAGTGTCGAAGCGAACACCTTATCAATGGCCAGGATGCTGACGCGCCGCAACGACGCGGAGGGTTGGGTAAACATCATTGTCATTGTTCTTATAGGGTAGAGTGGTCAATCACCGGCTGGATCGTCTTATTTTTTGGCGATTGTGTCTACCCCGAAGAAATGCGCTGCCTTCTTCGCGGGCCTACCTGCGAAGAAGGCAGCAATGCTATCGCCTCAAGGCGCCGGATTCGGCTGCCCTTGGTGAATCGCCTCGATCGCCGCCAGCAGTTCGTCGCCAAGTTTCAGTTCGATGCTTGCCAGGTTGCTGCGCAACTGCTCGAGGCTGGTCGCCCCGATGATGTTGCTGGTCACGAACGGCTGGCGGGTGACGAACGCCAGGGCCATCTGCGCCGGATCCAGGCCATGTTCGCGGGCCAATTGCACGTAGCGGCTGCAGGCGGCCACGGTCTGCGGGTTGGAGTAGCGGGCGAAGCGGCTGAACAGGGTCAGGCGTGCATTTTCAGGGCGCGCGCCGTTTTCGTACTTGCCCGACAGCATGCCGAAGGCCAGCGGCGAATAAGCCAGCAGGCCGCACTGCTCGCGGATCGCTACTTCCGCCAGGCCCACCTCGAAGCTGCGATTGAGCAGGTTGTAAGGGTTCTGGATCGAAACTGCACGTGGCCAGCCCCGGCTTTCGGCCAGGTGCAGGAACTTCATGGTGCCCCACGGCGTTTCGTTGGACAGGCCGATGTGGCGGATCTTGCCGGCGCGCACTTGCTCGTCGAGCACCTCCAGCGTTTCCTCCAGCGGCGTGAACAGGTCGTTGGGCAGGTGCTGGTAGCCCAGCTTGCCGAAGAAGTTGGTCGAACGTTCCGGCCAGTGCAGTTGGTAGAGGTCGATGCGGTCGGTCTGCAGGCGCTTGAGGCTTTCGTCCAGCGCGGCGACGATGTGCTGGCGGTTGTGCTTGAGCTGGCCGTCGCGGATATGGCTGATGCCGTTGCCGGGGCCGGCGACTTTGCTGGCGAGGATCCAGTCGTCACGGTCGCCATTGGCGGCGAACCAGTTGCCGATGATGCGTTCGGTGGCCGCGTAGGTCTCCGGGCGCGGCGGCACCGGGTACATTTCGGCGGTATCGATGAAGTTGATGCCGGCGGTCTTGGCCAGGGCGATCTGCTCGAAGGCCTCATCCTGGACGTTCTGCTCACCCCAGGTCATGGTGCCCAGGCACAGTGCGCTGACGTTGAGGTCGGTACGGCCGAGCTTGCGGTATTCCATCGGAAGGCTCTCTGCTGGACAAAGAAACCATCAAAGCAGGTTGAAAATCTTTGCGCAATCTGGATAATGCTGGGCCTCTCCGTGTGGCGGAAGTGATGCACCACCACGCAGGAAGAACCCCGTCGATCATGGGCGTGCCCGACCCGAGCCCCCAAAAGCGTCCGTGCTCGGCTGCGCGCTTGCCCTTGGCAAGTTGTGCACTATCCAGTAAGATTCGCCGTCTATTTTTCGCTGGGCGGCCTCTGAGGCTTTAGAGAATGAAAACTTTTACTGCTAAACCGGAAACAGTAAAGCGCGAGTGGTTCGTAATCGATGCCGCTGGTCAGACCCTGGGTCGTCTGGCTACCGAAATCGCTACCCGTCTGCGCGGCAAACACAAGCCTGAGTACACTCCTCACGTTGACACCGGCGACTACATCGTCGTCATCAACGCCGAGCAGGTTCGTGTAACTGGTGCCAAGTCTTCGGACAAGATGTACTACTCCCACTCCGGCTTCCCAGGTGGCATCAAGGAAATCAGCTTCGAGAAGCTGATCGACAAGGCCCCTGAGCGCGTCATCGAGACCGCGGTCAAAGGCATGCTGCCGAAGAACCCGCTGGGTCGCGACATGTACCGCAAGCTGAAAGTGTACGCGGGTGCTACCCACCCTCACACTGCTCAGCAGCCTCAAGAACTGAAGATCTAACGGGATAGTTCATTATGTCGGCGACTCAAAATTACGGCACTGGCCGTCGCAAGACCGCAACCGCTCGCGTTTTCCTGCGTCCGGGTACTGGTAACATCTCCATCAACAACCGTCCTCTGGACACTTTCTTCGGTCGCGAAACCGCTCGCATGGTTGTTCGCCAGCCGCTGGAACTGACCGAGACCGTTGAGAAGTTCGACATCTACGTCACCGTCGCCGGTGGTGGTGTCAGCGGTCAGGCCGGTGCTATCCGCCACGGTATCACCCGCGCCCTGATGGAATACGACGAAACCCTGCGTGGCGCTCTGCGTCGTGCTGGCTACGTCACCCGCGACGCTCGTGAAGTCGAGCGTAAGAAAGTGGGTCTGCGTAAAGCGCGTAAGCGTCCTCAGTACTCCAAGCGTTAATACCGCTTCGGCAGTCGAAAAAGCCCGGTTCCTTGGAACCGGGCTTTTTTTATGTCTTGAACTAACCTGTCAGCATGTCCGGGCCGAGTTGCCACATAGACGCAGATCAAGCAAAGCGAGGGTTGTAGCCCGAACCAGGGGTAATCACCTTGTCAGTGTGTGGATTTGTTTCTTACCATGGCGGCCAATTTTTAGCGCCACAGACATTACTAATAGACGCCTGATCCAGCGGGCGAGAAGAAAGCTGATGGGAGAGGACTGAATGAGCAATGACGGCGTCAACGCAGGCCGGCGCCGCTTCCTCGTAGCTGCCACATCCGTGGTGGGGGCTGCGGGGGCAGTGGGGGCTGCGGTACCGTTCGTGGGGTCATGGTTCCCCAGTGCCAAGGCGAAAGCCGCTGGGGCACCGGTGAAGGTCAACATCGCCAAGGTAGAGCCCGGGCAGCAGATGGTTGCCGAATGGCGTGGTCAACCGGTGTTCATCGTGCGACGAACGCAAGAGATCCTCGGCAATCTGAAAAAGATCACCGCAGACCTGTCCGACCCCGAGTCCAAGGCTTCGGTGCAGCCGACCTACGTCGATCCCGAGGTCCGCTCGATCAAGCCTGAAATCCTCATTCTCGTTGGCTTGTGCACCCACCTGGGGTGCTCGCCGACTTTCCGTCCGGAAGTCGCCCCCGCCGACCTCGGTCCTAAGTGGGTCGGTGGCTATTTCTGCCCTTGCCATGGCTCGCACTACGATTTGGCAGGTCGCGTCTACAAGTCGCAGCCAGCCCCGCTCAATCTGCCAGTGCCGCCGCACTCGTACGAGTCGGACGACATCATCGTCATCGGCGTCGATCAGGAGAACGCATGATGAGCAAGTTCATGGACTGGATTGACGCTCGCTTCCCCGCCACGAAAATGTGGGAAGACCACCTGAGCAAGTATTACGCGCCCAAGAACTTCAACTTCCTGTACTTCTTTGGCTCTCTCGCGCTGCTGGTGCTGGTCAACCAGATCGTCACGGGAGTCTGGCTGACCATGAGTTTCACGCCCTCGGCAGAAGAGGCCTTCGCCTCGGTCGAGTACATCATGCGCGATGTCGAGTACGGCTGGATCCTGCGCTACCTGCACTCCACCGGCGCCTCGGCGTTCTTCATCGTGGTCTATCTGCACATGTTCCGCGGGTTGCTCTACGGCTCCTACCAGAAGCCCCGTGAACTGGTGTGGCTGTTCGGCATGCTGATCTACCTGGCGCTGATGGCCGAGGCCTTCATGGGTTACCTGCTGCCGTGGGGGCAGATGTCCTACTGGGGCGCCCAGGTGATCATCTCGCTGTTCGGTGCCATTCCGGTGATCGGTGATGACCTCACTCAATGGATCCGTGGTGACTACCTGATCTCCGGCATCACCCTGAACCGCTTCTTCGCCCTGCATGTGGTAGCGCTGCCGATCGTCATTCTCGGGCTTGTGGTACTGCATATCCTGGCGCTGCACGAGGTGGGTTCGAACAACCCGGACGGTGTCGACATCAAGAAGCACAAGGACGAAAACGGCGTACCGCTGGATGGCATCCCCTTCCACCCGTACTACACGGTGAAAGATATCGTCGGGGTCGTGGTATTCCTCTTCGTGTTCTGTGCTGTGGTGTTCTTCTTCCCGGAAATGGGTGGCTACTTCCTGGAAAAACCGAACTTCGAGCAGGCCAACGCCTTCAAGACGCCCGAGCACATTGCGCCGGTGTGGTACTTCACGCCCTTCTACGCGATCCTGCGGGCGGTGCCTGACAAGCTGTTCGGTGTCATCGCCATGGGCGCGGCGATCGCGGTGCTGTTCGTGTTGCCCTGGCTCGATCGCAGTCCGGTGCGCTCCATGCGCTACAAGGGCTGGTTGAGCAAGATCTTCCTGCTGGTGTTCTGCGTGGCCTTCATCATTCTCGGCGTGCTCGGTGTGCTGGCGCCTACGCCCGGACGGACCCTGCTGTCCCAGGTCTGCACCGTGCTGTATTTCGCCTACTTCCTGCTGATGCCGTTCTACACAAGGCTCGAGAAGACAAAACCGGTTCCGGAAAGGGTGACTGGCTGATGAAAAAGTTTATTGCAGTAATGTTCCTGGCGTTGATGCCTGCCTTATCCTTTGCTGCCGAGCAGGGTGTGGAGCTGCAGAAGGTCGATATCGACCTGACCGACAAGGCCGCGTTGCAGGATGGGGCGCGAACCTTCGCCAACTATTGCATGGGTTGCCACAGCGCCAAGTTCCAGCGTTACGAGCGGGTTGCCGATGACCTCGGCATCCCCCACGAGCTGATGCTTGAAAAGCTGGTGTTCACGGGGGCCAAGATTGGCGATCACATGAAGATCGGCATGCAGCCCAGCGATGCCAAGACCTGGTTCGGTGCGGCGCCGCCCGATCTCACGTTGGTCGCCCGAGTGCGGGGTAACGATTGGCTGTACAGCTACCTGCACAGCTTCTACGAAGACAAGTCGCGCCCTTATGGGGTGAACAACAAGGTCTTCCCGAACGTGGGCATGCCCAACGTGCTGGTCGGGCTGCAGGGCAACCAGGTGATTGGGTGCAAGCAGATCCAGACAGTGGTCGACGGCAAGAAGCAATTCGACCCGCTGACTGGCAGTCCTTTGACCCATGAAGCCTGTGACCAGCTGACCATCGAGCCGAAATCCGGTACCCTGACGCCCGAGCAGTTCGACGAGAAGGTCAAGAACCTGGTGACCTTCCTGGCCTATTCGGCCAACCCGGTCAAACTGGAAAGTCAGCGCATCGGCACCTATGTCCTGCTGTACCTGGCTTTCTTCTTCGTGTTCGCCTACTTGCTCAAGCGCGAATACTGGAAGGACGTGCACTGATCACGCAGTAGTTTCTGGTAGTTGAACGCGCCCTGGGGCGCTCCTGCGCAATCGCGAGGAGCCTCCCAGGGCGCGTTTGCATTTGCAGTTTCACAAGCATCCCCATGCGAGGAGGAGCTACATGGGCGCGACCAACAGGTTAGCCTGCTATTCCGACCCCGCTGACCATTATTCTCATCGGGTACGCCTTGTTCTCGCCGAGAAGGGCGTCAGTGTGCAGATCATCGACGTCATCGCCGATCGTCTGCCGCCCAAACTGATCGAAGTGAACCCCTATGGCAGCGTGCCAACCCTGGTCGACCGCGACCTGGCGTTGTACGAATCGACCGTGGTGATGGAATACCTCGAGGAGCGTTATCCTCATCCGCCGCTGATGCCGGTATACCCGGTGGCGCGCGGCAACAGCCGCCTGCTGATGCACCGTATCCAGCGTGACTGGTGTGCACTGGCTGATGTCATTCTCGATCCGCGTGCCGCCGAGGCTGCGCGTGGCGAGGCGCGCAAGACGCTGCGCGAGAGTCTGACGGGTGTCTCGGCGCTGTTCGGCGAGTTTCCCTGCTTCATGAGCGAGGAGCAAAGCCTGGTCGATTGTTGTCTACTGCCCATACTCTGGCGATTGCCGGTCCTGGGTATCGAACTGCCGCGGCAAGCCAAGCCGCTGCTGGATTATATGGAGCGACAGTTCGCCCGCGAGCCTTTCCAGGCGAGCCTGTCCGCTGCTGAACGTGAAATGCGCAAGCTTTAAGGAGCCGTTGATGAACTCCAGTCGCCCCTATCTGGTTAGAGCACTGTACGAGTGGATCGTCGACAACGATTGCACCCCCCATATGCTGGTCAATGCCGAGTATCCGGCGGTCCAGGTGCCCCAGGGATTTGCCAGCGATGGCCAGATCGTCTTGAACATCTCGCCCAGCGCCGTGCGTAACCTGCACATGGACAACGACGCGGTGAGCTTCGAGGGGCGGTTCAGTGGCGTGGCCCATTCGCTCTATGTGCCGGCAGGCGCGATCCTGGGTCTCTATGCTCGAGAGAATGGCCAGGGCATGGTGTTCGAGCTGGAGCCGCCGTTGATGGATGGCGAAGAGCTCGGTGACGAAGGCGTTGAGCCTGATGATGATGGCCCGCCGGAGGGGGGTGGCCAGCCGCCGCGACCCACTGGGCGGCCGAGCTTGAAAGTGGTCAAGTAATAAAAAAGGCGATCCATCCGGATCGCCTTTTTTATTCAAGTTCGGATTACAGGTCCTTGATCGTGCGGACCTGGTCCTTGTTGATGCGGGTCGGCTTGCCGTCCAGCTGCTTGAATTCGTAGAAGCCCGAATCTTTGTCGAACTTTGGCGTGTCGAGCGTCTGCAGCTCGCGGCCGTCGTTGAGGGTGATCGTGCTCGGGGTGGAGCAGCCGGCCAAGGTGGCGAAGGCTGTGATGGCGAGAAGGGACAGCAGGGACTTCTTCATGGGCTTTCCTGGGTTGTTTGCGGCAATACCTGGTGCGATGGGCCACAGCGCGCATTCATCGCGCGCCGTGGCCCTGGATATCAATCGATGTACTCGAACAGCTTGACGATCTTCTGTACGCCAGACACACCTTGAACCACGTTGGTGGCGGCGTTGGCTTCCTGCTGGGTGACCAGGCCGAGCAAGTAGACGATGCCGTTCTCGGTGATCACCTTGATGCGCGAGCTGGGCACGTTGGCGTCACCGATCATCTGGGTCTTGATCTTGGTGGTCAGCCAGGTGTCGTTGTTGCGTGCCAGGATCGACGAGGGCTGCATCACCTGCAGTTCGTTATGCACCTTCTTGACCCGTTGTACCTGGCCGGCGGTCTGCTCGGCGAGGCTCTTCAGGTCGGCGCGCGGGGTCTGGCCGGCGAGCAGGACGATGCCGTTGTAGCTGCTGACGACGATGTGCGAGCCCTTGTCCAGGTCTGGGCTTGCCTTGGCCACGTTGACCGAAACCTTGGTTTCGATCAGCGAATCGTCGATCTTGCTACCAATGGTGCGTGTACCGCGGTCATCCTCGATCGGCGAGTTGCGGGTCGAGGTCAATACCGAGCTGCAGCCGGAAATACCGAGGCACAGGGTCAGGGCCATGAGGCCGAGGCGCTTGGGGATCATTCTTCACTCCCGAACAGTTGGCTGTCGATCAGATCGCACAGGCAATGGATCGCCAGCAGGTGGACTTCCTGGATGCGCGCAGTGACCGTGGAGGGGACGCGGATCTCCACATCCTCGGGCAGTAGCAGCGAAGCCATACCGCCGCCGTCACGTCCGGTCAATGCTACGACAATCATTTCACGATCATGTGCGGCCTGGATCGCCTGAATCACATTGGCCGAGTTGCCGCTGGTGGAGATCGCCAGCAGTACATCGCCTGGTTGGCCCAGGGCGCGGATCTGCTTGGAGAAGACTTCGTTGTAGCTGTAGTCGTTGGCGATCGAGGTGATGGTCGAGCTGTCGGTGGTCAGGGCGATGGCCGGCAGGCTCGGACGCTCGCGCTCGAAGCGGTTGAGCAGTTCCGAGGAAAAATGCTGGGCGTCACCCGCCGAGCCGCCGTTGCCGCAGGCGAGCATCTTGCCCTCGTTGAGCAGCGCGTTGACCATGACCAGGCTGGCCTGCTCGATGTGCGGTGCCAGGATGTCCATTGCCTGTTGCTTGGTATCGATGCTGGCCTGGAACAGCCGGCGAATTCGGGATTGCATGTCCATCTGGTGTGACCTTAAGTGCGGCGGAGGCCTGCGCGACGCGCGACAGGGGCCAGCCCGCGAAACATAGAGCAAAGAAATCGGAATGGGTTCAGCATTCGAAGGCGTTTTTCAGCCATTGAAGCGGCCGACCTGCATGGTGGCTGCCCTGCAGGGCGACTACGTCGAAGCGGCAGGGGTGATCGGCCCAGCGGGGCTCCTTCAGCAGGAACATGTTGGCGGCAAGCGCCAGACGTTTCTGCTTGCGCCCGTCGATACTTCCGACGGCGCCGCCGAAGTCCACGTGCAAGCGGTAGCGGACTTCGACGAATACTACTGTATCGGCGTCGAGCATGACCAGATCAAGCTCGCCTCCCTTGCATCGCCAATTGCGCGTCAGCAGCTGCAGGCCTTGCCCTCGAAGATAATCGAGGGCTTGGTTTTCTGCCGCGAGCCCGGCGCTGGTAGGCGAGGCGTCGGGCATCAGCGAGCCGTGTCCGGCAGGCGCTTGACCTGGCCGCCGGAGAACTCGGCCCAGGGCAGTTGGCGCTCGATACGCTGGTTGGCGTTGATGCTCAGGCTGCCGGACAGGCCCTCGACGCGGTTGTCAGGCAGCGCCTTGAGCTGGCCGAGGCGTGGCGCCAGGCTATAGGCATCGACCCCCATGGCGTACAGGCGACCCAGGCTGCCGGCAGCCTGCGGCCACTGCTGGACCACCTGCTGGCGCAGGCTGTTGGTGTTGTCCAGCAGCCATGGGGTTTCGCAGAAGCGAATGCCGTTCATGTCGTTGTACTGGTTCACGTCTCCACTGGCGCTGTAGAGGTTGGAGGTCGCATAGACCGGCACGTCACCCGCGTACTGGAAGTTGAGGGTCGGCTTGATCTGTTGGGCCTGCTGCGGGGTGGCAGCGAGGAAGATGAAATCGATGTCCTGGCGACGCGACGGTTGTGCGGCGACATTGCCACTCACGGCACTCTGCAGGCTCTTGGCGCGACCTTCGCTCTGGCGCAGCTGGAACAGATCGGCGATCTGTTGAGCCAGGGCCACCGGCTGGGCGATGCGCTCGGCAGCGAGCAGGGTGCCGCCGTTGCCTTCCCAGTCCTGACGGAAAGCTGCGAGCACGCGGTCGCCCCATTCGCCGCTCGGCACCAGGGCCACGGCGCGGACCAGGCCGTCTGCGCGGGCACGGCGAGAGACTTCGCGGGCTTCGTCCTCGGCGGCGAGGCCGAACTGGAACAGTTGTGGTGGCGATTTCTGCCCGGCCTCGGCGTAGTTCAGCGCCAGGGTGGTGATGGGCAGTTGCGGGTAGTCGGCGAGTTTTTTCACCAGTGGTTTTTCGAGCGGACCGATCACCAGCTGTACGCCGGCCGCCTGGGCCTGGCGATAGAAGTCATCCAGCGAGGTGAGGCGCGAGCTGTCGAAAACCTGAACCGCCGGCGCTGGCTGGCCGGATTGCTGGGCCTGGAAGTGGGCTGCCATGAAGCCGTCGCGCAGTGCACGGGCTACACCGGCCAGCGGGCCTTCCTGTGGCAGCAGCAGGGCGATCTTGGTCAGTGGCTGGCTGGCCAGTTGCTTGAGTTTGACCAGTGCGTCAGGCAACTGCTTGGCGGCCGGATGATCGGCATGTTGCTGGCGCCAGTTATCGATGGCGGCCTGCTGCTGTTCCAGGGTGCCGGCGCTCTTGACCGCCAGGGCCAGGCTGGTCCAGCCGGCGAGGGTCGGATTGCTGGTCGGTTGCTGCAATTGGTCGGCGGGCAGCGAGGCTACCAGCGACCAGATGGCATCGTTGTTCTTGGCTGCGGCCGGGCCGCTGAGCAGTGGGGCGAGCAAGACGCGCTGCTGGGCAGCAGGGAGTGCCTGGCCGTCGGCTTCGAGGGCTGCAGCATGCACGCTATAGGTGCGTACCTGCAGCTCTTCGGGCAGCTCGCCGACACGTTGCAGGCTTGGGTGCGACAGTGCGCCGAGGGCGGCTTTGGGCTGGTTGCGGCTCATCGCCAGTTCGGCGGCCAGGGTGCTGGCGAACACCTGTTGCGCGGGTTTGAGCGTGTCCAGTGGAACCTGCTCGAGGATGCGTGCGGCGCGTGGGAAGTCCTTCTGCCGGTAGGCCATGTCGGCGGCGCTCAGGCGCAGCAGCGCGGCGTCTTCGACGGACTTGCTGGAAGCCGCCTTCTCGAGCAGTTGCTCGATGCTGGCGTCCGGGGTGCGTGGCAGTTCGCCCAGGCTGGATGAGGGCGAGCTGGCGCAGGCTGCCAGCAGGGCAGCGAGACAGAGGGCTGTGAGCAGCCGCAGGCAAGCGATCATGTAAGGGTCCTGTTACTCGATCAAGTTGGCCGGCAATTGTACCCAAGCGCTGGCCGGGGCGCGATCTTGCTGACGCTGATCCTTCACTATAGGTCGCATGTCAGGGGATGGCGGCCAAGTTCTTTGCGCCTTGTTGCGGGCGCTCGGGCTACAATGGCGCCTTTGATCGGCAAGGCAGGTGTGTGCAGTGACTGATGTTGCAGGGGTTCCAAAATCCATAGCGGGTACGCTTTACGTCGTTGCGACGCCCATCGGCAACCTCGACGACATGAGCGCCCGGGCACTCAAGGTGCTGGCCGGCGTGGCGCTGATCGCGGCCGAGGATACCCGCCATTCTGTGCGCCTGCTTCAGCACTTCGGCATCGAGACGCCGCTGGCGGCCTGTCATGAGCACAACGAGCGCGACGAAGGCAGTCGCTTCATCACGCGCTTGCTGGCGGGGGACGATGTGGCGCTGGTGTCCGACGCCGGCACACCGCTGATTTCCGATCCGGGCTATCACCTGGTGCGCCAGGCGCGGGCTGCCGGGGTGAGGGTGGTGCCGGTGCCAGGGGCGTGTGCGCTGATCGCTGCGCTGTCGGCAGCAGGGCTGCCCTCTGATCGCTTCATCTTCGAGGGATTCCTGCCGGCAAAGGCTGTCGGGCGCCATGCGCGACTGGAGCAGGTCAAGGAGGAGCCCCGGACCTTGATCTTCTATGAGGCGCCGCATCGCATCCTCGAATGCCTGGAGGACATGGAGGCGGTATTCGGGGGTGAGCGCCCGGCCGTTCTGGCGCGAGAGCTGACCAAGACGTTCGAGACGCTCAAGGGGTTGCCGTTGGCCGAGTTGCGCGCCTTTGTCGCAGCGGATACCAATCAGCAGCGTGGGGAATGCGTGGTGCTGGTCGCGGGCTGGAGTGCGCCGCAAGACGATCAGGCGATCAGCAGCGACGCCATGCGTGTGCTGGACCTGTTGCTGGCAGAATTGCCGCTCAAGCGGGCGGCGGCATTGGCGGCGGAAATTACTGGCGTGCGTAAGAATCTTCTTTATCAAGCGGCGCTGGATAAACAGAAAAACCACTAGCGGCGTAATGATATTATTTGCGGTATTGCTTGTTCTTGCTCGCGCCTGCCGTTACCCTTACCGGCGGAGAGTCGATCGGACAGTCGCTGCCTGCATTTGTTCCGCAAAAGCAGGGGGAGGAAAGTCCGGGCTCCGCAGGGCAGAGTGCCAGGTAACGCCTGGGAGGCGCGAGCCTACGGAAAGTGCCACAGAAAACAACCGCCTAAGCACTTCGGTGCCGGTAAGGGTGAAAAGGTGCGGTAAGAGCGCACCGCGCGACTGGCAACAGTTCGTGGCTAGGTAAACCCCACTCGGAGCAAGACCAAATAGGGTTCCTTATGGCGTGGCCCGCGTCGGAACCGGGTAGGTTGCTAGAGGCGTCCAGTGATGGCCGTCGTAGAGGAATGACTGTCCTCGACAAAACCCGGCTTACAGATCGACTCTCCACCTCTTCTTTCCCTGCTTGAATCGATAGCAGATCCCTCCTGGTAATGCCGAAAAGTTCTTACTCTTGATAATTCACTTTAACTTCACACTCTATCCGTTTGAGTGCGCTTGATTTTTCCCGCCAGTTTTTTCTCCCGGTAGTCCTTCCGCCTTCCTTTGTTGCGCTAAATCTCGGTCCTGTAAGGGTTTTCCTTATGAACGCGCCTTGACGGTGTGGCGGACGGATTCCTATAGTGTGCGCAAGTGGCAGAAAGTGGGATGAAGTGGGTTTTCTGGCACAAAAAAGTTAACATTGTGGGGAATCGCAGCCGTGTTCCGCGGAGCTAACGCCGTCAGCCTCGATGCAAAGGGCCGTCTCGCCATGCCGAGCCGGTACCGTGACGAGCTCGATTCGCGTTGCAATGGTCAACTTATCGTGACCATCGACGCTGTTGATCCCTGCTTGTGTGTTTATCCCCTCAATGAGTGGGAGCAGATAGAAGCCAAGTTGCGTGCCTTGCCGTCGCTGCGTGAGGAAAACCGTCGCCTGCAGCGTTTGCTGATCGGTAATGCGGTGGACCTGGAGCTCGATGGCAGTGGTCGTTTCCTGGTGCCGCCCCGTTTGCGTGAGTACGCCAAGCTCGACAAGAAGGCGATGCTGGTGGGGCAACTGAACAAATTCCAGCTGTGGGATGAGGATGCCTGGAACGCGGTTTCGGCAGCCGACCTCGCAGCTATTCAACAACCGGGCGCCATGCCCGATGAACTGCGTGACCTGATCCTGTGACGATAGATAGCGGCTTCAACCACATCACCGTATTGCTCGACGAAGCTGTCGAGGCATTGGCCCTGCGCGCCGACGGTTGCTATCTGGACGGGACCTTCGGTCGCGGTGGGCACAGTCGTCTCATTCTCAGCAAGCTCGGGCCGCAAGGGCGGCTGCTGGGCTTCGACAAGGATCCACAGGCGATTGCCACGGGGCAAGCGCTGGCGGCCGAAGACGGCCGCTTTGTCATTGTGCAGCGGAGCTTCGCCGAGCTCGGTGATGAAGTGCGCGCGCGCGCGCTGGACGGCAAGGTCAGCGGTATCCTGCTCGACCTGGGTGTCTCCTCGCCGCAGCTGGACGATCCCGAGCGCGGCTTCAGTTTCCTCAACGATGGCCCGCTGGACATGCGCATGAATCCGGGCCAGGGCATCAGCGCGGCCGAGTTCATCGCGACCGCCCCCGTCGAAGAAATAGCCCGCGTGTTCAAGGAGTACGGCGAGGAGCGTTTTGCCGGCCGCATGGCGCGTGCGGTGGTCGAGCGTCGCGAGAAGCAGCCCTTCACCCGTACTGCCGACCTGGCCGAAGTGCTCAAGGTCGCCAACCCTGCTTGGGAAAAGGGCAAGAACCCGGCAACTCGGGCCTTCCAGGGGCTGCGCATTCACGTCAATAACGAGCTGGGTGACCTGGAAACCGGCCTCGACGCCGCGCTCGAGGCGCTGGAAGTCGGCGGCCGCTTGGCGGTGATCAGCTTCCACTCGCTGGAAGACCGTATCGTCAAACTGTTCATGCGCAAGCTGGTCAAGGGCGAGGCGGATAACCTGCCACGCAACCTGCCGGTGCAGCACAAGGTCTTCGAACCTCGTATCAAGCTGATCGGCAAGGCGCAGTTCGCCTCCGATGCGGAACTCAAGGCCAACCCGCGTGCGCGCAGCGCCGTCATGCGCGTGGCGGAGAAGCTGCGGTGAGTCGCCTGTTCGCCAAGCCATTGCCAGGCGGAAGCTTCCTGATGCTTCTGCTGTTCGTTGGCGTGCTGGTGTCGGCCATCGCTGTCTCCTACAGCGCGCACTGGAACCGCCAGTTGCTCAACACGCTCTACAACGAGCTGAGCGAACGCGACAAGGCCCAGGCTGAGTGGGGGCGCCTGATTCTCGAGCAGAGCACCTGGACTGCCCACAGCCGCATCGAAAGCCTGGCCGCCGGCCAGTTGAAGATGCGCGTGCCCAACGCTGACGAAGTGCGGATGGTGACGCCATGATGAAGCTCGAGGGTGCACTCTACCCCTGGCGCTTCCGGGTCGTCGTTGGCCTGCTGGCGTTGATGGTCGGCGCCATCAGCTGGCGGATCATCGACCTGCAGGTGGTCGACCGCGACTTCCTCAAGGGCCAGGGTGATGCTCGCAGCCTGCGCCATATTCCGATTCCTGCACACCGTGGCCTGATCACCGATCGCAATGGTGAGCCTCTGGCTGTCAGTACGCCGGTCACCACGCTGTGGGCAAACCCCAAGGAGATGCAGGCGTCCAAGGATCGCTGGCCGCAACTGGCCGCTGTGCTGGGGCAGAACCCGCAGCAATTGATCGAGCGCCTCACCCAGCAGGCCAACAAGGAGTTCATCTACCTGGTTCGTGGCCTCACGCCCGAGCAGGGCCAGCAGGTGCTCGACCTTAAAGTGCCCGGTGTCTACGGCCTCGAAGAGTTCCGCCGCTTCTATCCGGCGGGTGATGTCACCGCGCACATGGTGGGTTTCACCGACCTGGATGACCATGGCCGTGAAGGTGTCGAGCTCGCCTACGACGAGTGGCTGGCCGGGGTGCCTGGCAAGCGACAAGTGATCAAGGACCGGCGCGGTCGCCTGATCAAGGATATTCAAGTCACGAAGAACGCCAAGGCCGGTAAGACCTTGGCGTTGTCGATAGATCTGCGCCTGCAGTACCTGGCGACTCGCGAGCTGCGCAACGCCATCGCCGAACAGGACGCCAAGGCCGGCAGCCTGGTGATCATGGACGTCAAGACCGGCGAGGTCCTGGCGATGGTCAACCAGCCAACGTACAACCCCAACAACCGCCGCAGCATGTTCCCGGCAGCCATGCGTAACCGGGCCATCATCGATGTCTTCGAGCCCGGCTCCACGGTCAAGCCGATCTCCATGAGTGCGGCCCTGCAGAGCGGGCGCTGGAAACCGACCGACAAGGTCGAGGTGTATCCGGGCAGCCTGCAGATCGGTCGCTACACGATCAAGGACGTGTCCAGGAGCGAGGGCCCGATCCTCGACCTGACCGGCATCCTGATCAACTCCAGTAACGTCGGCATGAGCAAGATCGCCTTCGATATCGGCGGCGAAGCCATCTATCGGGTGATGTCGCAGGTCGGCCTGGGGCAGTACACCGGCCTGGGCTTCCCGGGCGAGCGTGTTGGCAACCTGCCCAATCATCGTGAGTGGCGCAAGGCCGAGACAGCCACGCTCTCCTATGGATACGGCGTATCGGTCACCGCCCTGCAGTTGGTTCACGCCTACGCCGCGCTGGCCAACGACGGCAAGATGGTGCCGCTGTCGATTCTCAAGGTCGACAAGGCGCCGGAAGCCGTGCAAGCCATTCCGCAAGAAACCGCCAAGACCGTGCAGGGCATGTTGCAGCAGGTGATCGAAGCGCCGCGTGGTGTGTTCCGCGCCCAGGTACCGTTCTACCACGTCGCTGGCAAGTCGGGTACGGCGCGCAAGGCCACGGTCGGCTCCAAGGGCTACACCGAAAACGCCTACCGCTCGCTGTTCGCAGGCTTCGGCCCGATGAGCGACCCGCGCTACGCCATCGTTGTGGTCATCGACGAGCCGGGCAAGGGCGGCTACTTCGGTGGCCTGGTCTCGGCGCCGGTGTTCAGCAAGGTCATGTCCGGCACCCTGCGGCTGATGAACGTGCCGCCGGATAACCTGCCGCCCGCGAACGCGCAGCAGGCCAGTGCAGTACCCGCCAAGGGAGGGCGTGGTTGATGACGATGCCATTGAGCAAGCTTTTCGCCCATGCCAGCCGCGATCCGTTGATTCGCGAGCTGACGCTCGACAGCCGCCAGGTGCGGCCGGGTGATCTGTTCCTGGCGGTGCCAGGTGCCAAGGTCGATGGTCGTGATCACATCGTCGATGCGCTTGCCCGCGGTGCCGCCGCCATTGCCTATGAAGAGCAGGGCGCCACGGTGTTGCCGCTGACCGACGTGCCGCTGATTCCGGTCAAGGGCCTGATCGCGCAACTGTCGGCCATCGCCGGCCGCTTCTATGGCGAGCCGAGCCGCCAACTCAATCTGGTCGGTGTGACCGGCACCAACGGCAAGACCAGCGTGACGCAACTGCTCGCCCAGGCCCTTGATCAGTTGGGCCAGCGCTGCGGTCTGATCGGCACCTTGGGCACCGGTTTCTACGGGGACTTGCAGAGCGGCCGCCTGACCACGCCAGATCCGATCGCCGTGCAAGCCACGCTCAACGACCTGAAGAAGGGTGGCGCTGAGGCCGTGGCGATGGAAGTGTCTTCCCATGCCCTGGAGCAGGGGCGCGTGGCAGCACTGGCCTTCGATATCGCGGTGATGACCAACCTGTCGCGCGATCACCTTGACTACCACGGCAGCATGCAGGCCTACGAGGCCGCCAAGGCCAAGCTGTTCGCCTGGCCGGACCTGCGCTGGCAGGTGGTCAACCTGGACGACGCCTTTGGTCGTCGTCTGGCCGAGGACTTTGCCCGCCGCCCGAGTGCCGATCATATCGAGACCCGGCTGCTCAGCTATAGCCTGGAAAACCCGGACGCCTCGCTGTTCTGCCGCGAAGCCCTTTTCGACGACGATGGCGTGTGCGCCATCCTGGTCACCGCTCAAGGCGAACGCACACTGCGCAGCCAACTGCTCGGGCGTTTCAACCTGAGCAACATGCTCGCTGCCGTGGCCACGCTGCTGGCGCTGGATTACTCGCTGGACGAAATCCTGAAAGTCATCCCGCAGTTGCAAGGGCCTGTCGGTCGCATGCAGCGCCTGGGCGGGGGAGCCAAACCGCTGGTGGTGGTCGATTACGCTCACACCCCCGATGCGCTGGAAAAGGTGCTCGAAGCCCTGCGTCCGCACGCCCACGGCAAGCTGCTGTGCCTGTTCGGTTGCGGCGGGGATCGCGATCGCGGCAAGCGTCCGCTGATGGCCGAAGTGGCCGAGCGTCTTGCCGACCGCGTGCTGGTCACCGACGACAACCCGCGTACCGAGGATCCGCTGCGGATCTTCGATGACATTCGCCCTGGTTTCGCCAAGCCTGCCGACGCCGAGTTCGTCGCCGGTCGCGGCGAAGCCATCGCACACCTGATCGCCACCGCTGCCGCCGACGATGTGATCGTGCTGGCCGGCAAGGGGCACGAGGATTACCAGGAGATCAATGGCGAGCGCCTTGTTTTCTCCGATCTGGTCGAAGCCGAGAAGGCGCTTTCAGCCTGGGAGGCTCCACATGCTTAAGCCCATGACACTCAGCCAGCTGACCGCAGCACTGAGTGCTCGTCTGGTCGGGGCCGACGCCACCTTCACCGGTGTCAGCATCGACAGCCGCAGCGTGGCTGCGGGGCAACTGTTCATTGCACTGACCGGCCCGCGTTTCGATGGCCACGACTACCTTGCCGATGTGAAGGCCAAGGGCGCCGTGGCTGCGTTGGTCGAGCGCGAAATCGCCGATGTCGACTTGCCGCAGTTGCTGGTCGCCGATTGCCGCGTGGCGCTTGGCCTGCTGGGCGCGCTCAATCGCGCCGCCTTTGACAAACCGGTGGTCGCCATCACCGGCTCCAGCGGCAAGACCACGGTCAAGGAGATGCTGGCCTCCATTCTGCGCACCCGCGGCCTGGTACATGCCACCCGTGGCAACCTGAACAACGACCTCGGCGCGCCACTGACGTTGCTGGAGATCGCGCCCGATCACAGTGCTGCGGTGATCGAGCTGGGTGCCTCGCGCATCGGCGAGATTCGCTACACCGTTGGCCTGACCCAGCCACAAGTCGTCATCCTTAACAACGCCGGCACCGCCCACGTGGGTGAATTCGGCGGCCCGGAGAAGATCGTCGAGGCCAAGGGCGAGATTCTCGAAGGTTTGGGGGAGGGCGGTATCGCCGTGCTCAACCTGGACGACAAGGCCTTTGACATCTGGCACAAGCGCGCTGGCGCGCACCAGGTGTTGAGCTTTGCCCTGAACAACGAGAAGGCCGACTTCCATGCCAGCGACATCGGTCGCGATGCGCGCGGCTGCCCCTCGTTCACCCTGCACGGTCCGAGCGGTAGTGCGTCGGTGCAGTTGAACCTGCTTGGTACGCATAACGTCGCCAATGCGCTGGCCGCTGCGGCTGGCGCCCATGCCGTAGGTGTGAGCCTGCCGGGCATCGCTGCCGGCCTTGCCGCAGTGCAGCCAGTCAAGGGCCGTTCCGTGGCACAGATTGCGCCCAGCGGTGCGCGGGTGATCGACGACACCTACAACGCAAACCCCACCTCTATGTGTGCCGCCATTGATATACTCGCCGGCTTTTCCGGACGCACCGTCCTGGTGCTCGGGGATATCGGCGAACTGGGGCAATGGGCCGAGGAAGGCCACCGGCAGGTGGGCGACTACGCACGTGGCAAGGTCGATGCCTTGTACGCGACTGGCACCAACATGGTTCATGCGGTCCAGGCCTTCGGCGCCAATGGCCGCCATTTCGCTACTCAAGCTGAGCTGATCGACGCCGTTCGTGCCGAGAGCGTCAGCGATACCACTATCTTGATCAAGGGCTCGCGCAGCGCTGCGATGGAAAACGTCGTGGCTGCATTGTGTGGTGCCAGCGGGGAGAAACATTAATGCTGCTGCTGTTGGCTGAGTATCTGCAACAGTTCTACAAGGGCTTCGCGGTCTTCCAGTACCTGTCCCTGCGCGGGATCCTGGGTGTGTTGACGGCGTTGTCCCTGGCACTGTGGCTGGGGCCCTGGATGATTCGTACCCTGCAGATTCGCCAGATCGGCCAGGCTGTGCGTAACGACGGCCCGCAATCGCACCTGTCCAAGTCTGGCACCCCGACCATGGGCGGTGCGCTGATCCTGTCTGCCATCGCCATCAGCACCCTGCTCTGGGCCGACCTGACCAATCGCTATGTATGGGTGGTGTTGATCGTCACCCTGCTGTTCGGCGCCATCGGCTGGGTCGACGACTACCGCAAGGTGATCGAGAAGAACTCGCGTGGCCTGCCGAGCCGCTGGAAGTACTTCTGGCAGTCGGTGTTCGGCCTCGGGGCTGCGGTCTTCCTCTACATGACCGCCCCGACCAGCGTCGAAACCACGCTGATCGTGCCGTTCCTCAAGGACTTCACCATCCCCCTGGGCGTTGGCTTCGTGGTGCTGACCTACTTCGTCATCGTCGGTTCGAGCAATGCGGTCAACCTGACCGACGGCCTCGATGGTCTGGCGATCATGCCGACGGTGATGGTCGGCGGTGCGCTGGGCATCTTCTGCTACCTGTCGGGCAACGTGAAGTTCGCCGAGTACCTGCTGATCCCTTATGTGCCGGGCTCGGGTGAGCTGATCGTGTTCTGCGGTGCGCTGATCGGTGCAGGCCTGGGCTTCCTCTGGTTCAACACCTACCCGGCACAGGTCTTCATGGGTGACGTCGGCGCCCTGGCGCTGGGGGCGGCGCTGGGCACCATCGCCGTGATCGTCCGCCAGGAAATCGTGCTGTTCATCATGGGTGGCATCTTCGTGGTGGAAACCCTGTCGGTGGTGATCCAGGTCGCATCGTTCAAGTTGACCGGCAAGCGTGTGTTCCGCATGGCGCCGATCCATCACCATTTCGAACTCAAGGGTTGGCCCGAGCCGCGGGTGATCGTCCGATTCTGGATCATCACCGTGATTCTGGTGCTGATCGGCCTTGCCACCCTGAAACTGAGGTAAACGAGCGTGTCACTGATCGCTTCCGACCAATTCCGCATCGTTGTCGGCCTCGGCAAGAGCGGCATGTCCCTGGTTCGCTTCCTGGCGAACCGGGGTATTGCCTTTGCGGTCGCCGATACCCGCGAGCAACCGCCGGAACTGGACACCCTGCGCCGTGAATACCCGCAGGTGGAAGTGCGCTGTGGTGAACTGGATGTGGACTTCCTGTGCCGCGCCAACGAGCTCTACGTAAGCCCAGGCCTGGCACTGGCTACCCCGGCGTTGCAGCAGGCTGCCGCGCGCGGCGTGAAACTCTCCGGTGACATCGAGCTGTTCGCACGCCATGCCAAGGCGCCAATCGTTGCCATCAGCGGCTCCAACGCCAAGAGCACGGTGACCACCCTGGTCGGTGAGATGGCTGCCAAGGCCGGCAAGCGTGTCGCTGTCGGCGGCAACCTCGGCACCCCGGCGCTTGACCTGCTCGACGATTCGGTCGAGTTGTACGTCATGGAGCTGTCGAGCTTCCAGCTCGAGACTACCGATCAGCTCAACGCCGAAGTGGCCACCGTGCTGAACATCAGCGAAGACCACATGGATCGCTACAATGGCCTGCCGGCTTATCACCTGGCCAAGCACCGCATCTTCCGCGGTGCGCGCCAGGTGGTAGTCAACCGTCAGGACGCCCTCAGCCGGCCCCTGCCCGTCGAAGGTCGTCCATGCTGGACATTCGGCCTCAACGCCCCGGACTTCAAGGCTTTTGGCCTGCGTGAAGTGGAGGGCGAGAAGTATCTGACCTTCGAGTTCCAGACCCTGATGCCGGTGCGTGAGCTGAAGATCCGCGGTGCCCATAACCAGAGCAATGCCCTGGCAGCCCTGGCTCTGGGCCATGCCGCCGGTCTGCCGTTCGAGCCGATGCTCGAGGCTCTGCGCGAGTTCAAGGGGCTTGTCCATCGCTGCCAGTGGATCCGCGAGCGCAATGGCGTGAACTGGTACGACGACTCCAAGGCTACCAACGTCGGTGCTGCCCTGGCGGCCATCGAAGGACTGGGTGCCGACATCGAAGGCAAGCTGGTGCTGATCGCCGGTGGCGACGGCAAGGGCGCTGATTTCGCCGCCTTGCGTCAGCCGGTCGCCGCCTATTGCCGCGCCGTGGTGTTGCTGGGGCGTGACGCCGAGCGCCTGGCCGAGACGTTCGGCGACAGCGTGCCGCTGGTCCGGGTCAAGACCCTGGACGAAGCCGTGCAGCGCTGCGCCGAGCTCGCCCAGCCAGGTGACGCGGTGCTGCTGTCGCCGGCCTGCGCCAGCCTCGACATGTTCAAGAACTTCGAAGAACGCGGGCGCTTGTTCGCCCAGGCAGCGGAGGGGCTGGCATGATCTTCGGCATCATCAAGCCGTATCCGTCGCCGCTGATCAGCGGTCGTGGCATCGACATCGACTTCGCCTTCCTTGCTGGCTGCCTGGCCTTGCTGGGGTTGGGCCTGGTAATGATCACCTCGGCGTCCTCGGAAGTGGCCGCCGTGCAGTCCGGCAATCCGCTCTATCACATGATCCGCCACCTGGTGTATGTCGCGATCGGCCTTGTTGCCTGCGGTGTGACCATGATGGTGCCGATCGCCACCTGGCAGCGCATGGGCTTCATGATGCTGATCGGCGCCTTCGGCCTGCTGGTGCTGGTACTGGTGCCGGGGATCGGTCGGGAAGTGAACGGTTCGATGCGCTGGATCGGCTTCAGCTTCTTCAACGTCCAGCCTTCGGAGATCGCCAAGGTCTTCGTGGTCATCTATCTGGCGGGTTACCTGGTACGCCGCCAGACCGAGGTGCGCGAGAGCTGGATGGGCTTCTTCAAACCGTTCATCGTCCTGCTGCCCATGGCCGGCCTGCTGCTGATGGAGCCGGACTTCGGCGCCACCGTGGTGATGATGGGCGCTGCGGCGGCCATGCTGTTCCTGGGAGGGGTGGGGCTGTTCCGCTTCTCGCTGATGGTGGTGCTGGCGGTGGTCGCGGTGTTCATCCTGGTCCAGGCGCAACCCTACCGGATGGCGCGTCTGATCACCTTCACCGACCCCTGGTCCGATCAGTTCGGTTCGGGCTACCAGCTGACCCAGGCACTGATCGCCTTCGGTCGTGGCGAGTGGCTGGGCGTCGGCCTGGGCAACAGCGTACAGAAACAGTTCTACCTGCCTGAGGCGCACACCGACTTCGTGTTCTCGGTGCTGGCCGAAGAGCTTGGTGTAGTCGGCTCGCTGTGCACCGTCGCGCTGTTCGTGTTCGTCACCATCCGCGCCTTGTACATCGGCCTGTGGGCCGAGAAGGCCAAGCAGTTCTTCGCCGCCTACATGGCCTTCGGCCTGGCCTTCCTGTGGATCGGCCAGTTCCTGATCAACATTGGTGTGAACGTTGGCCTGCTGCCGACCAAGGGGCTGACGCTGCCATTCCTCAGCTACGGGGGCAGCTCGCTGGTGATCTGCTGCGCCTGCGTGGGGCTGTTGCTGCGTATCGAGTGGGAGAGTCGAACGCACCTGGGCAGCGAGGAGCACGAGTTCAAGGAGAGCGATTTTGCCGAGGAGACCAGTCATGGCCGCTGATGGCAAGAACGTACTGATCATGGCCGGTGGCACCGGGGGGCATGTGTTCCCGGCCCTGGCCTGCGCCCGCGAATTCCAGGCGCGCGGCTACAGCGTGCACTGGCTCGGTACGCCACGGGGTATCGAGAACGAACTGGTGCCCCAGGCTGGCTTGCCGCTGCACCTGATCCAGGTCAGCGGGCTGCGTGGCAAGGGCAAGCTGTCGCTGCTCAAGGCGCCGTTCACCCTGGTCAAGGCCGTGCTGCAGGCGCGGCGCATCATTCGTGAGCTCAAGCCGGTGTGCGTGTTGGGCTTTGGCGGCTATGTCACAGGCCCAGGCGGTGTTGCCGCGCGGCTGTGCGGTGTGCCGCTGGTGATTCACGAACAGAACGCCCGTGCAGGTACCGCCAATCGCCTGCTGGTGCCACTGGCTGCGCGAGTCTGCGAAGCTTTCCCCGACACTTTCGCTGCCAGCGAGAAGCGTCGGACCACCGGTAACCCGGTGCGCCCCGAACTGTTCCTGGAAACGCCTCGTGCGGCCCTTGCCGAGCGTCGTGCGCGTCTTCTGGTGCTCGGTGGCAGCCTCGGTGCGGAACCATTGAACAAATTGCTGCCTAAGGCCCTGTCCGAAGTGACTGCAGACCTGCGGCCAGAGGTGTTCCACCAGGCTGGCAAGCAACATGCGTCGATCACCGCCGAGCGTTATCGCGAGGCCGGTATCGAGGCTCAGGTAGAGCCTTTCATCAAAGACATGGCCCACGCTTATGGCTGGGCCGACATGGTGGTGTGCCGGGCCGGCGCCCTGACCGTCAGCGAACTCGCGGCGGCAGGCCTGCCCTCGATGCTGGTGCCCTTGCCCCACGCGATCGACGATCACCAGACTCACAACGCCCAATATCTGGCTCGCGAAGGTGCCGCCTTCCTGATGCCACAAGCGACAACTGGCGCAGCGCAGCTCGCTGAACGCCTGAACGAGGTGCTGATGCAACCCGAGAAACTCAACACAATGGCCGGCACTGCGCGCCGCCTGGCCAAGCCTGCTGCAACCAGCACCGTGGTCGATATCTGCCTGGAGGTGGCCCATGGTTGAAAGCCAGAAAGCCATGCCGCAGCCCAAGATGGGCCGCATTCGCCGCATTCACTTCGTCGGTATCGGCGGCGTGGGCATGTGCGGTATCGCCGAAGTGCTGCTGAACCTGGGATACGAAGTGTCCGGTTCCGACCTCAAGGCCTCGCCGGTCACCCAGCGCCTGGAGTCGTTCGGCGCCGAAATTTTCGTGGGCCACCGTGCCGAGAACGCTGCCACCGCCGATGTACTGGTGGTCTCCAGCGCAATCAATCCGGCCAACCCTGAAGTTGCCACCGCGCTCGAACGCCGTATTCCGGTGGTGCCGCGTGCCGAGATGCTGGCCGAGCTGATGCGCTACCGCCACGGCATCGCTGTCGCCGGTACCCACGGCAAGACCACTACCACCAGCCTGCTGGCCTCGGTGTTCGCTGCCGGTGGCCTGGATCCGACCTTCGTCATCGGTGGCCGTCTGACTGCGGCTGGCACCAACGCCCAGCTCGGCACCAGCCGCTACCTGATCGCCGAAGCCGATGAAAGCGATGCGAGCTTCCTGCACCTGCAGCCGATGGTCGCTGTCGTCACCAACATCGACGCCGACCACATGGCGACCTACGAGGGTGACTTCAACAAACTGAAGAAGACCTTCGTCGAGTTCCTGCACAACCTGCCGTTCTACGGTCTGGCCGTGATGTGTTTGGACGATCCGGTCGTGCGCGAGATTCTGCCTCAGGTCAAACGTCCGACCGTCACCTACGGCTTCAGCGAAGAAGCCGACATCCGGGCCATCAATGTGCGCCAGCAGGGCATGCAGACGCATTTCACCGTACTGCGTCGCGACTGCGAGCCGCTGGAGGTGTCGGTGAACATGCCGGGCAACCACAATGTGCTCAACGCCCTGGCCACCATCGCCATTGCCACCGACGAGGGCATCAGTGACGACGCCATCATCCAGGGTCTGTCGGGCTTCCAGGGTGTGGGGCGACGCTTCCAGGTGTACGGCGAGCTGCCAGTCGAGGGCGGTAGCGTGATGCTGGTCGACGACTATGGCCATCACCCCACCGAAGTGGCGGCGGTGATCAAGGCCGTGCGCGGCGGTTGGCCGAGCCGGCGCCTGGTGATCGTTTACCAGCCGCACCGCTACAGCCGCACCCGCGATCTTTACGACGACTTCGTGCAGGTGCTGGGTGATGCCAACGTGCTGCTGCTGATGGAAGTCTATCCGGCCGGCGAGGAGCCGATCCCCGGCGCCGACAGCCGCCAGCTGTGCCACAGCATCCGCCAGCGCGGCAAGCTGGACCCGATCTACATCGAACGTGGTGCCGAGCTCGCGCCACTGGTCAAGCCACTGCTGCGCGCTGGCGACATCCTGATCTGCCAGGGTGCCGGCGATGTGGGTGGCCTGGCCCCGCAACTGATGAAAAGCCCGCTGTTCGCTGGCGCTGTCGCCAAGCAGGAGAAACCGCTGTGAGTACCGCCTACGACAAACTGCACTCCACGCTCGACGTCAAGGCCTTCGGCCGCGTCGCCGTGCTGTATGGCGGCAAGAGCGCCGAGCGCGAGGTTTCGCTCAAGTCGGGCGCCGCGGTGATCGAGGCGCTGACCTCGGCCGGCGTGGATGTGGTTGCCATCGATGTGGGTGACGATCTGCTCGCCCGCTTGCAAAGCGAGAAGATCGACCGCGCTTTCATCATTCTTCACGGCCGTGGTGGTGAAGACGGCAGCATGCAAGGCCTGCTCGAGTGCCTGGGCATTCCCTACACCGGCAGCGGCATCCTCGCCTCGGCGCTGGCCATGGACAAACTGCGCACCAAGCAGGTGTGGCAGAGCCTGGGCATTCCGACCCCGCGTCACGCCGTGCTGGCCAGCGAAAGCGACTGTGTCGAGGCCGGCAAGGAACTGGGCTTCCCGCTGATCGTCAAACCGGCCCATGAAGGTTCCAGCATCGGCATGGCCAAGGTGAACAGCGTCGAAGAGCTGGTTGCCGCCTGGAAGGACGCTGCCAAGTACGACTCCCAGGTACTGGTCGAGCAGTGGATCCACGGTCCGGAGTTCACCATTGCGGTGCTGCGCGGGCAGGTGCTGCCACCGATCGCACTGGGTACGCCGCACGTGTTCTACGACTACGACGCCAAGTACATCGCCAACGACACCCAGTACCGCATTCCATGCGGCCTGGACGCTGGCAAGGAACAGGAACTGATGGACCTGACTGCCCGCGCTTGCGATGCCATCGGCATCGAGGGCTGGGGCCGTCTGGATGTAATGCAGGACGAGCAGGGCCGGTTCTGGCTGCTCGAAGTCAACACCGCACCCGGCATGACCGATCATAGCCTGGTGCCCATGGCGGCCCGCGCGGCCGGTCTGGACCTCCAGCAGCTGGTGCTGGCGATCCTGGCCGAAAGCGTAGCGACGCGAGGTTAAGAGCCATGCAAGGCGCAATGATACGTCAGCAGCAACCCGTCACCGGCCGCAGCAAGCCGGTGCCGCGCGGTGCCAGCCGACTGGTGGCCGACGAGCCCGTATCGGCGCGCCTGCCACGGCCCAGCTTCGGTGGGCTGAAACGCCTGCTGTGGCCGGTGCTGCTGGTCGCTGCCGGCTTCGGCGCCTACGAAGGCGCGATCCGGTTGATGCCTTACGCCGACCGCCCGATCACCAAGATCGCCGTGCAAGGCGACCTGAGCTACATCAGCCAGCAGGCGGTGCAGCAGCGTATCGCGCCTTATGTCGCGGCGAGCTTCTTCAGTGTCGATCTGCCGGCGATGCGTACGGAACTCGAGCAGATGCCATGGATCGCCCACGCCGAAGTGCGTCGGGTATGGCCGGACGAGGTGGTGATCCGCCTCGAGGAACAACTGCCGGTCGCGCGCTGGGGCGATGAGGCCTTGCTCAACAACCAGGGCCAGGCGTTCACCCCGCGCGAGCTGGCCAATTATGAGCATTTGCCGCAGCTGTTCGGGCCGCAGCGCGCTCAGCAACAAGTCATGCAGCAGTATCAGGTATTGAGCCAGATGCTGCGCCCCATGGGATTCTCCATCGCTCGCCTGGAGCTGCGCGAGCGAGGCAGCTGGTTCCTGACCACCGGTGCGGGTAGCGCCGGCCCTGGCATCGAGCTGCTGTTGGGGCGCGATCATCTGGTGGAGAAGATGCGCCGGTTCATTGCCATATACGACAAGACACTCAAAGAGCAGATCACCAACATCGCCCGCATCGATCTGCGATACGCCAACGGATTAGCGGTTGGCTGGCGGGAACCGAATGCACCGACGACGGCCCAACCCGCCGTTGCGAAGAATTAGAGAGAGGCAGGACCATGGCAAACGCGCATAGCGGCAAAATGATCGTCGGGCTGGACATTGGCACCTCCAAGGTGGTGGCGCTGGTTGGCGAAGTGGCGGCGGACGGCACCCTCGAGATCGTCGGGATCGGTACGCATCCGTCCCGCGGCTTGAAGAAAGGCGTGGTGGTGAACATCGAGTCGACCGTGCAGTCGATCCAGCGCGCGGTGGAAGAAGCGCAGCTGATGGCCGGCTGCCGCATCCACTCGGCGTTCGTCGGTGTTGCCGGCAACCACATCCGCAGCCTGAACTCCCATGGCATCGTCGCCATCCGCGACCGTGAGGTCAGCGTCGCCGACCTCGAGCGCGTGCTCGATGCTGCCCAGGCCGTGGCCATCCCGGCCGACCAGCGCGTGCTGCACACCCTGCCCCAGGACTACGTGATCGACAACCAGGAAGGTGTGCGCGAGCCACTGGGCATGTCTGGCGTGCGTCTGGAAGCGAAAGTCCATGTGGTCACCTGCGCGGTCAACGCCGCCCAGAACATCGAGAAGTGCGTACGCCGCTGCGGCCTCGAGATTGACGACATCATTCTCGAACAACTGGCCTCGGCTTATTCGGTGCTGACCGATGACGAGAAAGAACTGGGCGTGTGCCTGGTGGACATCGGCGGCGGCACCACCGACATCGCCATCTTCACCGAAGGTGCGATCCGCCACACCGCGGTGATCCCGATTGCCGGCGACCAGGTCACCAACGACATCGCCATGGCCCTGCGTACACCTACGCAGTACGCCGAGGAAATCAAGATCCGCTACGCCTGCGCCCTGGCCAAGCTGGCCGGCGCCGGCGAGACCATCAAGGTGCCGAGCGTCGGCGATCGTCCGCCGCGCGAACTGTCGCGCCAGGCCCTGGCAGAAGTGGTCGAGCCTCGTTACGACGAGCTCTTCACACTGATCCAGGCCGAGTTGCGTCGCAGCGGCTACGAGGATCTGGTGCCGGCCGGCATCGTCCTGACCGGCGGTACATCGAAGATGGAAGGCGCCGTGGAACTGGCCGAGGAAATCTTCCACATGCCGGTACGCCTCGGCGTGCCGCACAGCGTTCGGGGGCTGAGCGACGTGGTGCGCAACCCGATCTATTCAACCGGCGTGGGACTGCTCACCTACGGCCTGCAAAAGCAGACCGAGGACCTGCCCCTGACCGGCAACAGCAGCAGCAACAGCTATGGCGATGAACCTAAGGCCCCGGTGCTTGAGCGCTTCAAGCGCTGGGTCCAAGGCAACTTCTAAGTTTCAAAGCAGTAGTGGTAGGCGCAAAAACTAGAGAACTGTAAGGAGAGGGAAAATGTTCGAGCTCGTAGACAACGTCCCGCAAAGCCCGGTCATCAAAGTGATCGGTGTCGGTGGTGGTGGTGGCAACGCCGTCAACCACATGGTCAAAAGCAGCATCGAGGGTGTGGAATTCATCTGCGCCAACACCGATGCCCAGGCGCTGAAGAACATTGGCGCACGCACCATCCTGCAACTGGGGACCGGTGTGACCAAGGGCCTGGGTGCCGGTGCCAATCCGGAAGTCGGTCGTCAGGCCGCGCTGGAAGACCGTGAGCGCATCGCCGAAGTGCTGCAAGGCACCAACATGGTGTTCATCACCACTGGCATGGGCGGCGGTACCGGTACCGGTGCTGCGCCGATCATCGCCGAAGTGGCGAAGGAAATGGGCATCCTCACCGTTGCGGTGGTGACCCGTCCGTTCCCGTTCGAGGGTCGCAAGCGCATGCAGATCGCCGATGAAGGCATCCGCATGCTGGCTGAAAGCGTTGACTCGCTGATCACCATCCCCAACGAGAAGCTGCTGACCATCCTGGGCAAGGATGCAAGCCTGCTGTCTGCCTTCGCCAAGGCCGACGACGTGCTGGCTGGCGCCGTGCGCGGCATCTCCGACATCATCAAGCGTCCGGGCATGATCAACGTCGACTTCGCCGACGTGCGCACCGTGATGGGCGAGATGGGCATGGCCATGATGGGCACCGGCTGCGCCAGCGGTCCTAACCGTGCTCGTGAGGCCACCGAGGCGGCGATTCGCAACCCGCTGCTCGAGGACGTCAACCTGCAGGGTGCCCGCGGTATCCTGGTGAACATCACCGCAGGTCCTGACCTGTCGCTGGGTGAGTACTCCGACGTGGGGAGCATCATCGAGGCCTTCGCCTCCGACCACGCGATGGTCAAGGTCGGCACCGTGATCGATCCTGACATGCGCGACGAGCTGCACGTCACCGTGGTCGCTACTGGCCTGGGTGCGCGCATCGAGAAGCCGGTCAAGGTCGTCGACAACACGCTGCAGACCGCACAGCAGGTGTACGAGTCCTCCAACCCGGCTCCGGTTCGCCAGGAGCAGTCGGCGGTGAACTACCGTGACCTGGAGCGTCCGACCGTGATGCGCAACCAGGCACACGCAGGCGCTGCGGCTGCGGCTAAACTCAACCCACAGGACGATCTGGACTATCTTGACATCCCGGCCTTCCTGCGTCGCCAGGCCGATTGATGGAATTTATCAGGGGTATAAGGGTGATTGGTGTTCAGCAAAGGCCGGGTCTGCTATCATTCTCAGCCTTTGTTGATACCAATTCGCAATTAGCGCTAAAGCGGCCAATGCCATGATTAGACAACGCACCCTGAAGAATACCATTCGTGCCACAGGTGTCGGCCTGCATTCCGGAGAGAAGGTCTACCTGACTCTCAAGCCAGCACCCGTGGATACCGGCATCGTTTTCCGCCGCGCTGACCTCGACCCTGTGGTCGAAATCCCGGCGCGTGCGGCCAACGTCGGCGAGACAACCATGTCGACGACGCTGGTCAACGGTGACGTCAAGGTCGATACGGTCGAGCACCTGCTCTCCGCCATGGCGGGCCTGGGCATCGATAACGCCTACGTCGAGCTCTCCGCCTCGGAAGTGCCGATCATGGATGGCAGCGCCGGTCCCTTTGTATTCCTGATTCAGTCCGCCGGCCTGGAAGAACAGGACGCCGCTAAAAAGTTCATCCGTATCCTGCGCGAAGTCAGCGTGGAGGAGGGCGACAAGCGCGCCACCTTCCTGCCTTTCGACGGGTTCAAGGTGAGCTTCGAGATTGACTTCGATCACCCGGTCCTCAAGGGCCAGACCCAGAGTGCAGTGGTTGATTTCTCCAGCACGTCGTTCGTGAAGGAAGTCAGCCGAGCACGCACCTTCGGTTTCATGCGTGACATCGAGTACCTGCGCAAGCACAACCTTGCGTTGGGTGGCAGTGTCGAGAACGCCATCGTGGTCGACGAGACCGGTGTGCTCAACGAAGACGGACTTCGCTCCGATGACGAATTCGTCAAGCACAAGATCCTCGACGCCATTGGCGACCTCTATCTGCTGGGCAACAGCCTGATCGGCGAGTTCAAGGGCTACAAGTCCGGACACGCGCTGAACAACCAGTTGCTGCGCAAGCTGATCGCAGAAACGGACGCCTGGGAAGTGGTGACTTTCGAAGATGCCAGTACGGCACCGATCTCCTACATGCGCCCTGTTGCGGCCGTGTAAGTTCGAACACTCTCTAGTTCATTGAGGCCACCTTCGGGTGGCCTTTTTTATTGGCGCGCCCATGGCCGAGCGGTGTTTGACGCCTTCGCAGATAACGCCTGGAACTTCAGGTCTTGTCGCGGGCGTGTGCTGCAAGCCGTTCCAGCGCGGCCCGCAGTTTTTCGTCATCAATGCCTTGCGCCGTCTCGCGCAGGCTTTGTGCCGCTTGTTGCGATAACTCGGTGGTGTGTGTCGGGCGCGCGGGTGCGCCAACTGGTGGTTGCACCTGGAACTTGATGCGCTGCAGGTTGGCGAAGGCTTCCATGGCTCGCAGCGTTGTCAGCAGGCGCTTCTGCTGGTAGCGCAGACGAGTTGCCCAATGGCCGTCCGTCACCACCAGGAGCAGACAGCCATCGCGCCAGGAGGCCACATGACAGTGTGCCCTGGCAGCGGGCTGCAACTGGCTTTCCAGCAAACGCTGCAGGTGCTCGAGGCGCTCGGCCTGGTTGAGCAGCAGGCGCAGCGGCCTGGCCTGGCGCAGCAAGGCGGCGGGTGGCTGGGCAGAAGGGGGTTTGTAGGCCATCGGAGTACGCATGAGGTTACAAGATTGGCAGTCTAACAGATGCCGCCAGGGCCGTTGCCTGTGCCGGACGCTTTGCCGGCAGCACCGATCCTGGGGGCGGTGCAGAGGGTGCAGGCGCAGGCCCGCCCGCGAGGACGCCAAACACGTTTCATCTCTGGCCGCCTTGAACTTGAGGAAAATGTCCCTATGTTAGAGAGGCCCCGTTTAAAGCGCTGTGCCAGCATCGTGGAAATCCACCACTTTCCTCACCAACGTTTCCGGGTAGAATGCTCGTTCGCATGCGGCCCAAGGGCTGCACGGGCGACTCACGGGGCCGCCCTCCATCCCTAAGTGTGGAAGATCCTGCCGATATGTTTGCGCCTTTGTTAAAAAAACTTTTTGGAAGCAAGAACGAGCGTGAAATCAAGCGCATGCTCAAGACGGTCAGCACCGTCAATGCCTTCGAAGAGAAGATGGTGGCCCTTTCCGACGAGCAACTGCGTGGCAAGACCGCAGAGTTCAAAGAGCGCCTGGCCAAAGGCGAAACCCTCGACCAGTTGTTGCCCGAAGCCTTCGCTGTGGCCCGTGAGGCCGGCAAGCGTGTCATGGGCATGCGCCACTTCGATGTCCAGCTGATCGGTGGCATGACCCTGCATGAGGGCATGATCGCAGAAATGCGTACCGGTGAAGGCAAGACCTTGGTCGGTACCCTGGCGGTCTACCTGAATGCGCTGTCCGGCAAGGGCGTGCATGTGGTCACGGTCAACGACTACCTGGCTCGCCGTGACGCCAACTGGATGCGTCCGCTGTATGAATTCCTCGGCCTCAAGGTGGGCATCGTCTCGGCCTTCCAGCCGCCGGAAGAAAAGCGCGCCGCCTATGCTGCCGACATCACCTACGGCACCAACAACGAATTCGGTTTCGACTACCTGCGCGACAACATGGCGTTCAGCCAGGACGAGAAGTTCCAGCGTGAGCTGAACTTCGCCGTGATCGACGAAGTCGACTCCATCCTCATCGACGAAGCGCGTACCCCGCTGATCATCTCCGGTCAGGCCGAAGACAGCTCCAAGCTGTACATCGAGATCAACCGCCTGATCCCGCGCCTGAAGCAGCACATCGAAGAAGTCGAAGGCCAGGTGACTCAAGAGGGTCACTTCACCATCGACGAGAAGAGCCGCCAGGTCGAGCTCAACGAGGCCGGTCACCAGTTCATCGAGGAGATGCTCACCCAGTCCGGCCTGCTGGCCGAAGGCGAGAGCCTCTACTCGGCCCACAACCTGGGCCTGCTCACCCATGTCTACGCGGGGTTGCGTGCGCACAAGCTGTTCCACCGCAACGTCGAGTACATCGTCCAGGACGGCCAGATCCTGCTGATCGACGAGCATACCGGCCGTACCATGCCGGGCCGTCGCCTGTCCGAAGGCCTGCACCAGGCCATCGAGGCGAAGGAAAACCTGAACATCCAGGCCGAGAGCCAGACCCTGGCTTCGACCACCTTCCAGAACTACTTCCGTCTCTACACCAAGCTGTCCGGCATGACCGGTACTGCCGACACCGAAGCGTTCGAGTTCGCCCAGATCTACAACCTCAACGTGATGGTCATTCCGCCGAACAAGCCGCTGGCACGGAAGGACTTCAACGACCTGGTCTACCTCACCGCCGACGAGAAGTACGCGGCGATCATCGCCGACATCAAGGAAAGTATGGCCAAGGGCCGTCCTGTTCTGGTGGGTACCGCGACCATCGAGACCTCCGAGCACATGTCCAACCTTCTGCAGAAGGAAGGCATCGACCACAAGGTCCTGAACGCCAAGTACCACGAGAAGGAAGCCGAGATCATCGCCCAGGCCGGTGCGCCGGGCGCCCTGACCATCGCCACCAACATGGCCGGTCGTGGTACCGACATCCTGCTGGGCGGTAACTGGGAAGCCGAAGTCGCTGCCCTGGAGAATCCGACCAGCGAGCAGATCGCGCAGATCAAGGCCGACTGGCAGAAGCGCCACCAGCAGGTGCTGGAAGCCGGTGGCCTGCACGTGATCGCCTCCGAGCGTCACGAGTCGCGTCGTATCGACAACCAGCTGCGTGGCCGTGCCGGCCGTCAGGGCGATGCCGGTTCGAGCCGCTTCTACCTGTCGCTGGAAGACAGCCTGATGCGTATCTTCGCCTCCGACCGGGTGAAGAACTTCATGAAGGCGCTGGGCATGCAATCCGGCGAAGCCATCGAGCACCGCATGGTCACCAACGCCATCGAAAAAGCGCAGCGCAAGGTCGAAGGTCGCAACTTCGACATCCGCAAGCAGCTGCTCGAATACGACGACGTGGCCAACGAGCAGCGCAAGGTGATCTACCACATGCGCAACAGCCTGCTGGCTGCCGAGAACATCGGCGACACCATCGCCGAGTTCCGCAAGGAAGTGCTCGACGCCACCATCAGCCAGCACATTCCGCCGCAGTCGCTGCCCGAGCAGTGGGACGTGGCGGGCCTTGAGGCCGCGCTGTCCAGCGACTTCGCCATGAAGCTGCCGATCCAGCAGTGGCTCGACGAGGACGATCACCTCTACGAGGAGACCCTGCGCGAGAAGCTGCTGAACGAGATCACCACCGCCTACACCGAGAAGGAAGACCAGGCCGGCATCGACGCCCTGCGCACCTTCGAGAAGCAGATTCTGCTGCGCGTGGTGGACGACCTGTGGAAAGACCACCTGTCGACCATGGATCACCTGCGTCACGGTATCCACCTGCGCGGCTACGCCCAGAAGAACCCGAAGCAGGAGTACAAGCGCGAGTCGTTCACCCTGTTCCAGGAGCTGCTCGAGTCGATCAAGCGCGACACCATCCGTGTGCTCTCGCACGTCCAGGTTCGCCGCGAAGACCCTGCCGAAGAAGAAGCCCGCCTGCGCCGCGAGGCCGAGGCACTGGCCAGCCGCATGCAGTTCCAGCACGCCGCAGCCCCAGGTCTGGAAAGCGAGCAACTGAGCGAGGAGGGCGCCGAAGTGGCTGTAGCCTCTGCGCCCGTTCGCAACGAACAGAAGCTGGGCCGCAACGAGCCGTGCTGGTGTGGTTCGGGCAAGAAGTTCAAGCATTGCCATGGTCAGATCGAGTGATTCGATCCGTCACCTGACATCTAGGGCCGCTTGGCGGCCCATCGCGGCACAAGGCCGCTCCCACAGGCATCGCACAGAACCTGTAGGAGCGGCCTTGTGCCGCGATGGGGCGCAAAGCGGCCCTGCTTTTCGCAACTCATTCATTTTCTAGGAGCGCTCCAATGGCTGTCGGTCTCGGTCCCCTGCCTACCCTGCACCCGGTTCCCGGTTTCGAACTCGGCATCGCTTCGGCGGGCATCAAGCGCCCTGGGCGCAAGGACGTGGTGGTGATGCGCTGCGCCGAAGGCTCCAGCGTTGCCGGTGTGTTCACCCTCAACGCCTTCTGCGCCGCTCCCGTGATCCTCTCCAAGCAGCGCGTGCAGGGCACCGTGCGCTACCTGCTGACCAACACCGGTAACGCCAACGCCGGTACCGGCGCGCCGGGCCTGGCCGCCGCCGAGCGCACCTGCGCCAAGCTGGCCGAGCTGACCGGCGTGCCTGCCGAGTCCGTGCTGCCATTCTCCACCGGGGTGATCGGCGAGCCGCTGCCGGTCGAGAAGATCGAAGGCGCGCTGCAGGCTGCGCTGGACAACCTTTCGGAAAACAACTGGGCCGAAGCCGCTACTGGCATCATGACCACCGACACCCTGCCCAAGGGTGCCAGCCGTCAGTTCCAGCACGACGGCGTCACCGTCACGGTCACCGGGATCAGCAAAGGTGCAGGCATGATCCGCCCGAACATGGCCACCATGCTCGGCTACATCGCCACCGACGCCAAGGTCGCCCCGGCTGTGCTCAAGGACCTGATGCTCGACGGTGCCAACAAGTCGTTCAACCGCATCACCATCGATGGCGACACCTCGACCAACGATTGCTGCATGCTGATCGCCACCGGCAAGGCCAACTTGCCGGAGGTGACCGAGGCGAGTGGCGCGCTGTTCGAAGCGCTGAAGAAGGCCGTGTTCGACGTGTGCATGGAAGTGGCGCAGGCCATCGTCCGTGATGGCGAAGGTGCGACCAAGTTCGTGACCGTGCAGGTCAATGGCGGGGGGAATCATCAGGAGTGCCTGGATGTCGGCTATGCCGTCGCTCATTCGCCGCTGATCAAGACTGCACTGTTCGCCTCCGACCCCAACTGGGGCCGCATTCTGGCTGCCGTCGGCCGTGCAGGCGTGCCGGAACTGGACGTCAGCCTGATCGATGTGTACCTGGACAGCGTGTGCATCGCCAGCAAGGGCGGTCGCAGCCCGAGCTACACCGAAGAGCAAGGTTCGGCGGTGATGGCCCAGGAAGAGATCACCATTCGTATCGAACTGGGTCGCGGCCAGTGCAGCGAAACCATCTGGACTACTGATCTGTCCCACGAGTACGTGAAGATCAACGCCGAATACCGTACCTGATCCACCCAAGGCCGCTGCCACAGGCTCGAAGGGGACCTGTGTAGCGGCCTTGTGTCGCGATGGGCTGCGCAGCAGCCCTGAATCCAAAGAGCAATGGAGCCGAACCATGAGCTATCACCTGATCATCGGCGACAAGCTGTATTCTTCCTGGTCGCTGCGCGGCGCCCTGGCCCTGGAGCTGGCTGGCGTCGGTTATGACGAGACACTGATCAAACTCAACCAGCCTGATACCCGCAAGCGCATTCTCGAATTCTCGGCCACCGGCAAGGTGCCGTTGCTCAAGACCGAGCACGGCGTGATCGCCGACTCCCTGGCCATCGCCGAATACCTCAACGAACAGCACCCCGAGGCGCAGCTCTGGCCGGTTGATGTCGCTGCGCGTGCCCAGGCGCGCTCGGCGTGTGCGCAGATGCACAGTGGTTTCTTCGCCTTGCGCGGTGCGATGCCGTTCGATCTTTCGCGCGATCAGGCGTTGGATAGCGTGCCGCTCGAAGTGCAGGTCGATATCGACCGCATCGTCGCCTTGTGGGGCGAGTGCCGCCTGATGGTCAAGGACGGCGGCCCGTTCCTGTTCGGACGGCCTACGCTGGCCGATGCTTTCTTCGCCCCGGTGGCGGTACGTTTGCGTACCTACCGTGTGCAAGTGCCCGCGCAGGCTGCGGCGTACATCGAAACGATCTACAACTGGCAGGCCTTCCAGGCCTGGCAGAAGGCGGGCTTGATGGAGTGTAACGGGTGAAACGGATCCATGTAGTTGCAGCCGTCATTCGCGGTGTCGACGGGCGCATCCTCATCGCGCGCCGCGCCGATACTCAGCACCAGGGCGGCCTGTGGGAATTTCCCGGCGGCAAGGTGGAAGAGGGCGAGGGCGTCGAGGCCGCACTGGCCCGTGAGCTCCACGAGGAGCTGGGTATCGTCGTCAGCGCCTCTCGGCCGCTGATCAAGGTCAGCCATGACTACTCGGACAAGCAGGTGCTGCTGGACGTGCGCGAGGTGTCGGCTTTCACCGGCGAGCCCCATGGCGCCGAGGGCCAGCCATTGGCGTGGGTTGCTCCGCGAGACCTGGACCAGTATGCATTTCCCGAGGCCAATAAACCGATCGTGGCGGCCACGCGCCTGCCGGACCAGTACCTGATCACCCCGGATGGGCTCGATACCCCGGCGTTGCTGCGCGGTATCCAGAAGGCAGTGGCCTCTGGCATCAGGTTGATCCAGTTGCGCGCGCCAGACATGTACGACCCCAAGTACCGCGATGTGGCGGTCGATGCGGTGGGGCTCTGTGCAGGCAAGGCCCTGCTGATGCTCAAGGGGCCACTGGAGTGGCTGGGTGATTTCCCATCCGCAGGTTGGCACCTGACGGCGGCGCAATTGCGCAAGTACGCTGCCAAGGGGCGACCGTTCCCGCAGAATCGCTGGCTGGCGGCGTCCTGCCATAGCGCCGAGGAGCTGGAACTGGCACGGCAGATGGGGGTGGACTTTGTCACCTTGTCGCCAGTACAGCCTACCCAGACCCACCCCGAGGCCACGCCGATTGGTTGGGAGGAGGCACAGCGCTTGATTGCAGGCTTCAACCAGCCAGTGTTCCTGCTGGGCGGGGTCGGGCCGGGTGAGCGTGAGCGGGCCCGGGAGGCGGGGGCTCAAGGTGTTGCCGGGATTCGGGCGTTCTGGCCTCAAGCCTGAGTCGTATCCGGGGCCGCTTTGCGGCCCCGATGGTCTCAGCCTTGCGGCTTCTCGGCAGGCTGCCACAGCACCTCGGCCACCCCCTGGCGTCGGCCGATGATCCGTGCTGCGACAAACAGCAGGTCCGACAACCGGTTGATATAGGCCAACCCCACCCCCTCAAGCGGCTCGACGGCATTCAACTGCTGGCAGCGCCGCTCCGCCGCCCGTGCCTGGGCGCGACACACGTGGGCCTGGGCCACCAGCGCCGAGCCGCTGGGCAGAATGAAGTTCTTCAATGGCCCCAGCTCCTCGTTCCACCTATCGATGACCGCTTCCAGGCGCTGCACTTCGGCCTGGTCCAGCGCCTGGTAACTGGGCATCGCCAGCTCGCCGCCGAGGTCGAACAGGCGATGCTGACAAGGCGCCAACACCTCGCTCAGCTCATCCAGGCCTTGTTCGGCCAGCCCGGCGAGCAGCACACCCAGCTGGCTGTTGAGCATGTCCACCTCGCCGATGGCCTCGATGCGCGGATGGTCCTTGGGGACGCGGCGACCGTCGCCAAGGCCGGTCTCGCCCTTGTCGCCGGTGCGGGTGTAGATCTTCGACAGGCGATAGCCCATGTCATGCCTCCGTCTTGGCCGGGGGCATGGCCCCCAGCTGGCTCAAGGGCAGGCGCAGGGTGAAGCAGGTGCCTTGGCCTGGGGTGGAGTGCACCTCCATCTGCCCTTTGTGGTTGTTGGTGATGATGAAGTACGAGACCGAAAGGCCCAGGCCGGTGCCCTGGCCGATCTCCTTGGTGGTGAAGAACGGCTCGAAGGTGCGCTTGCGCACCGACTCGGGCATGCCGATGCCGTTATCTTCCACCTGGATTTCGGCCCATGGCGGGTTGAGGCGGGTGCGCAGGGTGATGCGCCCGGGTTCGCTGGGCGCCGGGCGCTGATGGATGGCCTGAGCGGCGTTCTTCAGCAGGTTGAGCAGCACTTGTTCCAGTTCGTTGGCGGTGCAGGGCACGGGGCCGAGCTCGGGGTCGAACTGACGGACGATGGCCTGGCCCTTGAAGTCGAAGCCCTCCGTCAGGTCGAAGTCGTTGCCGGCGATCTCCACCGCCTGGTCGATCAAGGCGGGCAGGTTGCAAGGCGCCAGTTGGCGGTTGCTGCGGCGGCTGAAGCTGAGCATGTGGGTGACGATCTTCGCGGCCCGCGCGCCGGCCTGCTGGATGCCGTCGAGCAATTGCGGCACCTCGCGGCCGTTCAGGTAGCGGTTGATGCTGGCCAGGTCGATGCCCAGCTCGTCGGCCTGCTCCTGATTGCGCGGCAGTTCCGGCGACAGGCGTCGACGAATGTTCTGCACGTTGTGCAGGATTGCGCCCAGCGGGTTGTTGATCTCGTGGGCCATGCCTGCGGCCAGGCCGCCGACCGAGAGCATCTTTTCCGATTGCACCATCATTTCTTCCAGCGACAGGCGCTGGGTGATGTCGTCGATGCGGATCACCACCCCACGCCCGCCGCCGCCGGTCAGCGGATAGAACGTGAGCGCGTAGTGGCGTGGCTCGTCGTCCTTGGGCCAGGTCACCCGCTCGACCTTCGCTACCCGGTGTTTTTCCACCGTCTCCTTGAGCTGTGGCAGGAATGGTTTGAGTGGCTCGAAAGCGATGAAGATCGGCTGGTTCAGCGCCTCGTCCAACGGCGTCCCGGAAAGCGCAGTGGCTTCCTGGTTCCATTGCGTGACGTAGAGCTGCTCGTCGAGGGCGATCAGTGCCGAAGGCATGGAGTCGATGATGCTGTTCAGATAGTTCTGGAAGCCTGTCAGCTTTTTCTCGATCTTGCTGCGCACCTGAACTTCCAGTTCCAGCTTGCGGTTGGTGTGGCGGGTTTCCTCGGCCAGGCCCTGGGCCTGGTCGAAAGCCGACTGGAATTCGTCGCGGGCACGCTTGAGCTGGTCTTCGCGCGCTTCGATACGCGACAGCATGGTGTTGAACGCTTCGGCAAGGCTGCCGATTTCGTCGTCGTTGCCCCGTTGCGCACGCAGGGCGTAGCTCTCCTCTCGAGTCACCTGGCGCGAGAGCTCCTCAAGGCTGTTGATCGGCTGGGTGATCAGGCGCTTGATCTGCCGGGCGATGATTAGCCACAGCAGAATGCTGAACACCAGGATCGCCAGGCTGGCAGACAGGGTGCCGGTATAGAACGCAACCGGCAATTCGCTGCTGGCCACCAGCAGCAGGTGCGCGGGCGGGCTGCCTGGACGGGGCAGGGCGATCAGCTGGGTGCTGCGAAACTCGGTGAGGCGCCAGCCGTCGATGTTGCGGTAGCGCTTGGGCATGCTCAGTGGCTGGCCATGTTGCAGTTGGGCCAGCAGGCGCCCGTCGCTGGCATACACGGCGGCGGCGCGCAGCGGTGAATAGCTGTCGAGCTCCTTGAGCAAGGCGCTGGCGGCTTCTGGACTGTCGCTGGCGCGCGCGGAAAGCTGTGGGTTGGCGACCAACCGGCCGATGGTCTGTAGCGCCTGGGGAGCCATGCTTTCCTGGGTGATCCAGTAGGCGGCGCTGATGAAGGCCAGGTTGGCCACCAGCAGGATGGTGACCAGCAGCACCAGCAGGGCGGCCAGCAGTTTTTGCCCGACCGGGAGGTTTTCCAGGCGTTGGCGCAGGGTCATGGGCGAGGTGATGTCCGTGTCGGTGGGTGGGCAGCGTCAGTCGCTGGGCAGGTTGCGTGCCTGCAGGTTATCGACCAGGCGTTGGCGCAGGTGTTCCAGGCCGGGTGTCGCTTGGCCATGCCGGGCGGCAACGTTGCAGGCATGACCAAGCAGGTAGTGCAGCTCGGTACGTCGGCCTGCGCGCACGTCCTGGTACATCGAAGAGTAGTTGGCCGCGGTCGCCACGATCACCCGCTGGACGTCTTCGGCCAGGTTTTCCGCCGCTTGCGCTTGCCCGGCACTGCGCAGGAGGGTGCTCAGTTCCACGCACAGTTCGTCGACTTCAGGCAGGTGACCAAGCAGCCCGCCATTCTGGCAGTCGTAAAGCACCGTCAGCGGGTTGATCGCGCAATTAAGTGCAAGCTTGCGCCACAGGCGGGTGAGTATGTCCAGCGACCACTCGGCCGGGATGCCGGCCTCGCTCAGATCGCCGAACCATTCGGGGACGCCAGGGTTGCCCGGATCGCCCAGCCAGTTGAAGCCCTGGCCAGCGAACCGCACCTGCCAGTCGCGCTCGCGGAACGCACCTTCGGTGCTGGAGGCGAAGATACAGCGGGCGTGGGGAGCCTGCTCGGCCACTTCATCCTGGCTGCCGAGGCCGTTCTGCAGCAGGACCAGCTCAGCACCTTCGGCCAGCCGCGGCGCCAGGCGCGCGATGGCAGGCGCGGCGTCGTAGGCCTTGCACGCCAGCAGCAGGCGGTGGATAGGGCCTTCGCCCTCGCAGGTCTGTGCCGGAATGGCGAATTGTGTTGTCTGGTGCTGTTCGATCAGGGTCAGGCCGCCTTCGGCTTCATAAGCTGCCAGGCGCTGTTCGTCGCGCAGCACCAGGCGCACGGCCTTGCCCGCCCGTGCCAGGCGGCAGGCCCAGAGGCTGCCGAGGCTTCCGGCGCCGAGAATATGCCAGGTGCTGCTCATCTGCGTTTCGCAACCCGTTATAATGAGCCCGCATTTTAACCATCAAACCCGACGCGCTCCATCTTCAAGCCGAGCGCGCTTTTATTTTATGGAGAACAACCATGCCTTCGTTCGACGTGGTATCGGAACTGGACAAGCACGAAGTGCAGAACGCGGTCGAAAACGCCATCAAGGAGCTCGATCGCCGCTACGACCTCAAGGGCAAGGGCAGCTTCGAGTTCAAGGACAAGGAGCAGACCGTGATGCTCACTGCCGAAGCCGAATTCCAGCTCGAGGCGATGATCGAAATCCTGCGCCTGGCGCTGGTCAAGCGCAAGATCGACGTCAAGTGCCTGGAAACCAAGGATCCCTATGCTTCCGGCAAGGAAATGAAACAGGAAGCCAAGTTCCGCGAGGGCATCGACAAGGAGCTGGCGAAGAAGATCGTCGCCCATATCAAGGATGCCAAGCTCAAGGTCCAGGCCGCCATCCAGGGCGAGCAGGTACGGGTCACCGGCAAGAAGCGCGACGACCTGCAGGAAGCCATCGCTGCCCTGCGCGCCAAGGAATTCGACATGCCGCTGCAGTTCAACAACTTCCGCGACTGATTCTGCGGGGCAGGAACCTTGATGGCACACCAATGTCCATCGCTTCCTGCGACCGCTGAATGTCCGGCGGTCTGCTTTACTGTGCACGTGTCGTTCGACATCAGGAGATGAACATGGATTTGAACGCTGAAGTCGATCAACTGGTACGCCAGTCCGAGACTTGGATTCCCTTGATCATGGCGTATGGTAGTCGTTTGTTGCTGGCGCTGCTGACCCTGGCGATCGGCTGGTGGATCACCAACAAGATCAGTGATCGATTGGCCAGGCTCGTCGGCCTGCGGGTAGCTGACCCGGCGTTGCAGGGTTTCATCCGCACGCTGTCCAACATCGTGCTCAAGGTGATGCTGGCGATCAGCGTGGCGTCGATGATCGGCATCGAAACCACCTCGTTCGTCGCTGCCATGGGTGGTGCCGTGCTGGCCATCGGCCTGGCCTTGCAGGGCAGCCTGGCAAACTTTGCCGGTGGCGTGCTGATCCTGCTGTTCCGCCCGTTCCGCATCGGTGACTGGATCGAGGCCCAGGGTGTGAGCGGGACCGTCGACAGCATCCAGATCTTCCACACCGTGCTGCGTAGCGGTGATAACAAGACGGTCATTCTGCCTAACGGCACCTTGTCCAACGGCATCATCGTCAACACCAACCGCCAGCCGACGCGCAAGGTCGTGTTCGACGTGGGTGTGGACTACGAGGCCGACCTGCAGAAGGCGCGCAACGTTCTGCTGGAGCTGGCGCAGGACCCTCGGGTGCTGCCCGACCCAGCGCCTCAGGCGGTGGTTGCCACGCTTGGTGACAGTTCGATCACCGTGTCGCTGCGCCTGTGGACCAAGACTGCCGACTACTGGGACGTGATGTTCATGCTCAATGAGCAGGCGCGCGATCGCCTGAAGGCCGAGGGGATCGACATTCCCTTCCCGCAGCGGGTGATTCGCGTGGTGCAGGAGACTGCCGCGCAGTAACCCACGCTGTACAACGGGGCCCCTGTAGGGGCCCTTGTTTTTTGCGCCTTACACTTGTTCACAGCCAAAGCCGGTGATTTCTGGCATATAGCCTGACCCCTTCTGTCTGCACCCGAAACGCCATCATGAAACCATTGTTGTATATCACTCCTCTGCGGGCCCTGTTGTTCGGCCTGACCCTTGCCCTGTTCGAACTGCTGACCTACCTGGCCAGCGATGCCGTCATGCCTGCCATGCCGGTGGTGGTCGACGATCTCAAGGCCAGCCCTGAATTCATTCCCCACGCCCTGAACCTCTACCTGCTTGGCGGCGTAGTACTGCAGTGGCTGATCGGCCCGCTGGCCGACCGCTATGGCCGCCGTCCACTGCTGCTGACCGGCTGCGCCTTCTTTGGTGCGGCATGCCTTGCGACCTTCTGGGTGCACGATATCGGCCTGTTCAATCTGCTGCGCCTGCTGCAGGGCATTGGCCTGGGCTTCGTGGTGACGGTGAGCTATCCGGCGCTCAACGAGGCGTTCAGCGAGGCTGACGCGGTGCGGATGATGGCGCTGCTGGCCAACATTGCGCTGCTCTCGCCGTTGCTCGGGCCGCTGGTGGGGACGTTGATGCTGCAGTGGCTCGACTGGCGCTGGCTGTTCGTCGCCTTCGCGGTGGGCGCGGTGCTGTGCTGGGGGCTGCTGTATCGCCTGATGCCTGAAACGCTCGGGGTCGAGCGCCGTGATGGCTCGCGCCTGGCCTTCACGCCCATCCACCTGTTGCCCTTGCTGGCCGGTTACGCGCAGTTGCTGGGCAACCGTCGTTTTGTGGCTGGCAGCGCGGCATTGGGTTTGGTGGGCTTGCCGCTGATCGGCTGGATCGGCCTGTCGCCGGTCCTGCTGATTCATGACGAGGGGCTGAGCACCCTGGAATACGCGCTGTGGCAGTTACCGGTGTTTGGTGGACTGATCCTCGGCAACCTCATCATCAATCGTATTGCGGATCGTTATCCGCTGCCTGCGCTGGTGCGCGGTGCCCTGTGGCCGTACCTGGCCGGGTTGTGCCTGATGGTGCTGGCGACCTGGTTGTGGCCGACGGTGACCAGTGTGGTCGCTGGCATGTCGCTCTATGCACTGGGGTTGGGTGTGGCCAACGCAGTGCTGTACCGCATGACGCTGTTCTCCAGCGAGCAGAGCAAGGGGCTGGTGTCGGCGATGCTGGGGATGATCACCATCGCCTTGCTGGGGCTGGGGGGCGCGGTGTTGGCGATGCTGGGTGCAGGGGCGAGCTTGTTGCACTTTGCCTTGGGTGCAGGGATTGCCGGGGCGCTGGCGCTGTGGCCGTTGTGGTTCGTGGTGGGCGGTCGGCCTGGGGAAGGGGCTGTCGTTCAGTAGGCTTGAAAACGGCGTCGCCCTTTTCGCGGGCTTGCCCGCGAAAAGGATCAGGTGACTGTCAGGGCTGCTCGGTCACCGAGTTCTCTGCCTGCGCCTGCTTGCCGCGTCCCACTTCCTGGCGCCAGTGCAGCGCGATCAGGATCAGCGTGGGCACGCCCAGCAGGGCGGTGATCATGAAGAAGTTGTGATAGCCGAATTTCTCCACCATCACCCCCGAATAGCCGCCGATCAGCCGCGGCAGCAAGAGCATGATCGAGCTCAGCAGTGCGTACTGGGTGGCCGAGAACTTCAGGTTGGTCAGGCTCGACAGGTAGGCAACGAACGCCGAGGTCGCCATGCCGGAGCTGAAGTTGTCCAGCGAGATGGTCACCACCAGCATTTCCAGGTTCGGCCCCATGTCGGCCAGCATCACGAACAGGATGTTGGTACCTGCCGACGCCACGCCGCCGATGAACAGGATCGGCAGGATGCCGAAGCGCACGATCAGCAGCCCGCCGACACCGGCACCGACCAGGGTCATGATCAGGCCGAAGATCTTGCTGACGCTGGCGATCTGGTCCTTGGTGAAGCCCATGTCGATGTAGAACACGTTGGCCATGACGCCCATCACGGTGTCCGACATCCGGTACGTGGCGATCAGCCCCAGCAACAGCAAGGCCTGCCAGCGGTAGCGGACGATGAAGTCGTTGACCGGCGTGAGTACCGGCGCCAGGCCGCGGCGGCCCATGGAGGACAGGCAGGCCCAGGTCAGGAGTGCATAGAGGATCAGGCGCAGGAAGGCGCGGTCCTCGAGCAGCAGGTCGAGCATGGTCGAGTCGCCGAACACCACGCTGGCCCAGTCGGTGTTGAACATCTGGGTGAAGCTGGCGGGCACCGATACCAGCAGGATGATCAGCACGAACACCGACACCAGCTGATGCATCAACCCGTAGCGCGCCGCCGACAGCTGCGTGCGCAACGGCACGGGAGGTTCACGCATCACCAGTGTGGTGAACAGCGCCGGCAGCATGAGGATGCCGAACAGCACGTAAGTGCCGGTCCAGGCTTTGTGCAGGTAGCTGAAACCGGTGGAGCCGAACCATTCGGCGAAGAACAGCGCGCCAGCGGTGGCCAGTAGTGCCGCGACCCGATAGCCAGCCATGTAGCTGGCGGCTAGGGCAGCCTGGCGCTGGTCATCGGCGATTTCCAGGCGGTAGGCGTCGACCGCGATGTCCTGGGTGGCCGAGGCGAAGGCCACCAGCACCGCCAGGGCGATCAGCCAGGACAGGTGTTTCTGCGGATCGCACAGGCCCATGCCCATGAGCCCTACGACGACCAGCACCTGCGACAGCAGCAGCCACGAGCGACGCCGTCCCATGCCGCCGAGCAGCGGCAGGCGCCATTGGTCGAGCAGCGGCGACCAGACCCATTTGAACGCGTAGGCCAGACCGATCAGGCTGGCATAGCCGATGGTCTCGCGGGCGACACCGGCTTCGCGCAGCCACACCGAAAGCGTTGAAAACACCAGCATGTAGGGCAGGCCGGCGGCGAAACCGAGCAACAACAGCACCAAGGTCGACGGGCTGGCATAGGCAGCGAGCGCAGCGCGCCAGGTTTTACGGGGCATGGGCCAACATCTGCCTCAAGTTTGCGAAAACAAAGCGCGCACTCTAACCGCTGTGCTCCATTGGGCGCCAGCCATGGCGCGACATATCCACTCGATTATTGGTCACATTCACGCCCTCTGCGCGCAGCCTGGCGCGTTGTTCGTCGCCCGACGGCGTACCCAACGCGAGGCTCAGGCGGCCACCGGCCCCGAGCACCCGGTGCCACGGCAGGCGTGTGTCAGACGGCAGTTGCCCGAGGGTGCGCCCGACCCAGCGTGCAGCGCGGCCAAGGCCGGCCAGTTCCGCCAATTGGCCGTAACTGATCACCTTGCCAGCCGGCACTTGGCCGAGGACCGAATACAGTGCCATTCGTCGGGCTTCGGGATCGTCCGGATGCGGAATCGATTGATCAGACATCAGTCAATTCCTGACCTGAAGGTGAAACAAGATGAAAAGTTGACGGAAATGAGAATTGAACTCGTAGGCATAGGCCCGGTCTGTCCTTGCTCTGGTCGTGGGTATCTGGATAATGCCCGACTTTTTTCGTCCAACCGAACGCAAATTCTGCCTATGTCTTCTAGAGCTTTGCTGTGCCTTTTCGCCGCCACCCTCTCTGCGCCCGTGCTGGCCGACACCGTATGGATGAAGAACGGTGACCGCCTGAGCGGCAAGATCAAGGTCTTCGACGGCGGCAAGCTGCTGCTCGAAACACCCTATGGCGGCAGTATCGCCCTGGACTGGAAGCAGGTTCAGACCCTCGAAAGCGACCAGGAACTGTTGGTCAAGCAGGACGCCTACTCCGGCGAGAAGGCCAAGTCGCTCAAGGCCGCCGAAGCCGGCAAGGTGACCCTGGCCAACGGCGATGCGCCCAAGACCGTGGAGCTCGCCAGTATCGAGCAGATCATGAAGCCGCGCCCGCTGGTCGAGGACTTCCTGTGGAAAGGTAATGTCGACCTGGCGCTGGACTACAAGCGTGCCGAAAACGACACCGACGACTACGACGTCAGCTTCAAGACCACCGCGCGCCATGGCCGCTGGCGGCACAACGCCGAAGGCGAGTACAACCGCGAAACCAAGGACGATGTCACCACCACCAACAACTGGAGCGCCGAGTACGCGCTGGACCGTTTCCTCACCGAAAAATGGTTCTGGCAGGGGCGCCTGGAATACAAGCGTGACCAGATCGAGAATCTGGCGCGCCAGCGTACCATCGGTACTGGCCCGGGCTATCAGTTCTGGGACGACGAGCTGGGCGCGTTCTCGCTTGGTTCGCTGATCAACCGCACCGACTACGAATACCGCGATGGCGGCAAGGATAACTTCTATTCGGCAGCGGTGAAGTGGGACTACAACCGCTACCTGATCGGCAAGAAGGTCGAGTTCTTCACCACCGGCGAGCTGGGCAAGCCATTCGGTTCGGTCGCCGATTACTCGCTGGATGCCGAGATGGGCCTGCGCTACAAGGTGACCGAGTGGGCCTCGCTCAACCTCAAGGCCGAGAAGGACCTGATCAAGGGCACCAGCGACAGCGACCTGGACAAGACCCGCTACACCGCAGGTTTCGGTGTGGCCTGGTAAGACCGTTCCCACGGGGCTGTACAGCGCTCCTGTGGCAGGCGGCGGTGATAATGATTATCTTGTCACCCATCCAGCCCGCTGCCCCAGGAGTTCCCCGTGAGTACCAACGCCATCCGCCCCGCCCGGGAACTGCTGCTCGAAGAGTACCGCGGCGTTCTCTCGACCCTGTCCAAGTCCATGCCCGGCTTCCCCTTCGGTTCGGTGGTGCCCTACTGCCTGGACGCCCAAGGGCACCCGCTGATCCTCATCAGCCGTATCGCCCAGCACACCCATAACCTGCAGAAGGATGCCAAGTGCTCGCTGTTGGTGGGCGAGCGTGACGCTGAAGACGTGCAGGCGGTCGGCCGCCTGACAGTGATGGCCGAGGCGCGCAAGCTGGCCGACGAAGCCGCCATCGACGCGGCTGCTGCGCGCTACTACCGGTACTTCCCCGATGCCAGCAACTACCACAAGGCCCACGATTTCGATTTCTGGGTGCTGGAACCTGTGCGGCATCGCTACATCGGCGGTTTCGGCGCAATCCACTGGCTGGACGACGTCACCATGGCCAACCCTTTCGCCGGGGCGGCAGAAGCCAGCATGATCGAGCACATGAACAGCGATCATGCCAACGCCATCGCCCATTACGTCGAGCTCACCGGTCTGCCGCGCAGTGCACCGGCCGAGATGGTCGGCATCGACAGCGAGGGGATGCACCTGCGCATCGGCCAGGCGATTCACTGGCTGGCGTTCCCGAACACTTGCAATACGCCGACACAAGTGCGCGAAGCCTTGGTATTGCTGGCACGCGCCGACCAGTGGCCCACTCCGGCGAAGGCCGAGGGTTGAAATCGCGAGCAGTTGCATCCATCTGAGGTCTTATTGGAAGGTTCTCTTCCGTCGAGGAATCCTTGATGCGTGCTTTTCTACTGCTGTTCCTGATTTTTCCGGTGCTGGAGTTGTTCGTCTTCGTCAAAGTCAGCGCCGCCATTGGTTTCTTCCCGGCGCTGCTGCTGATCATCGCCGGTTCCGCCCTCGGCCTGCTGGTCATGCGCCTGGCCGGTCTGGCGACGGCGCTGCGCGCCCGTGAAAGCCTGCAGCGCGGCGAACTGCCCGCTGAGGACATGTTCCAGGGGCTGATGCTGGCTGTGGGTGGTGGTTTGCTGCTGCTGCCGGGCTTCATCAGCGATGTGCTGGGCCTGCTGTGCCTGCTGCCCTTTACCCGCCATCTGGTTGCGCGCAAGTTGCGTCAACGGGCCGAGGCCCAGGCCACGCGCCAGCGGGCGTTCCAGGATGATCCGTTAAACGGGCAGCCGCGCGATGGCGGTCACCGTCCGAATGTGATCGAGGGCGAATACGAGCGCCGCGATCAGTGATCGACAAATGAACCCAAGGGGGCCGCTATGCGGCCCCTGCTTTTTTCGGCCTTTGCACGCCGATTAAAAAAATTCCATGGCAAGCCTTGTAATCGAATCGAGCGGCCTCATGTATGTGTCACCGCAAGGTTTCTGGTGGCGACACCAGACATGACACGCGGGGTTCGCAGGCCGCGAGCCCCCTCCGGCAACGCCGGATAGCCTCAACCCGCCGGTGTCGACACCGGCCGATGAAAACCACAATTTGGGAGAGATCGACAATGAAGCTTCGTCCTCTGCATGACCGCGTCGTCATCCGTCGCAGCGAAGAAGAATCGAAAACCGCTGGCGGTATCGTCCTGCCGGGTTCGGCCGCTGAAAAACCAAACCGCGGCGAAGTTGTCGCCGTTGGCACCGGTCGCGTCCTGGACAACGGCGAAGTTCGCGCGCTGGCCGTGAAAGTGGGTGACAAAGTGGTTTTCGGCCCTTACTCGGGCAGCAACACCGTGAAAGTCGATGGCGAAGACCTGCTGGTGATGGCCGAGAACGAAATCCTCGCCGTCATCGAAGGCTGATTTCCCCCGATTTCCCTGCTAAAGAATTCCAAGGATTAAACGATCATGGCTGCTAAAGACGTAAAATTCGGCGATTCCGCCCGCAAGAAAATGCTCGTTGGTGTCAACGTTCTGGCTGACGCTGTCAAAGCCACCCTGGGCCCGAAAGGCCGTAACGTTGTCCTGGCCAAGAGCTTCGGCGCTCCAACCATCACCAAAGACGGTGTTTCGGTTGCCAAGGAAATCGAACTGAAGGACGCCTTCGAGAACATGGGCGCCCAGCTGGTCAAGGAAGTTGCTTCCAAGGCCAACGACGCTGCCGGTGACGGCACCACCACTGCTACCGTTCTGGCTCAGGCCATTGTCAACGAAGGCCTGAAGGCCGTCGCTGCCGGCATGAACCCGATGGACCTCAAGCGCGGTATCGACAAGGCCACCGCTGCCGTCGTCGCCGAGCTGAAGAACCTGTCCAAGCCATGCGCCGACTCCAAGGCCATCGCTCAGGTCGGCACCATCTCCGCCAACTCCGACAGCTCCATCGGTGAAATCATCGCCGAAGCCATGGAAAAAGTCGGTAAAGAAGGCGTGATCACCGTTGAAGAAGGCTCGGGCCTGGAAAACGAACTGTCCGTCGTAGAAGGCATGCAGTTCGACCGTGGCTACCTGTCGCCGTACTTCATCAACAAGCCTGACACCATGGTTGCCGAGCTCGAAGGCCCGCTGCTGCTGCTGGTCGACAAGAAGATCTCGAACATCCGCGAACTGCTGCCGGTTCTGGAAGCTGTTGCCAAGTCGGGCCGTCCGCTGCTGATCGTTGCCGAAGACGTCGAAGGCGAAGCCCTGGCTACTCTGGTGGTCAACAACATGCGCGGCATCGTCAAGGTTGCTGCGGTCAAGGCCCCAGGCTTTGGCGACCGCCGCAAGGCCATGCTGCAGGACATCGCCGTCCTGACCGGCGGCCAGGTCATCTCCGAAGAAATCGGCCTGACCCTGGAAACCACCACCCTGGAGCACCTGGGCAACGCCAAGCGCGTCATCCTGTCCAAGGAAAACACCACCATCATCGACGGTGCTGGCGTTGACGCCGACATCGAAGCACGCGTCAAGCAGATCCGTGCCCAGATCGAAGAGACTTCCTCGGACTACGACCGTGAGAAGCTGCAAGAGCGTCTGGCCAAGCTGGCTGGCGGTGTTGCCGTGATCAAGGTCGGTGCTGGCACCGAAGTCGAGATGAAAGAGAAGAAAGCCCGCGTTGAAGACGCCCTGCATGCTACCCGTGCAGCCGTTGAAGAAGGCGTGGTGCCTGGCGGTGGTGTTGCCCTGGTTCGCGCCCTGGCAGCCATTACCGAGCTCAAAGGCGACAACGAAGACCAGAACGTCGGTATCTCCCTGCTGCGTCGCGCTGTCGAAGCGCCGCTGCGTCAGATCACTGCCAACGCCGGCGACGAGCCAAGCGTTGTGGCCGACAAGGTCAAGCAGGGTTCGGGCAACTACGGCTACAACGCCGCTACCGGCGAATACGGCGACATGATCGAGATGGGCATCCTGGACCCAGCCAAGGTCACCCGTTCGGCGCTGCAAGCCGCTGCTTCGATCGGTGGTCTGATGATCACCACCGAGGCCATGGTTGCTGACCTGCCGGAAGACAAGCCAGCTGCTGGCGGCATGCCAGACATGGGCGGCATGGGTGGCATGGGCGGCATGATGTAAGCCAGCCCTGGCCCTAGCTGCATGAAAAAGCCCCGCCTTGTGCGGGGCTTTTTCATGCGCGTGTGCCAGACCTACGTCGACTCAGGCAATGCCGCGTTCAGCCACGGTCACCCTTGCCATCCCCCTGCGATAGAGCACCAGGTAATAGCAGCCCAATCCGATCAACCAGCAGAACACGGCGGTCCAGACGTTGTGCGAGAGAAAGTGTGCGCCCTGCATCATCCGGCCTACCGATAGCACCACCCCGACACCTGCCGCGAGGGCGAAGGCACCACGTGCCAGACGTGGCTTGCGGTCACGCAGCACGAAGAACAATGCGAACAGGCTGAAGCCGGTCGCTGCATGGCCGCCGGGCCAGCACAGCCCTGGTTTGTCGGTCGCTGGCCGCGCTTCGAGCAGTTTGCTGTAGGTTTCCTTGCCGCCAAACTGGGTCAGGCTCCACGGGCACTGCACCGCCGTCAGTTGCTTGAGCGGCGTGACAAAACCGGTGGACAGCCCCAGGGCCAGCACCAGGCAACCCAGTTCGCGACGCCAACTGCCCAGGCGTGACCAGAAGAAACTGGCGATGAACGCCACTACCGCCAGCAGCCCGACACCGATCACCGCCTGCTTGACCCGGTCATGCAGGATGGTCTCCAGGAAGTAGCTATGGCGCCCGATGAATTGACCCACGGACGGATCGAACATCAGGTTGGCCACGTCCATGTCCAGCGATGTGGCCTCGAGCAGCAGCAGAACCAGTGCGGTAGCCAGGGGGATGCCAAGGTACAGCCAGAGGTTGATCGGGCGGGGTCGGGCGGTGTGCATGAAGGCTCCACAGGCAAGGGGGAAGGCACGAAAGATCGGGCATTTTCGGTCCGCGGCTATGCTCTGTGTGTGAAGGATCAGTGAAAAAAGCGTCAGTTACGCTGTTTTTCCTCCAAGGCTGGCGATGCCTGGCCAATGGCCGTAAGCTGCGCCTGCCGCGCACAGCGAAGCGCCGCACAGGAGACCCCGATGCGCATTCTACTGGTTGAAGACAACCGCGATATCCTCGCCAACCTGGCTGATTACCTGGGCATGAAAGGCTACACCGTCGACTGCGCCCAGGACGGCCTGTCGGGCCTGCACCTGGCCGCGACCGAACACTATGACCTGATCGTGCTCGATATCATGCTGCCCGGCATCGATGGCTACACCCTGTGCAAGCGCCTGCGCGAAGACGCCCGCCGCGACACCCCGGTGATCATGCTGACTGCCCGCGACCAGCTGGACGATCGCCTGCAGGGCTTCCGTTCCGGGGCCGACGATTACCTGCTCAAGCCTTTCGCCCTGTCCGAATTGGCCGCGCGCATCGAGGCGGTGCTGCGTCGCGCCCAGGGCGGTGGTCGGCGTACGCTGCAGGTGGCAGACCTGAGCTACGACCTCGACACGCTGGAAGTCACCCGTCAGGGCAAGCTGCTCAAACTCAACCCGGTCGGCCTGAAGTTGCTGGCGGTGCTGATGCAGAAGAGCCCGCACGTGTTGCGCCGCGAAGTCCTCGAAGAAGCCCTGTGGGGCGACGACTGCCCCGACAGCGACAGCTTGCGCAGCCATGTCCACCAACTGCGCCAGGTGATCGACAAGCCGTTCGAAAAGCCCCTGCTGCATACCGTCCATGGCGTCGGCTATCGCCTCGCCGAGGGTCGCGATGGAGTTTAAGCAGAGCCTTGCCCAGCGCATCATCATTGCCTTTGCACTGATGAGCGCGCTGGTCGCTGGCGCGTTTGCCTTCGGCATCGTCGCCACTGTTCACCTGGTCGAAGAACGCCTGATTTCCTCGGTGCTGGGGGGGGATCTGCAGCGTCTGCTGCGCATGGACAGCGTCAGTGACTGGAGCCACCGCCCGCGCCCTGACCAGTTGTTCTACTTCAGCGGCGGTCGCGATGATTTCGAGTTGCCCAAGGACCTGCGTCACCTCGATGCCGGCTTCCATGAAGTGTTCCGCGACCAGCTCTCCTACCACGCCATGGTCGAGGTCGTGGACGGTCGTCGCTATGTACTGTTGCAGGACCAGAGCGATTTCGAGGAGCGTGAGCGGGTGCTGTTCGCCGTGGTGGTGGTGGGCTTCCTGCTCAGCCTGGTGCTGGCGGCATTCCTTGGCTGGCTGCTGGCGCGTCGGGTCATGGCGCCGGTGATTCGTCTGGCGCGTCAGGTTCGCCATCGTGACCAGTTGCTCGGTTTGGCGCCGCCGCTTGCGCCGGACTATGCCGCCGACGAAGTCGGGCAGTTGGCGGTGGCGTTCGACGATACCCTTGGTCGCTTGCGCGATGCGTTGACCCGCGAGCGACTGTTCACCAGCGATGTCAGCCACGAACTGCGCACCCCATTGATGGTGCTCGCGACTTCCTGCGAACTGCTGATGGAGAACACCGGCCTGGACAGTCGGTCACGCGCCCAGGTGGAACGGATCGCCCGTGCCACCGAGGAGATGCGTGAGCTGGTCAAGACCTTTCTCATGCTGGCCCGGGCCCAGCGTGATGAAGGAGCGGTGGCCTCGCGGGCCAGCCTGCGCGAGGTCGCTGACGATCTGATCGGCGTGTGGCGCGACACCATCGAGCAGAAGGGCCTGACGCTCTACTACGATGGCCGTGTCAGTGCCAGCCCGACCTTGTACAACGCCACCTTCCTGCAATCGGTGATGGGCAACCTGCTGCGCAACGCAGCGCATTACACCGATACCGGTTATATCCGCCTGAGCCTCGAGGCCCGCGGTTTCAGTGTCGAGGACAGCGGCGTGGGCATTCCCGAGGAGCAGCGCGAGGCTATGTTCAAGCCCTTCGTGCGTGGCGACGAGCGGCGTGGCGAGGGGCTCGGCCTGGGGCTTTCGCTGGTGCAGCGGATCTGCGACGACCAGGGCTGGCGCGTGACCCTGACCGCCACCGCGCCCCACGGCTGCCGCTTCCAGGTAGACCTGAGCCAGGGCACCACGCTGGCGCATGAGCAGGAAATCGACACGACACTGCAGTAGAAACCGGGGCCGTACGGCGGCCCCGACGCAGAATGTTGTGTAATGATTCGTAAGATTTAACCCTTTCGGGTGACAGTTTTTTCACATGGCGATGACCTGATGCCAACGCTTGCCCACCTAATGTGGTCGGCATTGAGTCAGGAGATGTCCCATGCGTAGCCCTATCAAACTCGAATTTTCCGAAAAGTACGATCAGCAGCACGCCCGTGAGTACTTCATCAAGCATCAGGATGGCCTGGCCCGTCGCCTTTCCCACACGCGTGACGAGCAACTTGCTCGCCGCGCCCTGACACTGGCCGGCGAGCCGGGCCTGGTGCTCGACCTGCCATGCGGCGCCGGCCGTTTCTGGCCGCTGCTGGCAGAAAAACCCAACCGCGTGATCATCGGTGCAGACAATTCCGCTGCGATGATCGAGACAGCCTGTGCGTCGCAACCGCCAGCGGTGGTCGAGCGGGTACGTCCTTTGCAGACCTCAGCCTTTGCCATCGACCTGCCGGACAATTCGGTAGACAGCATTTTCTGCATGCGATTGTTCCACCACATCGGTGATCCGGCCCATCGCAAGACAATTCTTTCTGAATTTCAAAGAGTTAGCCGCGATAGCGTGATCCTGTCGCTGTGGGTGGATGGCAATTTCAAGGCATGGCGGCGCAAGAAGCTCGAACAACGACGCAGCGCCAAGGCGGAGCAGGACAGTTACCAGAATCGCTTTGTGTTACCTGCTGCTACGGTTGAAGAAGAATTTGTGACAGCAGGCTTCAGGATTCAGGAACGTCTCGACTTCCTGCCGTTCTATGCCATGTGGCGAGTCTATGTATTGCGAAAGGGGTGAGGGATTCATGGCAGCAACTCAGGGGCAGGTGTCGCAATTCGACTACTACTGGCAACAGCAGGGGGAATGGGTCGAGGAGCCCAATCAGCGACGTGGCGGTGAAAGTGGCGTGCAGCGCCTGGATGATGGCAACGGCCATCTGCTCTATGCCAAGCGCCAGGTCGGGCATATCTACCGCAGCCTGCTGCACCCCTTCGGCCGCCCCACGGTATTACGCGAGCTGGACGCCCTGAACAGCTTCGAGCAGTTAGGAGTGCGGGTGCCGCGCATCGTCTTTGCTGGTGCAGAACGCGATGCCGAGCACCAGTGGCGGGCACTGTTGGTCAGTGAAGCGCTGGATGGATTCGTCGATCTCGACACCTGGCACGCCCAGGGCGCTCGCGAGCATTACCCGCAGGTGCTGCATGAGCGCATGCTCAAGGACCTGGCTGACAACCTGGCGCGGATGCATCTGGGCCACTGGCAGCACGGCTGCCTGTACGGCAAGCATGTGTTCGTCAAGGTGAGCGGTGAAGGTGAGCAGGCGCGGGCCGAAGTGGCCCTGCTGGACCTGGAGAAGTGCCGCCGCCGCATCAGTTGCCAGCGCGCGGCTTACAACGACCTGCGCCAGCTGCGCCGCCATTCGTCGTTCAATGAAGCGGAGTGGCAAACCCTGCTCTACTTTTATGAGAGGGCGTTTGGCAGCGCTGTCAAAGGGTTAGGTTGATGAAACTAGAAATAGCTCGAGCTTTGTTCCTGGTGGCCGCGCTTGGCGTGACCAGCGTAGCCGTGGCGGCCTGGGAGGTGCCACGGCCGACCGTGTTCAGCAAGAGCGATGCGGCGGGGCAGTGCGCCACGCCGCGGGTGACAAAGCCAGAGCAGGCGCAGGCCCCGGCCCAGCCGGATCATGATCTGCTGTTGTTCCTGTTCGGGATGCGCCAGGGGCTGCGGCCGTTTGGTTGAGCCCCAGGCACGAGGCCCCGCAGACGCGGGGCCTTGTTGTTTCTGGCTAATGGGTTTGTCTTTTTTCCAGGCTTGAGGTTGTGCCGCCGCTCCCCTGGCGCTCATCCGCCACCGTCCGATGCGCCAGCAAGGTGTATACGCAGGGCAGCACGAACAAGGTGAACAGCGTGCCGATCGACATGCCGGTGGCAATCACGATACCGATGTCGAACCGGCTCACGGCGCCGGCACCCGTCGCCAGGATCAGTGGCACCATGCCGAATACCATTGCTGCGGTGGTCATCAGCACCGGCCGCAGACGGATCGCCGCGGCTTCCTCGATCGCCTCGCGCACCCCCAGGCCCTTTTCCTCGCGCAACTGGTTGGCGAACTCGACGATCAGGATGCCGTGCTTGCTGATCAGCCCGATCAGCGTGACCAGCCCGACCTGGGTGTAGATGTTCATGCTCGAGACGCCAAGAAACAGCGGCAGCAGTGCGCCACAGATCGACAGCGGCACGGTCACCAGAATCACCAGCGGGTCGCGGAAGCTTTCGAACTGTGCTGCCAGCACCAGGAAAATGATCGCCAGGGCCAGACCGAAGGTCACCCACAGGGCGCTGCCTTCCTGGACGAACTGCCGCGCGGTGCCAGCATAGTCGAAGGCGAAGCCCTCCGGCGCCTCCTCGCGGGCGATGCCGCGGATGGTATCCAGCGCCTCGCCCATGCTGACCATCGGTACGCCCTGGATGATCGCCGAGTTCAACTGCTGGAACTGGTTGAGCTGGCGCGGTCGGGCCCGCTCGCTGAGGGTGATCAGGGTCGACAGGGGCAGCAACTGGTCCTGATCGTTCTTCACGTAATAGTTGTTCAGCCAGCCGGCGTTGTCGCGGTAGGCCCGCTCGACCTGGGCGATCACCTTGTAGCTGCGCCCTTCGAGGGTGAAACGGTTGATTTCCGCCTCGCCCAGCAGGGTGGCCAGCGTTGCGCCGAGGGTATCCATCGACACCCCCATCTGCGCCGCCTTGGCCCGGTCGATATCGACCACCACTTCGGGCTTGTCGAAGGCCAGGTCGATGTCGAGGAAGGCGAACTTGCCCGAGGCCTGGGCGCGCTCCTTGACGCGCTGTGCCACTTCCAGCAGGGCTGGGTAGTCGCCTGCGGTGTTGAGCACGAACTGGAACGGCAGGCCTTCGCCAGTGCCCGGCAACGATGGCAGGTTGAAGCCGAAGATCTGCAGTCCGCCGATGTCCTCGAGCTTGGCCTGCACCAGCGGCAGCAGTTGCATCTGAGTACGTTCGCGCTCGTTCCAGGGCTTGAGCAGAAAGCCGCCGATACCGCTTTGCACACCATTGAAACCGTTGATCTGGAACGAGGAGTAATACTCGGGGAAGGTCTTGAACAGCGGTGTGAAACGGTCGGTATAGGCGTTGAGGTAATCCAGGTTGGCCGGCTGCGGCGAGCTGCTCATCATGAAGATCACCCCCTGGTCTTCGTTGGGCGCCAGCTCGTTCTGGGTGAACTTGAGCAGTACCGGGACCAGGCACAGGATGATCACGGCGAAGACGATGACCACCGGGCGGCTGTCGAGGGTGCCGTGCAGCAGGCGCTGGTAACGCACTTTCAGACGCTCGAAGATCTGGTCCAGGCGATGGGCCAGGCCTTTCTCGCTCTGCTCGGGGCGCAGCAGCAGGGCGCACATCATCGGTGACAGGGTCAGGGCCACGATGCCGGAGATCACCACCGCGCCCGCCAGGGTCAGGGCGAACTCCTTGAACAGCGCGCCGGTCAGCCCGGTGAGGAAGCCGATCGGTGCGTACACCGCCGCCAGGGTGATGGTCATCGACACCACCGGCATGGCGATTTCCCGCGCGCCTTCGAGGGCAGCGTCGAACGGCGTCTTGCCCTCTTCGATATGGCGGTGGATGTTCTCCACCACGACGATCGCGTCATCCACCACCAGGCCGATGGCCAGGACCATGGCCAGCAAGGTCAGCAGGTTCAGCGAATACCCCATCATCTGCATGAAGAACAGCACGCCGATCATCGACAGCGGGATGGTGATCACCGGGATCAGCACCGAGCGCAGCGCACCGAGGAACAGGAACACCACGACGATGACGATCAGCACCGCTTCGCCGAGGGTCTTGATCACTTCATCGATGGAGGCCTGGATGAACAGCGTGGCGTCGTAGGCGATAGAGACTTTCAGTGCCGAGGGCAGCTGGCTTTCCAGGTCCGGCATGATTCGCCGCACCTCCTTGATCACCTCCAGCGGGTTGGCCGATGGCGTGGCCTTGATGCCGATGTACACCGACGGGATACCGTCGAAGGAGCTGACCGTGTCGTAGTTCTCTGCGCCCATCTCGATGCGCGCCACATCGCCGAGCAGCACGCGACTGTCGCCGACGGTCTTGACCGGCAGGGCGGCGAAGGCTTCGGCGGACTTCAGTTCGGTGGTGGCATTGACGCTGGTGACCACGTATTCGCCCTTCACCTCGCCGGCGGCAGCCAGGAAGTTGTAGCGGCGCACCGCGCTGGTCACATCGGTGGCCGAAAGGCCGAATCCGGCCAGCTTCACCGGATCGACCCAGATGCGCATGGCGAACACCTGGTTGCCGAGGATTTCGGCTTCGGCCATGCCTGGCAGGGTCGCAAGCTTGGGCTGGATGACCCGTGACAGGTAGTCGGTGATCTGCGGATTGCTCATTTCGCTGCTGTAGAAGCTGATGTACATCAGCGCCGAGGCATCGGCCGCCTCCTTGCTCAGGACCGGGTCTTCGGAGTCCTGCGGCAGTTTGTTGCGCACCTCGTTGGCCTTGGCCAGCAGTTGGGTGAACAGGCGATCCGTATCGGCACCGATGCGCGCGTAGACCGAGATCACCGAAAAGTTCTGGCGGCTCACGGAGGTCATGTAGTCGATGCCGTCGGCACTGGCCAGGCTCTGCTGCAGCGGTTGGGTGATGTAGCCCTGGATGGTCTCGGCGTTGGCGCCGGGATAGGCGGTGGTCACCGTGATCAGAGCGTTTTCCATCTGCGGGTACTGGCGGATCTGCAGCTTGCTCCAGGCCTGGAAGCCGAGCAGCAGGATCAGCAGGCTGACAACGCTGGCGAGTACGGGGCGGCGGATGAATGGGTCGGTGAATGCCATGCCAGCCTCCGCGTCAGTGGGGGGCCGCCGCGCCTTGGGCGTCGGCGGGCGACAAGGGCGGGTCCTGGCTGATACGTATCGCAGCGCCCGGGCTGAGCTTGAGCTGTCCGGCGGTGACCACCTGTTCGCCGGCCTGCAGCCCCTTGCGCACCACCACCACGCCATCGCGGCGCTCGCCGGTCTGTACGGTGCGCTGCTCGGCGACCAGATGGGCCTGGCCGTCGTCGGCCTTCTTCTCGCCGACCACATACACCGAGTTGCCGTAGAGGGTGTAGGTGATCGCGCTCTCCGGCACCACCACCTGCAATTGCGGATCGGGCAGCAATACCAGCAGGCTGGCGAACATGCCCGGTAGCAGCTTGCCATCAGGGTTGGCCAGGGTGGCGCGCAGCAGCAGGTTGCGCGTGCTTTCCTCGACCTTGGGGTTGATTGCGCTGAGGCGGGCAGGGAAGGTCTGGCCGGGGAAAGCCGCCACCTGCAACAGCACCTGCTGGCCGAGGGACAACTGCGGTAGCGCCTGTTCGGGTACGTTGAAGTCGACGTAGAGGCTGGAGAGGTCCTGCAGCGTGGCAATCACCGTGCCGCTGGCCAGATAGTCGCCGACATCCACCTGGCGGATGCCGATGGTGCCGCTGAAGGGCGCCTTCATGCTTTTCTTGGCCAGCGAGGCCTTGAGTTGTTCGACCACGGCCTGGTTGCGCCGGTACTGGGCGGTGAGGCGGTCGAATTCACCGCGGGAGATGGCCGAGTCGCCTACCAGTTGGCTGCCGCGGCCGAAATCGACCTTGGCCAGGCCCAGGTCGGCCTGCGCGGTGCCCAGCAGCGCGGCCTCCTGTTCGCTGTCGAGTTCCAGCAGCAGTTGCCCGACCTTGACCTGTTGTCCGGAATCGAAATGCAGGTGCTTTACCGTCCCGGCCACTTCCAGGCTGAGTTCGACGCCCTGCAGCGCCTTGAGGCTGCCGACCGCCGGCAGGCGTTCCTGCCACTGGCGTTGCTCGGCCTTGGCGGCAGCGACGCTGATCGCGGGTTTGGGAGCGGAAAAGACCTGGATCTGGCGGTAGATCGAAAAGGCCTTGATGCCCCCCAGGGCGAGCACGATCAGCAGCACCACGGCCAACATGATCAGCATGCGGCGGCGTAGCATGGTCCGGTTCCTTGGATGTGATTGTTATGGGTATGGCACGACCACGGGCGATCCTGCCCACGTGCGGATGAAGGCAAGTATTGACTGTTTTTCGGGAAGTGGGAGATGTATCGACTGGGCAGGCCCTATCGCAGGGCGAGCCTGCTCCCACTACCCGTGGATGCCGGACCTGTGGGAGCGGGCTCGCCCCGCGGTAGGGGCGGTGGGCCAGTGCTGAATCAGACCAGATGCAGGTGATTGTCCCAAAGCCCGGATGGCAGATTCATGGGCTGCCCGACCAGCTCGGCCTTGCGGCAGTCGTAATAGCGGCAGCGCCCCTGCCCCGAGGTGACGACGAAGCCGTCCTTCACCGCGCCGACCCCGGCGCAGTCGGGCATCGGCGCATCGAGCTTCACCGCGCCGCTGTCCAGGTCCCAGATGAACAGGCGGTTGGCCCGCGGCGCGGTCAGTGCCACCAGGCGCAGGTCACTGTGCACGGCGACACTGGCGGTGTACTGGGCCATCGACTGCAGTTGCCGCTCCGGCACCGGGAAGGCTTTGAACGCCTCGCCCGGACGCTTGATCGCCAGCAGTTCGGCAGTTTCTTCAGCACCTCCCATGAACTGCTGGCAGGCAAGGACGGTGCCGTCGTTGCCCACCGCGAGATGGCGCACGCTGTTCATCTGCTGGGCCAGCGTCTCCTTGCTAAGCAGCGTGCCATCACGCTGCATCAGCACCAGGCTCGGCTCCATGGCGTCCAGGTTCATCTCTACCCGGCTTTCGGCCTCGGTGCGGATGCCTCCGTTGGCCACCACCAGGGTCTCGCCGTCGGGCATCCAGGCCACTTCATGGGGGCCGACGCCATGGGTGGGGATCTCGCCGCTGTGTACCAGGCGCTGGCCCTCGAAACGGTAGACCCCGAGCACGCCGCGCCCGGGGTCGGTGGTGTCGTTCTCGGTGGCGTACAGCCACTCGCCATCCTTGTGGATGACGGCGTGGCCATAGAAGTGCCGGTTCGGTTGCGAGGTGATCGTCTGCAGCAGACGCCCGTCGCGCAGGTCGATCAGGTAGCTTTCGGTACCTGGTCGACGGGCGACGAACAGGGCGACCGGCTGTTCGGGGTGATGAATGATTGCATGGCAACGCTGGGCCACCTGGGTGGCGAACACCTGGGTGCCGTCGAGGCGGTAGCCTACGGCATGGTGGCCGCCATCAGCATCGTCACGCGCCGACAGCAGCAGCGGCTCGCTGCCCTTGTTGCGCAGCAGGGTCCAGCCGCCGAGCGTCAGGGCGCTGAGCAGCACGCTACCGAGTTTGAGGGCCTGGCGTCGCAGCATGATCAGTCACCGTCGTTGGCATTGAAGCCCAGCTGGATATTCAACGCCTTGGCCAGCTCGCCTTCGTGCAGGCGGTGGACGACGTTGAGGCTGTCGTAGATCTGGTTGAGGGTCTGCTTGCCGGCATCGTCGGCGAGCAGTTCGCCCAGGGTCTTCTGGTTGTCAGCCAGCAGTTTGGCAGCGCTGGCGTAGGCATCGTCGATCTTTTGCGCCAGCGCGCTCTGATCTTTACCCAGCAGACCGCGCAGGCCTTTGTTGTCGACCCCGGTCCAGACGGTTTCGGCGGCCTTGAGCGAAGCCTCCAGGCTCTTGAGCGAGGAGTGGCTGCGCCAGGCTTCGGCTTGCAGTGGCTGAGGGATACCCTTGCTCTGACGGCCCATGGGGGCGCCGAGTTTCTTCTTCAGCGTGTCCAGGGCGGTGACCTGCGCGCGCAGCAGGTCGGCGATCGCTTCATGCGAGTCGGCGTAGCGCTGGTTGGGGAATTTGGTCATCTGCGACAGCATGCCATCGGTGCTGTTCCAGCTCTTGAGAATGTCTTCGGCCAGGGCTTTCTGGTGCTCGGCGATGGCCACCAGCAGCGGGCAGTAGCGGGCTTTCTGCTCGGCGGTGGCGATGTCCGGCTTGCTGTCGAAGAGGATGTACTCATAGGCCGACAGGCCACGGACCACGACGCTGGCCTTGCCGAGGCTGTCTGCGTCGACCGGCTTGTCGCCGCTGACCAGTTGCTCGACCTGGCGGCCGACCAGGTTCTTCTTGTCAGGCCAGAACTGCACCTGCCAGGCGCGGTTGCCTTCGGCCAATGGGCCGACCAGCAGCGGCTGCAGTTCGGCCCAGGCCTTCTGCGCGTTGAGGAAGTCTGCGCGGGCGGTGTCCAGGCTCTGCTTGCCTTCGCAATAGGCCAGGGCGCTGGCGGCCAGTTGGCGGTCGGCCTCGACCCAACGGCTGTAGGTCGGCAGGATCACCTGCTGGGCGATGGCGGCGGAGGTCACGGCTTGCTGGTCCTGCGGCGAGCAGGCGCCCAGGGCGATGGCGGCGAGGCTGGTGAACAACAGTTTGGGTCGGAACATGCCCGGCTCCTTGCGCGTTTAAAGTGAGTTCAGGAAAGCCAGCAGCGCGGCGCGTTGCTCGGCATTGAAGGTCAGTACGTGACGGCGTGCAGCCTCGGCTTCGCCGCCGTGCCAGAGCACGGCCTCGAGCAGATTGCGGGCGCGACCGTCATGGAGGAACTGGGTGTGGCCGCTGACGGTTTCGGTCAGGCCGATGCCCCACAGCGGCGGCGTGCGCCAATCCTGGCCACCGGCGGCGAACTCGCTACGGTTGTCGGCAAGGCCTGGGCCCATGTCGTGCAGCAGCAGGTCGCTGTAGGGGCGGATCACCTGGTTGGCCAGCTCTGGCTCGACGTTGTCACTACCCGTGGTGAACTGCGGTGTGTGACAGCCCTGGCAACCCGCCTGGAAGAACAGGTTCTTGCCGGCCAGCACCTGCGGCGAATTCACCTCGCGGCGTGCAGGCACCGCCAGATTGCGGGTGTAGAACGTCACCAGGCGCAGGATGTTGTCGCTGACTTCCTTTTCGCCGTCGTCACCGTCGCCGTTGGGCGCGGCGCGGCATTCGACCTGCGCCGGCGTGCAATCGTCCTCGGGCTTGAGGGTGCTGGTCAGGCCCATGTCGCCAGCGAAGGCGTGGACGTTCTGCTGGTTGACGTTGGGTTGCCCGGCTTTCCATCCGAAGCGGCCGACCACGGTCTTGCCTTGGGCATCGTCCCAGACCCGGTTGGCGCGGCCGCGGATGCCGTCGTTGTTGCGATCATCCGGGTCTTCGTTGGCCAAAAGCGCAGCCTCCGGGATGGCCTCGAGCAGTCCGAGGCCGATCATGGGCGGGGCGACGCGGGCGGACATGCGTGTGTCCGGGTGCATCGGGCCGTAGCCGAGCTGGGTGATCTCCACGGTCGGGCGGCGCAGTTCGACCTGGTGGCCATCCTTGAAGGTGACGGTCTCGCTGTCGTAGCTGAACCGCACCTTGCCTTCCGGAGCTACGCCGGGGATCGACATGTCCTGCAGCTGCGTACCGTAGACCGGTTCGGGAACCACGCCGAGGCGTTCGATTTCCTTGATGAACTGCGGCTGGTCGGGGATCGACAGGCGCACCAGCATGGACACGGCATTGCGGGCATCGGCCTCTGGCGGATGACCTCGGCCGTCGCGGATGTGGCAGTTCTGGCAGGCATTGGTGTTGAACAGCGGGCCCAGGCCATCGCGTGCAGTGGTGGTCGAAGGTGCGATCACCCAGGGACTGCGGAAGAAGCTGTTGCCGACGCTGAAATCCAGGCGGCGCTCGGGCGTGAGGTTGGCCGAGGGCATCGAGAAGGCGTTGCGGTCGCTGCGCAGGATCGTCGCCTTGCCGCCGGACAGCGCTTCGCCGGGCTCGGCCTGGGTGAAACGCGGAGCGTCGTCACAGGCGGCCAGGACGGTGACCATCAGCAGAAGTGGGAGTCGGGACAGCGACGAGGACATCGAGAATCCTGGGCGTGAGCGAAAAACCGGCGTGCAAGCTTAGCAAAATGGGGATGTTTGAATAAGAGCAATTTGCAATTGCCTGCTGAATCCGCTGGCGGCCCTTTCGCGGGCAAGCCCGCTCCCACCGGCACCAGTGGAAGCGGGCTTGCTCGCGAAGGGGCGGGTTTGGTCAGCGCAAACCCGGATATGAAAAAGGCGACCCGAAGGCCGCCCCTTTCAAACCTTCACCCTGGCATCAGAACTCGTGGTCTGCGGTGTCCGGGTTCAGGTTGTCGATGCCCAGCTTGCCAGCGGCCTGCTCGATGGCACCGGTCTGCTTGACCAGCGCGGCGATGGCGTCGCGCACCACCTGGTTGCCTGCAGCGTTATCGGCAGCGATCAGCTGGTCGTAGTGCTCGCCCTTGAGGGCGTGGTCGACGATCACCTGGATCTTCGCTTCGGTGTCCTGCAGGTCGGCCTTCAGGGTGGCGTCGGTGGCCGGGTCGACCTTGGCCACCAGCGACGACAGGCTCGGGCCGCTGACCTTGGAGCCGTCCGGACGGGTGTACTCGCCCAGGTAGATGTTGCGGATGCCCTTGGCGTCGTAGAAGTGCGACCAGTGGGTGTTGTCGCTGAAGCAGTCGTGCTCGTCTTCAGGCGAGTTGGCTTCCAGCGAGACCTTCATGCGCTCGCCCGCCAGTTCGCCCAGCGACAGGCTGCCCATGCCGAACAGCATCTTGCGCAGGCCATCCTTGACCGGCTCGGCTTCCAGCGAAGCGCGGTAGTTGTCGGCGACGTTCGGTGCCCAGTTGCCGACCATCTCTTCGAGGTCGCTGACCAGCAGGTCGGTGACGGCTTTGAGGTAGGCGCGGCGACGGTCGTTGTGACCACCGGTGGCACCCTGGCCTTCGAGGTAGTCCGAAGCCGGACGGTTGCCTGCGCCTGGGCCCGTGCCGTTGAGGTCCTGGCCCCAGAGCAGGAATTCGATGGCATGGTAGCCGGTGGCGACGTTGGCTTCGGAACCGCCCAGCTCGTTCAGGCTGGCCAGTTTCTCGGGCGTGATTTCCTTGACGTCGATCTTGTCTTCGCCGACCTGGATCTCAGGGTTGGCGATGATGTTGGCGTTGGCAGCCGGGTTGCCCAGGGCGTGCTCGTAGCTCTTGTCGACGTAGTCGATCAGGCCTTCGTCCAGGGGCCAGGCGTTCACCTGACCTTCCCAGTCGTCGATGATGGTGTTGCCGAAGCGGAAGGCTTCGCTCTGCAGGTAAGGAACGCGGGAAGCGACCCAGGCGTCCTTGGCGGCTTTCAGGGTCTCATCGTTGGGCTTGGCTAGGAACGCGTCGATGGCGGTCTGCAGTTGCTTGGCGGTGCTCAGCGAGTCGCTGTACACGGCATGGACCATTTCGGCGTAGTGCTTGACCACGGCCTGGGCAGCAGCTTCATCGACAGCCCCAGGTGCGGCAGCAGTGCTGGCGGCAGGTGCCTGGGCTTGCGGAGCGGCGGCCTTGTCGTCCTTGCCTTCGCCGCAGCCGGCGAGAGCGATGGCGATGGCCAGCAGACTGGCGGAGGCCAGAGGCATTCGAATCATTGTTGGTTTCCCTGCGTCGTTTGGTTGGACCATGTGTTGGAAGCGCTGCACCGTGGCACGCGAAACCGCAACATAATGCGAAAGATTTGCATTTGGTGTAAAGGGTTGGCCGTGCTTTTCGTGCAAATGTCGTTTCCAGGGTCGTCAATGACGACCACGCTCAGAGTGCCGAGACCTGGTTGCGTTGGGCGTGCTTGAGGAAGGCGGTCAGCTCGCGCGAGGGCAGCGGCTTGCTGTAGTGGTAGCCCTGACCCTCGTGACAGCCCTGGGCGATGATGTAGGTTTCCTGCTCGGCGGTTTCCACGCCCTCGGCGATGACCTGCATCCCGAGGCTCTTGCCCAGCTGGATGATGGCGCGAACGATGGTGGCGTCGTCATCGTCGTCCAGCAGGTCCTGGACGAAGCTCTTGTCGATCTTGATCTTGTCCAGCGGCAGCGACTTCAGGTAACTGAGCGAGGAGTAGCCGGTGCCGAAGTCGTCGATGGCGATCAGCGCCCCTGAACGGCGCAGGCTCAGCAGGTGTTGGGCGGCGGTGCTGATGTCTTCCATCAGGCCGGTCTCGGTCACCTCCAGCTCCAGGCTGCGCGGCGGCAGGCGATAGGCCTGCAGCAGGTTGTTGACCACCCGCGGCAGCTCGTTGTGGTGCAGTTGCACGGTCGACAGGTTGACCGCCATGCGCAGCTCGCTGAAACCCAGGTCGTGCCACTCGCGCAACTGGCGGCAGGCCTGGTCGAGCACCCATTCGCCGATGGCGATGATGTTGCCGTTCTGTTCGGCCAGCGGGATGAACTGGTCTGGCGGTACCATGCCCAGCTCCGGATGCTGCCAGCGCAGCAGCGCTTCGACGCCGACCACGCGGTGGTCGCGGTAGCTGATCTGCGGTTGATACACCAGGTAGAGCTGGTTGCGCGGCAACGCCTCGCGCAGGTCTTTTTCCAGCTCTCGGCGCCGACGCATCTCGCTGTCGACGCTGGCGATGTAGAACTGATAGCGGTTGCGCGAGCGGGCCTTGGCCAGGGTCATGGTCTGTTCGGCCTTTTGCAGCAGCTTCTCGGTGCTGTCGCCGTCTTCGGGGAACAGGGTGATGCCGATGGTGGCACGTAGTCGGATTTCCTGATGATCGAGGGCGAAGGGCACTTCCAGGTCGTCGAGAATGCTCTGGGCCAGCTCGGCGGCCTCGTAGGGCTGCTCGATGTTGGCTTGCACCAGGGCGAACTGGTCGCCACCCAGGCGGGCGAGGGAGCCGAGGCGGCCGCTGTGGGCGCGCAGGCGGTCGGCCAGGGCCAGCAGCAACTGGTCGCCGACCTGGTAGCTGAACTGCTCGTTGATGCCCTTGAAGTCGTCCAGGCCCACGCACAGTACGGCCACACGGTGCTGCAGGCGCCCGCCATCGACGAGGATCTTGTCCAGTTGCTGTTGCAACTGCTGGCGGTTGGGCAGGCCGGTGAGGAAGTCGTACTGGGCCATGCGCTGCAGGCTGTTTTCCGCCTCGTGGCGCAAATGGGTGTTGCGTTCGATGGAGGCCAGCAACTGGTTGGCAGTGTCGACCCACAGGCCCAGTTCGTTGCGTTCGTGGCCCTTGAGTTGGGGAATCTGGTGCTGGCTGGGGCGGTCGGGGTTGATCTGGGTGAGATGCTCGATGATTTTCGATAACGGTTTGGTCAGCAGCCAGTGGTACACGAGGTAGAGCACCAGGCCCATGGCCAGGGCGCGCAGCACGCCGGAAATGAAGATGATGACCGCGTTGACCAGAAAGCCCTCGCCATAGCTGGCGGTATCGAGGGTGATGCTCAGGTCGCCGTAGTATTCGCTGTAGGGGCCGCGGCCGACCAGCTGGGTGGTGTAGGTGCGCTCCTGGCCGAGGATCAGGTCGGTCAACCAGCGCAGGGGCATGTCCTGCAGGGGGCGGGACTTCTGCGCGAGCATGGTTTCATTGGGGTGGCCGATGGAGGCCATGCGGACCGATTCGTCCTGGAACAGACCCTCCATGACTTGCATGCCCATCTCTCGGTCGAGGCTGTAGACCGCTTGGGTGGAGGGGTCGCGGAACATGTCGAGGATGCGCTGGGCATCGTTGTTGACGGCCTGGCGGGTCTTGTAGGTGTCATAGACGATCTGCGCACAACTGAGAACGACGCCCACCGCGAGCGCCGACAGCAGCACGACCCTGAGCAACTTGACCGACAAGCTGTTCCGAAATTCCAGCTTCAATGGGGTTTCCTTAATCCATGCGCATGCCATTATTTTGCCATCAACCTTGGCAATACACTATCGACCGATTGCCGCGGCAGGCGAGGGGCCCGTCGCTGGATGCACCCTGAGTACTGTATCGGTTATGCGGCCTTGCGACTTGAATGTCCTGCATCAACTTTCCAGAAGGTTGATGTTAGCGCGCTATTGAGGGGGAGCAAGAGAGGGCGCGCGGGAGGCTTGAAAATTAGCCGTGGTTTTTCCATTTCCTGGACCCGGGAAACAAAAAAACCCGGCCAGGGCCGGGTTTTTCAGAGCGCTGAACGAATCAGGCCTTGAAGGTCTTGCCTTCGAACTGCTCGGCAACGAACTTCCAGTTGACCAGGTTCCAGAACGCCTCGACGTACTTCGGACGCAGGTTGCGGTAGTCGATGTAGTAGGCGTGCTCCCAGACGTCGCAGGTCAGCAACGGGGTGTCGCCGCTGGTCAGCGGGTTGCCGGCGCCGATGGTGCTGGCCAGGGCCAGGGAACCGTCAGCCTTCTTCACCAGCCAGCCCCAACCGGAACCGAAGGTGCCGACCGAAGTCTTGGTGAACTCTTCCTTGAACTTGTCGAAGGAACCGAAGGCAGCGTTGATGGCTTCAGCCAGGGCGCCAGTCGGCTGGCCGCCGGCGTTCGGTGCCAGGCAGTTCCAGTAGAAGGTGTGGTTCCAGACTTGAGCTGCGTTGTTGAAGATACCGCCCGAGGAGGTCTTGACGATTTCTTCCAGCGACTTGCCTTCGAATTCGGTGCCTGGGACCAGGTTGTTCAGGTTCACGACATAGGTGTTGTGGTGCTTGTCGTGGTGAAACTCCAGGGTTTCCTTGGAGATGTGCGGCTGCAGGGCATCGTGGGCGTAGGGCAGCGGCGGCAATTCAAAAGCCATGGTGGATCTCCTGATTCAGGTCTGTTTGCGGTTTGCGCAAGGCCGATCACGGGCGGCCCGATGAGCGTCGGCGAGTTTGTACTCTTTGCGACGCAAGGGCTGGATCATAGCACCAGCCCCCGCGCATAACCACGCAACAACTATAGGGAATAGAGGTTCCAGAGCGGTTGGGCCCTGACGACCAGTGGGAATCAGCCGATGATCAACTGCGTGGCCACGGCGAACATCATCACCGCCACCATCAGGTCCAGCAGCCGCCAGGTCCCGGGACGCGCGAGCCAGGGGGCGAGCCAGGCGGCACCTAGGGCCAGGGTGAAGAACCATACCAGCGATGCGCTCGCCGCTCCGGCGACGTAGGCACCGGGCACCGTCTGCTGGGCGCCGAGCGAGCCGATCAGCAGCACGGTGTCCAGGTAGACGTGGGGGTTGAGCAGGGTCACCGCCAGGGCACTGAGCAGCACTGCCCGGCGTGAACGCAGGCCTTGGCCTTGCTGCTGTTCCAGGCTCTGCCTGGAGCAGGCCCGTTGCAGGGCCTTGGCGCCATACCAGATCAGGAACAGCGCACCTCCCCAGCGTGCGGCGGCAAGCAGGGTCGGGTTGTGCGCCAGCACCGTCGCCAGGCCGAACACTCCGGCCGCGACCAGGATCGCGTCGCACAGCACGCACAACAGTGCCACCGGCAGGTGATGTTCGCGGCGCAGGCTCTGGGCCAGGACAAAGGCGTTCTGGGTGCCGATGGCCATGATCAGGCCGAAGGCCACCAGCATGCCGTTCAGGTAACTCTGCCACATAACGGGAGCACTCCACGGGCGCCACCTTTGAAGGGCGACGCGGATTCACAAGAAGATGCTGGCCATTGTCGGCAAGAGCGCTGTATAAGAAAAACAAATAGTACTCATCCGGCATTAGGAAAATCGATGTTCGACTACAAGTTGCTCGCTGCCCTCGCCGCCGTGATCGAACAAGGCGGGTTCGAGCGCGCCGCCCAGGTACTGGGGCTTTCGCAGTCGGCCATCTCGCAACGCATCAAACTGCTGGAGGCGCGTGTCGGTCAGCCAGTGCTGGTGCGTGCCACGCCACCGAGCCCGACCGATGTCGGTCGCCAGTTGCTCAACCACGTGCAGCAGGTGCGCCTGCTCGAGCGTGACCTGCAGCGCCAGGTCCCGGCGCTGGATGAAGAGGGCATGCCCGAACGTCTGCGTATCGCTCTCAACGCTGACAGCCTGGCGACCTGGTGGGCCGGGGCAGTGGGGGATTTTTGTGCCGGGCAACGCTTGCTGCTGGACCTCGTGGTCGAAGACCAGGAAGTCGGCCTGCGGCGCATGCGTGCCGGCGAGGTGGCGGCCTGCCTGTGCGGTAGCGAGCGCCCGGTGGCGGGGGCGCGCAGCCAGCCGTTGGGGGCGATGCGCTATCGCGCGCTGGCAAGCCCGGCGTTCATGGCGCGGTATTTTCCGCAGGGGTTCGAGGTGGCGCGGCTGGCCCGTACACCGGCGGTTGTCTTCGGGCCTGACGATTTCCTGCAGCACCGCTACCTGGCGTCATTGGGGATCGAGGACGGTTTCCTGCATCACCTGTGCCCGTCGTCCGAGGGTTTTTTGCGTCTGACCGAAGCCGGGCTCGGTTGGGGCCTGGTGCCTGAACTGCAGGCCCGCGAACAACTGGCCAGTGGGCAGTTGGTGGAAATCTGCAGCGATACTCCCATCGATGTGCCGTTGTACTGGCATCATTGGCGCAACGGCGGGCAACTGCTCGCACAACTGACAGAACACCTGCGCCAGGCGGCGCCAGGTTGGCTGGTGCCGTTGTAGGCACGGGCGGCGTCAACTGCATCTGTAATCTGGCAAGGCGGAGTCTTACATGCGAATTCTGGTCACCGGCGCGAGCGGCTTCATTGGCGGGCGCTTTGCGCGTTTTGCCCTGGAGCAGGGCCTGCAGGTGCGGGTCAACGGCCGCCGTGCCGAAGGCGCCGAGCACCTGGTCAAGCGCGGGGCGCAGTTCATTCCAGGCGACCTGGGCGACGCCGAGGTGGCGCGCCGTCTGTGCCAGGGCGTCGACGCCGTGGTGCATTGCGCGGGGGCGGTGGGCAACTGGGGGCGTTATCAGGATTTTCATCATGGCAACGTGGTGCTCACCGAGAACGTGGTCGAAGGTTGCCTGAAAGAACATGTGCGGCGCCTGGTGCACCTGTCGTCGCCGTCGATCTACTTCACTGGCCGCTCGCGCCTGGACATTCGCGAGGACCAGGTGCCGCGGCGTTTTCACGATCACTATGCGCTGACCAAGCACCTGGCCGAGCAGAAAGTCTTCGGTGCCCAGGAGTTCGGCCTCGAAGTGCTCGCCCTGCGTCCGCGCTTCGTCACCGGCGCAGGGGATGCGAGCATCTTCCCGCGGTTGATGCGGATGCAGGGCAAGGGACGTCTGGCGATCATCGGCAACGGCCTGAACAAGGTTGACTTCACCAGTGTGCACAACCTCAACGAGGCGCTGCTCAGCGCCCTGTTCGCCGAAGAGCAGGCGCTGGGCCAGGCCTACAACATCAGCAACGGCCAGCCACTGCCACTGTGGGACGTGGTGAATTATGTAATGCGCCAGATGCAGTTGCCGCAAGTCACCCGTTACCGCTCCTATCGCCTGGCCTACAGCCTCGCAGCTGTCAATGAGGCCGCCTGCATGCTCTGGCCCGGCCGGCCGCAACCCACCCTGACACGTACCGCGATGCAGGTGATGAGCAAGGATTTCACCCTCGACATCAGCCGCGCCCGGCATAATCTCGACTACCGCCCCAAGGTCAGCCTGTGGACCGCGCTGGATGAATTCTGCGGCTGGTGGAAGCACCTTCCGGGGCAGCAGTGAACCTGTCGGGCGGACGATGGTCATCAGTGCGCCGCCCGGGCGGTTTATAATATGTCTTTTTGCTATTAGTGCGGTCGAACCTACCCATGCGCAACGATGCCCACGATGATTTCGATGATGTGCCGGTCCTGAGGGCGGGTACGCCTGACGATGATGAACTGCTTCCAGCTCATGTGGCCCGCGGCCGCCAGAAAGCCGCGCGCCCGGCCAGCAACGGCCCCCTGTGGGCGCTGCTGCTGGCCTCGTTCATCGCCCTGGCCGGGCTCGGCTGGTGGAGCTTCCAGCAGATCTCGCTGATGGAGCAGCAATTGGTGGCCACTCAGGAGAGCTTTGCCCGCATCAGCGAGGAAGCTGCCGGCCGCCTGCAGGCGATCAGCGGCAAGGTCGATGCCAGCGAGTCGAACAGCAGCACTGGCAGCGAAGCCCTGAAACTGCAGATTCGCCAGTTGCAGGCCAGTCTTGCCGAGCAGGGCAAGCAGCAGGAAGGCGTCGCTGGTCAGGCCGGCGATCTGGGCAAGCGCCTGGAGCAGGTGCTGGCCGATACCCGCGAGCAGCAGAAGGCGGTGACCGAACTGCAGACCCAGTTACAGGCGCAGCTCAAGGCCGTGAATACGGAATTGGCGGCGCTCAAGTCGGGCCAGGTCGATGGCGGCAAGCTCGATGGCCAGCTCAAGAGCCTGAGCAGCGACGTGGCCGCGATGAAGAAGCAAGGCGCTGCGATCGAGAGCCTGGAGCAGGATGTGCTGGTGCTCAAGAGCCAGGCGGACAACCGTCCGGCCAGCGCGGCTGCCGGTGGCGCGTCGGTGCAGGAGTTCGATGCCTTCCGTGGTCAGACCACCCGCAGCCTCAACACCTTGCAGAGCCAGATCCAGAACCTGCAGCAGCAGATCAACGCGCGGCCCTGATCGCCTGCGCGCGTTAAAAGAAAGCCCGCCCCCACGACCAGGTGTGGGGGCGGGCTTTTTTTCAGCCTGTGCGTTACATCCGCGGATAGTCGATGTAGCCCACTGGTCCTTTGCCGTAGAACGTCTCAGGGTGCGGCTCGTTCAGCGGCGCATCGGCTGCCAGGCGTGCTGGCAGGTCAGGGTTGGCGATGAACGGGATGCCGAAGGCGACGGCATCGGCCTTGCCGCTGGCCAGTGCTGCGTTGGCGGTGGCCTTGGTGAAGCGTTCGTTGACGATGTAGGGGCCGCCGAACGCCTCTTTGATCAGCGGGCCGATGCTGTCGTCGGCTTCCTTTTCCCGCGAGCAGATGAAGGCGATGCCGCGCTTGCCCAGTTCACGGGCAACGTAGGTGAAGGTCTCGGCGCGGTCGGCGTCGCCCATGTCATGGGCATCGGCCCGTGGTGCGAGATGCACACCAACGCGCTTGGCGCCCCAGACACCGACCACCGCGTCGGTCACTTCCAGCAGCAGGCGGGCACGGTTTTCCAGCGAGCCGCCGTATTGGTCGGTGCGCTGGTTGGTGCTGCTCTGCAGGAACTGATCGAGCAGGTAACCATTGGCGCCATGGATTTCCACGCCGTCGAAACCAGCAGCCTTGGCGTTCTCGGCACCGGTCCGGTAAGCCTCGACGATGTCAGCGATTTCTTCGGTTTCCAGCGCACGTGGAGTCGGGTAGTCGCTCAGCGGACGCACCAGGCTGACGTGGCCTTTGGGCTGGATCGCGCTTGGCGCCACCGGTAGCTCACCGTTCAGGTACGACGGGTGGGAGATGCGCCCGACGTGCCACAGTTGCAGGAAGATGCGCCCGCCGGCGCCATGCACGGCCTGGGTCACGTTGAGCCAGCCACGGACCTGGTCGTTGGACCAGATGCCGGGGGTGTCGGGATAGCCGACGCCCATCGGCGTGACCGAAGTGGCTTCGCTGAGGATCAGGCCGGCGCTGGCGCGCTGCACGTAGTACTCGGCCATCAGTGCGTTGGGCACGCGGCCCTCGTCGGCGCGGCAGCGGGTCAGCGGGGCCATGATGATGCGGTTGGGCAGCTCGAGGTCGCCCAGGGTGATCGGATCGAAAAGCGTGGTCATATCGCAAGCCTCGCGTAGGTCAGTTGGATGCAGCGGCCAGTTCGGCGTCGTTGTCGCCGCGCTGGTTGAAAGTGATCAGGGTGACGATCAGCGCCAGGACAGCCAGGGCACCTGCAGCCAGCGGTACGCTGGTCAGGCCCAGGCCATGGGCGATGACGCTGCCGCCGACCCAGGCACCCAGGGCGTTGCCCAGGTTGAAAGCGCCAATATTCAGGGTCGAGACCAGGTTCGGCGCATCCTTGCCGTAGGTGACCACGTTGACCTGCAGCGCCGGAACGGCGGCGAAGGCAGCGGTGGCCCAGAGGAACAGGGTGATTTCGGCAGGCACCAGCGCGTTGCTGGTCCAGCTGAACAGGGTGGAGACCACCGCCATGGTGGCGAACACGCCCACCAGCGTGGCGGCGAGGCGGCGATCGGCAAGCTTGCCTCCGAGGATGTTACCCAGGGTCAGGCCCAGGCCGATCAGCACCAGGGTCCAGGTCACGCCGCGTGGCGATACGCCGGTAACATCACCGAGCAGTGGCGCGACGTAGGTGAACAGGGCGAACACCGAGGCCGAGAACAGTACGGTCATGCTCAGCGACAACCAGATCCGGGCACCCTTGAGGGAGGCGAGTTCAGCACGCATGTCGACCTTTTCGGCATCCTGTTGCAGGGGCAGGAAGCGGATCAGGCCGATCAATGCGATCACGCCGATGCCGGTCACGGCCCAGAAGGTCGAGCGCCAGCCGGCGACCTGGCCCAGGGCGGTGCCCAGTGGCACGCCGAGCACGTTGGCCAGGGTCAGACCGGTGAACATCAGGGCCACGGCCGAGGCGCGGCGGTTGGCCGGCACCAGGCTGGCCGCGACCACCGAGCCGATACCGAAGAAGGCACCGTGGCACAGGGCGGTGACCACGCGGGCGAACATCAGCAGGTTGTAGTCGCTGGCCACGGCACACAGCAGATTGCCGACGATGAACACGCCCATCAGCACTACCAATGCCGCCTTGCGTGGCAGACGGGCCGTGGCCAGGGCCATGAATGGCGCTCCGATCGCCACGCCCAGGGCGTAGCCGGTCACCAGCCAGCCGGCGCCGGGAATGCTCACCCCCAGGTCGCGCGCCACATCGGGCAGCAGGCCCATGATGACGAACTCGGTGGTGCCGATGGCAAAGGCGCTCAGCGCCAGGATCAACAGTGAAAGGGGCATTGCAAGGTCCTTGTCAGAGCTCTTGGCTCATCTGCTCGAGGAAGGCCTGGATGGTTTCCTCGTTGCGCTTGAAGAAATGCCACTGCCCGACCTTCTGGCTGCTGATCAGACCTGCGCGCTGCAAGGTGGCCAGGTGGGCGGAGACGGTCGACTGCGACAGGCCGCAGCGTTGATCGATCTGCCCGGCACAGACGCCGAATTCGGTGCTGTGGTGCTGGTCGGGGAATTGCGCCGCTGGGTTCTTCAGCCAGTTGAGGATGTCTCGGCGGACCGGATGGGCCAGGGCTTTTATTATTTCGTCGAGGTCGAGAGGCATGGTTGGGCTCGTGGTGTGTAGCGGTATATCGCGATAGGGCGAAATATAAATCGGTACTTCGCGATATACAAATATGAAGAGGTTCTGAGCTCAGCCGAAATCGCTATATCGCGTTATAACGATATAAATGTCCACGGTGATAGAATGCCGCCATGAACTACCTCGCACACCTGCACCTTGGCGGCTCCGCGCCGCAGCAACTGCTCGGCAGCCTGTACGGCGATTTCGTCAAAGGCCCGCTCGAAGGGCGCTTTGCGCCTGAGCTGGAGGCGGCAATCCGGTTGCATCGACAGATCGATCGCTACACCGACAGCCACCCGCTGGTGCTGGCGGCGCTGGCGCGTTTCCCGCGGCAGCGTCGACGGTTTGCCGGGATTGTGCTCGACGTGTTCTTCGATCACTGCCTGGCACGGCACTGGGCGGATTACGCCGATCAGCCGCTGGCGCAGTTTACCGATAGCTTTTATCGAGTGCTGCTGGCCGAGCCGCAGTTGCCGGGGCGCTTGGCACGCATTGCGCCGTTCATGGCAGCGGATGACTGGCTGGGAGCCTATGGTGATTTCGCCACGCTGGAGCAGGTATTCAATGGCATTGCCCGGCGCTTGTCGCGGCCGGAAGGGATGGCTGGGGTGATGGATGAGCTGGAGCGGCTGTATGAGCCGTTGCTGGCGGATTTTCGCGAGTTCTACCCGCAGTTGCAGGTGTTTGCGGCTACGGGGCGTTGAGGGTTTGAGGGCTGTCAGGGCCCTATCGCGGGGCAAGCCCGCTCCCACAGGTACCCCATTGTTTTTGGATACAGTGGGGTACCTGTGGGAGCGGGCTTGCCCCGCGATAGGGCCGGTCGACCCACCCCAGCAATCAGGCCGCCCTGGCCTGCCGACGCGGCACCGCCACCTCGACGTCCTCGACACCGAACAACGCCACCTGAATCGCCTGCTGCGCCATGAACGCCAGCGCCGCACGTTCCTTGCCCTGACTCTCCACCGGCGCCAGCAGGTGAATCACCACCTCCCCCCGCTCCCGGCCAAACAGGCGCATCAAGTGCGAAACCAGGTCATCATCGCCAATGAACGGTGCGATCGGGTCCGGTTCACCGTTGCGCAGGTATTGGATCGCCACTGGCTGCACGGGCGTGCCCTGGTCGATGGCGCCGGCCAGCAGGCGTCCGTGGAAGGTGCGCAGGGCGCGGCCATCAGTGGTGGTGCCTTCAGGGAAGATCAGCAACGGTCTGGCCTGGCCCAATTGCTCGCTGATCTGTTCACGCAGACGCTGGGCATCACCCCCGCCACGGCGAATGAACAAGGTGCCGGCCTTCTCCGCCAGCCAGCCGGCCAGCGGCCATTGGCGTACCTCGGCCTTGGACAGGAACGACAGCGGGGTGAGCATGCCCAGTACCGGGATGTCGGTCCAAGACACGTGGTTGCTGATCCACAGCATCGAGCGCTGCGGCAGTTCACCGACGACCCGCACCTCGAAGGGCAGGGCGCCGATCAGGCGTTTCATGAACAGGCAGGTCCAACGTTGCCGTCGCTCGAGGGAGGCGTGCAGGCCCAAGCGTTCGCCCAGGGCGATGACGCTGGCCATGGCCATTCCCAGCAACAGCACCAGCACCAGGCGCAGGAGGCGGGCACAGGCCCGCAGGCCCGGCATCAGACTGCCGCCTTGAAGTGGCGGGCGTAGCGCGGGCAGAGGTCATCGCGCTTGAGCAGGATGAACACATCGGCGACCTGGAAGTCTTCGTCCCAGCAAGGCTCGCCACAGATCTTCGCTCCCAGGCGCATGTACGCCTTGAGCAGCGGTGGCATCTCGGTGATCACGTTGTTCGGCAGGGCCAGGCTGGGGAGCGGCTTTTTCGGCTCGGCGCGCAGGTGCTCGTTGCACAGGTAGCGTTCGCGCAGGCGCTGCATGATTGCGTGGGCCTGGATGCCGCCGTCCTGCATGGGGATGCTGGCGCAGCCCATCAGGTAGCTGTAGCGACCTTCGTTGAGCACTTCGGCAAGCTCGCCCCAGAGCACGGCGATGGTGCCGCCGTTGCGGTAGTCGGGGTCGACGCAGGTGCGGCCCAGCTCCAGGATCGGACCTTGCAGTTGCAGCAGACCATGCAGGCTGAATTCTTCTTCGCTGTAGAAGCGGCCCAGGCTGCTGGCGGCCTGGTGGTCGAGCAGGCGGGTGGTGGCGACCAACTGGCCGGTGGCCAGGTCGCGCACACCGATGTGGCGGCAGTGGATATCGTAGTCATCCATGTCCAGGCCCAGTTCGGCGCCCTTGAGCTTGGCCTTGAATTCGGCACTGAACACCTTGAAACGCAGGGCCTGTGCTTCCTGCAGGGCCGCAGCGCCGACCAGGCGTTCGGCTTGCAGACGGCGTTCAGTGCTGTTGTCGCCAGAGCGAGCGATCCGAGTCATTGCGAGTCTCCATAAGCCAGCCAAATAGGGTTGCGGCCGGTCGGCTTTGTTGTGCAAAGTCAGCCTAGGTAGGCGCGGTGTCACCTCCATGAATCTTTGGTGATGCTTGCGTGACACCCCTCACGAGGAGCATTCGATGACCTGGTTGCAACGACTCAACGACCCGCTGCGCCAGGCGCTGGCGGCCACCCTGGGCGAGACCTACGCGGCCACGCTGGAGCGCCTGGGCGCTGTCACGCCGTTCGAGCTGGCGGCGCTGGGTGGGCGCGCAATGGACACGCCAGGATTGGCCTTTCTGATCGGTTACCAGGCGGCCTTGCGTGTGCTCTGGCCCAGCGCGCCTGCTGGATTGGGGGCCTTGTGCGCCACCGAGCGGCGCAGTGTGCGTCCGGCCGACATGCACACCCGCCTCGACGGCTTGCGGCTGAGTGGTCGCAAGGATTTCGTCACCGCCGGCCTCGACGCCGAATGGCTGTTGGTGGCGGCCCGCAGCGAAGCGCAGGGCGAGGGCGCGCGGCTGAGCCTGGCGGTGGTCTACCCCGGTGAGCCCGGCGTGACCCTCGAAGCGTTGCCGACCCTGCCGTTGATGCCCGAGGTCGGCCATGCCCGTGTCGAACTGAAGCACGCAGCCTGCGAACTGCTGGCCGGTGATGGCTGGGATGCCTATGTCAAACCGTTCCGCTCCCTCGAAGACCTCTATGTACTCACTGCGCTGCTCGGATGGCTGCATGGCGTTGGCCAGGAGTGCGCCTGGCCGCAGGCGTTGCGCCTGCGCCTGATCGGCTTGCTCGCCGCCTGTGCCGAGGCCAGTCGGCAGTGCGCCGACAGCGTGGGCTGTCATCTGTTGCTGGCCGGTCTGTTCGCCCAGTTCCAGGCACTGCGGGTCGATATCGACAAGGCCCTGGTCGAAGGACCCGAACACTGGATGCAGCTCTGGCAACGCGACCAGGGGCTGCTGGCGCTGGCGGCTGCGACCCGGGAAAAGCGCCTGGCCAAAGCCTGGGCTGCTGCAGGATTGTCATGAAGCCCAGGCATCCTCCGCCGATTGACCGCGCGTGAGGTATCGATGGGCAGACTGAAGGTGGTGCTGGGTATTCTCGGGCTGATCGCCCTGCCGGTGTTCGCCGAGGAGTGGCCGGGCAGCCACTGGCAGCAGGATCCGACGCAGTACGACTGGCAGGCTGTCGACGCCTATGCCTTCCCGCTGCGCGACGATGCCGTTCGCAGCGGTGTGCGCAGCGATGCACTGTTGATCATTCGTGACGGTCGCATCCTGTACGAGCGCTACGCCGCCCCCACAAGTGCCGATACCCCGCACCTGACCTGGTCGATCAGCAAGAGCGTGCTGGCCACGCTGTTGGGTGTTGCCCGCGGCGAAGGGCGTTTCCAGCTCGATGACCCGGCCGCCCGCTATTACCCCGCCCTGCGTGAGCATCCGCAACTGCGCCTGGTCGACCTGCTGCACTGGGCCAGCGGCCTGGCCTGGCAGGAAGATTATGAATATGCGCCGCTGAAATCCTCGGTAGTGGCGATGCTCTATACCCGCGGACGCAACGACATGGCGGCCTACACCGCAGGCATGGCGCAAGCCGAGAAACCGGGTGAGCATTTCGCCTATTCCAGCGGCGACAGCAACCTGCTGGCGGCGGCCTTGCGCGGCATGCTCGCGCCGGATCAATACGCCGACTATCCCTGGCAGGCGCTGTTCACCCCGCTTGGCATCACGCATGCGGTGTGGGAGCGCGACGCTGCGGGTACCTACGTCGGCTCCTCCTACCTCTACCTCAGTGCTCGCGATCTTGCGCGCATCGGGCTGCTGATGCAGCGCGACGGGCGTTGGCGTGAGCGGCAACTGCTCCCTGCCGACTGGGTGGCCTTCAACCGCACCCTGTTCACCCATGCCGAGCCGGTGCCGGGCGATGCCAACCCTGGTGGGCACTGGTGGCTGAACCAGCCGCTGCCGGGCAACCCGACGCCCTGGCCGGACGCACCCACCGATACCTTCGCCGCCCTCGGTCACTGGGGCCAGGCGCTGTACGTGCTGCCCACGCATAAGCTGGTGATCGTACGCTACGGCGATGACCGCGACGGCAGCTATAGCCACAACGAACTGCTCAAGCGCGTGCTGGCCGTGCTGGCGAAGGAGGGCGCATGAAGCGAGTCTTGCTGGTGTTGCTGCTGGTCCTGCTGGCCTGGGGATGGAGCGAACGTCAGGCCCTGTCGGATTTTCCGAGCATTCTCCCGGCGTATTCGGCAAAGGAGTACTGCTCGTGCCGCTTCGTCATGGGGTTTGACGAGGCCTATTGCCGGGCTTATGTGAAGCAGTACCTGCCATTGGGACGCCTGGAAGAGGACAGCCGCGCACGCAGCGTGCGCGCCGAAGGCCTGGGACGGCTTAGCGAGGCTGCCTGGCAGGGGCCTCGCGAGGGTTGTCGCTTGCTGCCGTGAAGGCCCGCAGGGTAAGGTGGCTGGCCTTGCTTCACGAGGTTTCACATGTCCACTTTGCTCCGCCTGCTACCCGCCCTGTTACTGGCCCTGTGTCTGCCCGCCCATGCCAACTGGCACCTGGACGGCGAGTCCTCGCGCCTGTCGTTCATCACCGGCAAGAACGGCGATACTGCCGAGGTGCACCGCTTCCTGGTGTTGCACGGCACCATCGACCGCAAGGGTGTGGCTGGCTTGAGCATCGAGATGGATTCGGTGAGCAGCGGTATCCCGCTGCGTGACGAGCGCATGCGTGACGGCCTGTTCGAAGTCGAGCGCTTCCCCGAAGCGACGGTCAAGGCCCAGCTCGACCTGCGGCCGATCAACGACCTGGCCAACGGTGCCCAGCTGGAGTTGCGCCTGCCACTGACCGTGACCCTGCACGGCCAGTCTCACAACTACAACGCGCTGCTGCTGGCCACCCGCCTCGATGAGCGGCGCTTCCAGGTGGTGACCCTCGAACCGCTACTGTTGCGGGCCGACGATTACGGCTTGCTGCCAGGGCTGGAAAGCCTGCGCAAGTTCGCCAAGCTCAAGTCCATCAACCCGTCGGTGCCGGTGAATGCGGTGCTGATCTTCACCGCACGTTGACATGCCAGGGCCAGTCTTCCCCTGGCGGGATGGCAACCAGTTCGAACTGCTGATCGACGGCCCGGAATTCTTTCCGCGCATGCTTACGGCGATCGTGCGCGCCGAGCGCCAGGTCGATCTGGAACTGTACCTGGTGGAGGCGGGGGCCTGTGCCGATGCGGTGGTCGAGGCCCTGGAGTCGGCCGCCTTGCGTGGTGTGCGGGTGCGTTGCCTGTTCGACGACTACGGCGCCCTGGCCTTCCCTTCGGCACTTCGCCAACGCTTGCAGGCCGCCGGTGTCGAGCTGCGTCTGTACAACCGCCTGCGCTGGCGCCGGGGCCTGCGCAACCTGTACCGCGATCACCGCAAGCTGCTGCTGGTGGATGAGCACTGGGGGGTGGTGGGTGGTACCGGGGTGACCGACGAATTCTGGACACCGGGGCAGCAGGCGAGCGAGTGGCATGAAGTGATGGTGCGCATGGAGGGGCCGGTGGTGAGTGACTGGCAGGTGCTGTTCGACCGCCAGTGGCACGCCAACCACCGTCGTACAGCCTGGCGCCCGCCCGAGAACTTCGGCCTGTCGCGCCTGCCGAAGATGCCGGCGCAGGGGCAGGGCTTGGGCCGCGTGGCCTATGCCGATGCGCGCCAGCACCGCGACATCCTGCATTCGCTGGTCCGTGCGCTGAACAGTGGGCAGCGTCGCATCTGGCTGGCGACGCCGTATTTTCTGCCAACCTGGAGCGTGCGCCGCTCGCTGCGCCGGGCGGCGCAAAAGGGCATCGACGTACGCTTGCTGCTCACGGGCCCACGTACCGACCACCCTTCGGTGCGCTACGCCGGCCATCGTTACTACCCTCGCTTGCTGCGCGCCGGGGTACGGATCTTCGAATACCAGCCATGCTTCCTGCACCTGAAGATGGCCGTGGTCGACGACTGGGTCAGCATCGGCTCGTGCAACTTCGACCACTGGAACCTGCGTTTCAACCTCGAAGCCAACGTCGAAGCCCTCGACCCGCCGCTGACTGCAGCGGTGCTGGCCAGCTTCACGCGGGACTTCGCCGTGAGCGAGGAGGTCGATCTGGATCACTGGAAGGCCCGACCGCTGTGGCGGCGGGTGCAGCAGCGGATCTGGGGCTGGCTGGATCGGCTGGTAGTCAATCTGCTGGATCGCCGCAACTGAGACCTGCGCCGTATATCGGTCATGGACAAAGCGGACTATCGTGCAGTGATTGTTCCCTGCAAACGAAGGAGTGAATGCGATGACGGCGAAGAAGATTCTCATGCTGGTAGGCGATTACGTCGAGGACTACGAGGTGATGGTGCCGTTCCAGGCTTTGCAGATGGTCGGCCACACAGTGCACGCGGTCTGCCCCGAGAAGATCGCCGGGCAGACCGTGCGCACGGCCATCCACGACTTCGAGGGCGACCAGACCTACAGCGAGAAACCTGGGCACAACTTCGCCCTCAACTTCGATTTCGTCCAGGTGCGTGCCGAAGGGTATGACGCGCTGCTGATCCCCGGTGGGCGGGCGCCGGAGTACCTGCGCCTGGACGAACGGGTGCTGAAACTGGTCAAGGAATTCGACCAGGCGGGCAAGCCGATCGCGGCGGTGTGCCATGGCGCACAGTTGCTGGCGGCGGCCGGGGTGCTCGAAGGGCGTGAGTGCAGCGCTTATCCTGCGTGCGCACCGGAGGTGCGGTTGGCCGGGGGACGGTTCGTGGATATCGCCATCGACCAGGCGCATGTGGATGGCAATCTGGTGACGGCACCGGCATGGCCGGCGCATCCGGCGTGGCTGGCGGCTTTTCTCAAGGTGCTGGGCACGCGTATCGGCTGATTCGCGATAGCGCCGGGTAGCGGTTCTGGAGAAATACCCGTCGCGCAGGGGAAAGGGCGCATGGCGCAGCCGATGTTAGGGTTTCCCCTCAGGCCCGGCTTGGCCGGGCGCTTCACCCACATCGACAGAGCGATCGCCCCGCATGGAAATCCGCCTGCTCCACGGCGCTGCCATCGCGCCTTACATCGATGACATCGCTCGCCTGCGCCTGACATTGCTACGCGAGTTTCCCTACCTCTACGAGGGTACGCCGGAGTGCGAGGCCGATGCGCTTCGCCGCTACATCGACTGCGAGTGCAGCCTGGCGATCCTGGCGGTGGACGAAGGACGGGTGGTCGGTGCCTCGACCGGTCTGCCGCTGAGTGACAAGAGCGAGGCGTTGCGCCAGCCGTTTCTCGAGCAGGGGCGCGATCCGCGTACAGTCTATTATTTCGGCAAGTCGGTGTTGCTGCCGGCTTATCGCGGGCGGGGATTGGGTGTGCGTTTTTTCATCGAGCGTGAGTCCTATGCGCACAAGTTGGGCGGCTTTCATTACTGTGCGTTCAGCGCCGTCGAACGGCCCAATGGCCATCCGCGACGACCCGACGACTACAAGCCGCTACACGGTTTCTGGCGTAATCGTGGCTTTCTGCATCAGCCGTCCATGCGTGCATCGTATGCCTGGCGCGATCTTGATGAAGCGGATGAGTCGGACAAGACGCTGTCGTTCTGGCTCAAGGATCTGTTGCTGTGATCCTGTGCTGAAACAGCAGCGCCCCGTTCGCGGGCAAGCCCGTTCCTTGTAGGAGCGGGCTTGCCCGCGAACGGGGCGCTGCTGTTTCAGCCTGGGATTAAAGCAGTCTTACTTCACTTCAACAGCCAGGCTCTGGGCAATCTTGTTCTGCCACAGCGCAGGGCCGGTGATGTGCACCGATTCGCCATTGCTGTCCACCGCGACGGTGACCGGCATGTCCTTGACGTCGAACTCGTAGATCGCTTCCATGCCCAGTTCGGCGAACGCCAGGACCTTGGACTTGCGAATCGCCTGTGCCACCAGGTATGCGGCGCCGCCAACGGCCATCAGGTAAACGGCCTTGTTGTCCTTGATCGCCTCGATGGCGGTCGGGCCGCGCTCGGATTTGCCGATCATGCCCAGCAGGCCAGTCTGTTCCAGGATCTGCCGAGTGAACTTGTCCATGCGCGTGGCAGTGGTTGGGCCGGCAGGGCCGACCACTTCGTCACCGACCGGATCGACCGGGCCGACGTAGTAGATGAAGCGGCCTTTCAGATCCACCGGCAGCTCTTCGCCACGGTTGAGCATTTCGACCATGCGCTTGTGTGCAGCGTCACGGCCGGTGAGCATCTTGCCGTTGAGCAGGATGGTCTCGCCCGGTTTCCAGCTGGCAACTTCTTCCGGGGTGATCTCGTCGAGGTTGACGCGACGTGCGCTCGGGCCGGCTTCCCAGACGATTTCCGGGTAGGCATCCAGCGACGGCGCTTCCAGCTCTGCCGGGCCGGAGCCATCGAGCACGAAGTGGGCGTGACGGGTGGCGGCGCAGTTGGGGATCATGCACACCGGCAGCGAAGCGGCGTGGGTCGGGTAGTCCATGATCTTGACGTCGAGCACGGTGGTCAGGCCGCCCAGGCCCTGAGCGCCGATGCCCAGCTGGTTGACCTTCTCGAACAGCTCCAGGCGGATCTCTTCGATGCGGTTCTGCGGGCCACGGGCTTTCAGTTCATGGATATCGATCGACTCCATGAGTACTTCCTTGGCCATGACTGCGGCTTTCTCTGCTGTACCGCCGATGCCGATGCCCAGCATGCCAGGCGGGCACCAGCCAGCGCCCATGGTCGGGACGGTCTTGAGCACCCAGTCGACGATCGAGTCGGACGGGTTGAGCATGGCCATCTTCGACTTGTTCTCCGAACCGCCGCCCTTGGCTGCGACGTCGACTTCGACCTTGTCGCCGGGCACGATGGAGTAGTGGATCACCGCAGGGGTGTTGTCCTTCGTGTTCTTGCGGGCACCGGCCGGGTCGGCCAGGATGGAGGCGCGCAGGACGTTTTCCGGCAGATTGTAGGCGCGGCGCACGCCCTCGTTGATCATGTCGTCCAGGCTCATGGTCGCGCCGTCCCAGCGCACGTCCATGCCAACGCGCACGAACACGGTGACGATACCGGTGTCCTGGCAGATCGGGCGGTGGCCGGTGGCGCACATGCGCGAGTTGATCAGGATCTGGGCGATGGAGTCGCGGGCAGCGGGCGATTCTTCACGCAGATAGGCTTCGTGCATCGCCTGGATGAAATCGACGGGGTGGTAGTACGAGATGAATTGCAGGGCGTCGGCAACGCTCTGAATCAGGTCGTCTTGCTTGATCACGGTCATGCAGCGCGCTCCTCTTAAAGACGGGAACATTCGTAAAGGCATCGACACAGCCGACCAGCGCGTCGAAAGGCCTTGCAAGGCGCACCGGCAGGTCAGGCCGGCACAAAAAGGGCGCGGCAGTATAGCGCGGCTGCCCGTGGGAAACACCTGCGAGTGGTCTGGACCATGGTCGGCCGCTGCCAGGCATCGTTCTTGCTGGCGCTCTGTACAATGGCAACAGACTTCAGGAGACCCTTCGTACATGCCCGATCTTCGTGTGGGCGAGCGCTGCATCAGCGTTCCAACCGGCAGCAACCTGCTCGATGCCCTCAATGGCGCCGGCCTGAACGTGCCCTACAGTTGCCGGGCCGGCAGTTGCCACGCCTGCCTGGTGCGTTGCGTCGATGGCGAGCCGCAGGACGCCCGGCCCGAAGCCTTGCCGGACGACAAGCGTGAGCAGGGCTGGCGATTGGCATGCCAATGCCGGGTGGCCGGCGATATGCGGGTTGCCGTGTTCGATCCCTTGACCGACGGCCTGCCTGCGAAGGTGATTGAGGTCGATTGGCTGGGCGATGTGTTGCGTCTGCGGCTGCGACCCGAGCGTGGCCTGCGCTATCGGGCCGGCCAGCATCTGGTGCTATGGCTGGGGGCGGTGGCGCGACCTTATTCGCTGGCAAGCCTGCCGGGCGAGGATGAATTTCTCGAATTTCATATCGACTGCCGACGTCCAGGCGCCTTCTGCGACCAGGCGCGGGGCTTGAAAATTGGCGACCCGATGGTTCTGGGGGAGCTCAGAGGGGGCGCGCTGCACTACGACCCCGACTGGCAGGAGCGGCCGCTGTGGTTGCTGGCGGCAGGTACCGGACTAGCCCCGCTGTGGGGCGTTGTGCGAGAGGCTTTGCGTCAAGGCCATCGGGCAGAAATCAAGGTGATGCATGTGGCACGCGACGCTGCCGGGCATTACCTGCAACCCGCGCTGCACCAGATGCATGGCATCGATGCCGAATGCGTGCTGCAGGAACATCTCGAGGAGGCGCTTGCCAGCTTGCGTCCGACCTCTCGCCAGACCATCGCTTTGCTCTGTGGATCGCCCGCAAGTGTCGAGCGCTTCGCGCGCAGACTGTTCATCGCCGGTGTGCCGAGAAATCAGGTGTTGGCTGACGTGTTCGTCGAGCATGCCTGACGTTCTTGCAGCCGCGGCCTATCGCGGGCTACCAAAAAAAAGACCGCTCCGAAGAGCGGTCTTTTTTGGGGGCGCCTGAGGCCGTTGCCACGGCTTGGGCATCAACCAACCAGCGGATCACCGACGTGCAGGATCTTCATGCCGTTGGTGCCACCGATGGTGTGGTAGCTGTCGCCCTTGGTCAGGATCACCCAGTCACCCTGTTCGACCAGCCCACGCTTGAGCAGCTCGTCGACAGCCGCCTGGCTGACCTTGTCGGCCGGCAGCGAAGCCGGATCGAAGGCGATCGGGTAGACGCCGCGGAACATCGAAACGCGGGCCTGGGTCGCGCGGTGCGGCGACATGGCGAAGACCGGCACATGCGAGCGCAGGCGCGACATGATCAGCGGGGTGTAGCCGCTTTCGGTCAGGGCGATGATCGCCTTCACGCCAGGGAAGTGGTTGGCGGTGTACATCGCCGCCAGGGCGATGCTCTCGTCGCAGCGCTCGAAGGTGGTGTGCAGGCGGTGGCTGGACTTCTGGTTGGTCGGGTGCTTTTCGGCGCCCAGGCAGATACGTGCCATGGCCTGCACCGCTTCGATCGGGTACGAGCCGGCGGCGCTTTCGGCCGACAGCATCACCGCATCGGTGTTGTCCAGCACGGCGTTGGCCACGTCGGATACTTCGGCGCGGGTCGGCATCGGGTTCTGGATCATCGACTCCATCATCTGGGTCGCTACGATCACCGCTTTGTTGTTGCGGCGCGCGTGCTGGATGATCTTCTTCTGGATGCCGATCAGCTCGGCGTCGCCGATTTCCACGCCGAGGTCGCCACGGGCAACCATCACCGCGTCGGAAGCAGCGATCAGGCCGTCGAGGGTTTCGTCGTCGGCAACGGCTTCGGCACGCTCGATCTTGGCCACCAGCCAGGCGCTGCCGCCGGCTTCGTCACGCAGCTTGCGTGCGTATTCCATGTCCTTGGCGTCACGCGGGAAGGAGACGGCCAGGTAGTCCAGGTCCATTTCCGCGGCCAGTTTGATGTCAGCCTTGTCTTTTTCGGTCAGGGCCGGTGCAGTCAGGCCGCCACCCTTGCGGTTGATGCCCTTGTGGTCGGACAGTGGGCCACCGACGATCACCACGCAATGCAGCGCGTCGGCAGTAGCGGTTTCGACGCGCATGACCACGCGACCGTCGTCGAGCAGCAGCTCGTCACCTACACCGCAGTCCTTGACCAGGTCGGGGTAGTCGATGCCGACGATATCCTGGTTGCCTTCGGTGAGCGGGTGGGCGGTGGAGAAGGTGAACTTGTCACCGATCTTCAGTTCGATGCGCTTGTTGCTGAACTTGGCGATACGGATCTTCGGACCTTGCAGGTCGCCCAGCAGTGCGACGTGGCGGCCGTTCTTGGCGGCGATGTCGCGGATCAGGCGAGCGCGGGCCTTGTGCTCGTCCGGAGTGCCGTGGGAAAAGTTCAGACGTGCCACGTCCAGGCCGGCGAGGATCAGTTGTTCGATCACTTCCGGCGAGTTGCTGGCGGGGCCCAGGGTGGCGACGATTTTGGTACGGCGGATGGTCATGCACAGACTCCTATAGTGAAGCGCAGCGAAAGGCTACTCCTCAATTGAGCTGTAGTCATTGTTCCGTTGCACTACCTTGCAGGTTGGCGAGAGGGCGGTTGCACCGTCGGCAGCACCCTACAAGCAGCAGGTTACAGGTAGACGCTTGCCGCCGGGCGTCTGCGGGATGAAGGGTGCATCGGCGCGCTGAAGAAATCGGGGCGCAGGCCGATATACTGCCCATCAAAGGAGAATTCCCATGCGAGCCCTGATCGTGTTAACCATGGCGGCCAGTGTCGTCGGCTGCACCCGTTGGTCCATGGACCATCACCTGAACAACGCCTATCGCGCTTACGACCGTGGCGATTGCCAGCGCGTGATGCTGGAGCTGTCGCAGGTCGATCGCACCAGCCGTGCCCGCCCGTTCATCCATCCGGAAGTGGCGATGCTGCGTGGCCAGTGCCTGGAGCGGCAGAAACTCTATGTCGATGCAGCGCAGACCTACCAGTTCCTGATCCAGCGCTACCCGCAGAACGAGTATGCCTACCGTGCTCAAGCGCGCCTGCAGACCCTGGAGCAGCTTGGCCATCTGCGTGGTGAGCCTGCGGTGACCCGCCCTGCGCCGACTACCCCTTTGCGTTAATACCAAGGTGACAATGATTTCATCCGGGCCGCCGCTCAGGCTAAGCTAGGCTGTAAAGTAGGTGTAACGCTCACCGCCAGTACCTGGTCTTCCTGGCATAGGGTACGGAGAATCATGTTCATCGAACGTCAGATCGATCGTCATCAACTGCCTTACGTGCTCAAGGTCTTCAACCGGTTGACCGATCAGGAGATTGGCTACCTGGGGAATGCCTCCGAGGATGGGGTCATGGTGATCAGCCAGCTCCCGATCATGGTCGGCCCGGATTTCGAGCTGCAATTGCGTGTGCCGCTTGCAGGCGGTGGCCATCAGTTCATCAATCTCACCGCCAGTTGCCTGTGGAGCCGCGAGGACCAGACCCCGGGGCATTACGATGCCGGTTTCATGCTGTTACAGGCGCCGCGCGAGTACGAGGAGTTCGTGCGCTCGCTGCGCGACTTCTTCAGTTTCAGGCCGATGAACGAGTCGGCCTGAAGGCGTTCCTCCGGTAGACTCGTCCGCGAACTTTGTACAGGACGACACCGTGAGCTCCAGCATCTTCTGGCACGACTACGAAACTACCGGTATCAATCCGCGCTGCGATCGGCCGTTGCAGGTTGCAGGCGTACGCACCGATTTCGAACTCAACGAGATCGACGAACCGGTCAACCTGTATTGCCGCCCCTCCGACGACATCCTGCCGCACCCCGCTGCCTGCCTGGTAACCGGTATCACCCCTGAACAATTGATCGCCAAAGGCCTGGGGGAAGCGGAGTTCATGACCAGGGTGCATGAACAGTTGTCGCGCCCCGGCACCTGTGGCGCAGGGTACAACACCTTGCGCTTCGATGATGAAGTCACTCGCTACAGCCTCTACCGCAATTTCTTCGACCCCTACGCCCGTGAGTGGCAGGGTGGCAACAGCCGCTGGGACTTGATCGATGTAGTGCGTACCGCCTATGCCCTGCGCCCGGAAGGTATCGTCTGGCCGCAGCAGGAGGGGCGCACCAGCCTGCGCCTGGAGTTGCTGAGCAAGGCCAACGGCATCGACCACGGTCATGCCCACGAGGCCCTGTCCGATGTGCGGGCCACCATCGCCTTGGCTCGTCTGATTCGCCAACGCCAGCCCAAACTTTATGACTGGTTGTTCCAATTGCGTAGCAAGCACAAAGTCATGGAGCAGATTCGCCTGCTCCAGCCGCTGGTGCATATCTCCGGGCGCTTCTCCAGCGAACGTAGTTACCTGGGGGTGGTATTACCCTTGGCCTGGCACCCGCGTAATCGCAATGCACTGATTGTGTGCGACCTGCACATGGAAACCTTGCCTTTAATAAGGGAAAGTGCCGAGGTATTGCGTTCGCGCTTGTACACGCGGCGCGAGGAGTTGGCTGACGGCGAATTGCCGGTTCCGCTGAAGTTGGTGCACATCAACAAGTGCCCGGTGGTGGCGCCATTGAACGTATTGCGCCCGGTCGATCAACAGCGACTGGGTCTGGATATGTCGCTTGTTCAGTCTCGCGCCGAACAATTGATTCAGCAGCATGCCGTGTGGCGGGACAAGCTGGAGAACGTTTACAGCGCTGATGAATTCGCACCCAGCGAAGATCCTGAGCAACAGTTGTACGAGGGATTTCTCGGGGATCGTGATCGGCGCCTGTGCGAGCAAGTTCGTTTGAGCGAGCCGCGACAGTTGGGGCAGGGGCACTGGATGTTCGATGATGCGCGCATGCCCGAGCTATTGTTTCGTTATCGAGCGCGCAACTTTATCGACACGCTGAACGAACAGGAGCAACAACGCTGGCATCGCTTCTGCCAGCAGCGCCTGAGCGATCCGCAGCTGGGCGCGCCCAACACCCTGAGCGATTTCGAGCAGGCGGCGCAGGCGAGTCTGGCCAATGCGGACGATGCCGGGCGGCAGGTGCTGGAGGCCTGGCTGGCGCATGCCGGGAAACTGCGAATGCACTATGGGTTGGCAGAATAAATAAAAACGCCGGCGATCAGCCGGCGTTTTGTTGAAGCCATACGCAATTGTCTGGATCAGTCCAGCAGGGTTGCCCAGCTTTCAACCACGTCACCACCCCACTTGGCTTTCCATTCTTTCAGGGTCTTGTGGTTGCCGCCTTTGGTTTCAATCACTTCACCGTTGTGCGGGTTTTTGTATTGCTTGACCTTGCGAGCACGTTTGGTGCTGGTGGTCTTGGCAGCGCCACGCGGGGCCTTGCTCAGTTTGGATTCCGGGTCGAGCAGGGCAATCACGTCACGCAGCGACTTGGAGTATTCGCCCATCAGTGCGCGCAGTTTGCCTTCGAATTCCAGCTCTTTCTTCAGCTTGTCATCTTGCGACAGGTTGGCGAGGCGAGCTTGAAGTTCCTTGATAGCTTCTTCGGTGGCGCGGTATTCGTTGATCAGGGACATGGAGTGTTCCTTGGTGAATGTACAGAGAGACAGTGGGCCAATAATAGACAGGCGATACTCGCAAGTAAACAATTAATAAGGGTGTGAAATGTCGAATCATTGTGACGCAACAATAAGAATGCGTCGGTAAAGAAAAATTTACATATTGCCTTATGCCTATCTTCTCACCTCATCCGCCAGCCCGCGGAGGGTCCAGGGCGGCATTGAGCCGCCACACAGGCCAATGGTTACTGCCTTTTTCACGGCAGATGGCTAGAATGTGCGCCTTTGCGAAGTTTTCCGGAGTCTGATCCATGCGCACCTATCGTCTGACGATTGCCTGCCCCGACCGTGTCGGCATCGTGGCAAAAGTCAGTAACTTCCTGGCCTTGTACAACGGCTGGATCAACGAAGCCAGCCACCATTCCGACGAGCAGAGCGGGTGGTTCTTCATGCGCCATGAAATCCGCGCCGAATCGCTGCCATTCGGTATCGAGGCCTTCCGCGAGGCCTTTGCGCCGATCGCCGAAGAGTTCTCGATGAGCTGGAATATCACCGACTCGGCGCAGAAGAAGCGCGTGGTGCTGATGGCCAGTCGCGAGTCGCACTGCCTGGCCGACCTGCTGCACCGCTGGCACACCGATGAACTGGACTGCGATATCCCGTGCGTGATCTCCAACCACAACGACCTGCGCAGCATGGTCGAGTGGCACGGTATTCCGTTTTTCCACGTGCCGGTCGATCCCAAGGACAAGGCCCCGGCCTTCGCCGAAGTTTCGCGCCTGGTTGCCGAGCATGGTGCTGATGTGGTGGTACTGGCGCGCTACATGCAGATCCTGCCGCCACAGTTGTGCCAGGACTACGCGGGGCGTGTGATCAACATCCACCACAGCTTCCTGCCATCGTTCGTCGGCGCCAAGCCCTACCACCAGGCTGCACTGCGTGGTGTGAAGCTGATCGGTGCCACTTGCCACTATGTCACCGAAGAGCTGGACGCAGGTCCCATCATCGAGCAGGACGTGGTGCGTGTGAACCATGCCGACAGCATCGAGGATATGGTTCGCTTCGGTCGTGATGTGGAGAAAATGGTGCTGGCGCGGGGTTTGCGCTACCACCTGGAAGACCGCGTGCTGGTTCACGGCAACAAGACCGTGGTCTTCGACTGACCGGAGCCCGCCCAGATGGCCGATCCGCGTGACAAGGCTGGCGCCCAGCCTCCGCCGACACTCGGTGAAGGCTGCCTGGCGCGCTACGATCCCGAGGCGTTGAGCGACGAAGACGGTACCGAGTTCGAAGGTGCCGCCGAGCTCTGGGAGCAACTCAACCCGCCTGACGCCGCCAGCGCTCCAGCAACGGGCGCGCCAGCAGGCAGACGAATACCGGCCCCCCGGCGAGCAGATAGAAGTAATAAGTGACGGCGCGCCAGATCAGGATCGCCGCCGCCGCTGTCGAGCTGCCCACCAGTGGCGACAGCAGGGTCGCCGACGTCAGCTCGGCGGCCCCTGCACCGCCCGGCAGCAGGCTGAATTGGCCGGCACTGAGCGAGAGCATCTGCACCAGGAAGCTCGGTATCCACGACAGCTCCACCCCCAGCCCCCTCAATACCAGATACAGCACGCTGTAGCGCAAGCTCCAGTGCGCGCAGGTGAGGGCGAATACCAGCGCCAGCGTGCGCTTGGGCAGGCGCCAGGTTTCGGCCAGTGCCCGGATGAAGCGCAGCAGCCTACGTGCCCAGCGCCGACGACGGCTTGTCGACAAACCCAGGCGTTGCAGCAGACGGCCGTTCCAGCGCATCACGCCACGACGGCAGCGCAGCAGCACGACGATTGCCGCCAGCACGCCACACAGCAAGGCGGCACTGCCCAGCAACATGCTTTCCTGGCTGCGGCCCAGGCTGTGGAACAGGGCGTAGCCGGCGATGGCCAGCATGGCGCAGAAGAAGAACAGCAGGTCGTTCAACTGATCCATGGCGAACACTGCGCCGCTGCGGGCGGGGCCAATGCGTTCGCGGGCCAGCAGTGTCATCAGGGTCAAAGGGCCTCCGCTACCGCCGGGCGTAGTGCAGATGGCGAATTCGGTCGCCATCACCACACCCAGGCTGCGTACTCTGCCCAGTTGCGCGCCCTGCTGGCCGAGCAGCAAGCGCAGGCGCACGGCGTTGATGATCCAGCACAGCAGAATCATGCCTAGCAGCGTTGCCATCAGCCCAGGGTCGAACGTCTGCAGGCGCGGCAACAGTTGGCTGCCGCCGAGCAAACCCGGCACCAGCACGGCGAGCACCAGTGCCAGCCCCAGCCAGGCGAGGCGGTTCATGGGCAGATCCTGCGCTCCAGCCAGGCGGATTTGGTCAGAGGCTCACGCCCTTGCTCGATCAATTCACGCAGGGTGCGCAACCAATAGTTGCGTGCGCTGGCATGGCGCATATCCACCGGATGCAGGCCCAGGCGCAGGGTTTCGGCCTGGCGCCAGCGTCGGGCCTGCCAGTCACAGAGCACCCGTGACATACCGCGGCGCCATGCACTGCGGGCGCTCCAGACCAGTCCGGGAGCTTCGATCGCGGTGAAGTCCGGCAGCCGATAAAGGTGCTGCGGTGTGCTGGTGTAGCGCAGCGGCAGGCGGCGCAGGGCTTGGCGGGTGCCTTCGCTCATCAGCCAGGCGGGCGCGACGAAGCCTGCGACCGGCCAGCCCTGGCTGGCGAACAGGGCCAGGCCCGCCTCCAGACGTTGCAGGGCTTCGCGCTGCTCCAGCGCATAGAACTCGCCCTCATGGGTGTAGATCCGGCGCATGAAGTACTCGGCAGGCCCGCGTGGGGCAGGGCCATCGTCGGCGTGGTAGAAACCGTGCAGCGCCAATTCGTCGCCGCGCGCCAGGCGCCGATCGAGCAGGCGGCAGAAGTCGGGGGAACGGGCCAATGCGTTGCGGTGGTGGAAGTCCGGGACCACCAGCCAGGTCATGGGCACGTCGCCCATTGCATCGACGGCTTCGACGAAGGGGCGGTAGTCGGGCCAGGTTTCGGGCGCGACATCGTGCAGCACCAGCATCAGGCTACGCGAATCGGCGGGCGCTTCACGCATGGGCGCGTACCTGTGGCGACAGGCCAAGCACGGCCTGGTAGTGCAGCAGCAGGCCATCGACCACGCTGTCCCATGAGTAATGCTGCTCCACATGGCGACGGGCCTGGGCGCCGAGGGGGCGCACGCCGGCTTCGAAGATTTCGCGCACTGCCCCGGCCATTGCCTGGCTGTCGTTGGCCTGGCATAGGCGCCCGCACTGGTCGTTGACGATCTCGCCGAAAGCCCCGGCGCGCACGGCGACCACCGGTGTGGCGCTGGCCATGGCCTCGAGTATCACCAGGCCAAAGGTTTCCTGGTCGCCGGCGTGCAGCAACAGGTCGGCACTGGCGAGCAGGCGGGCCACTTCATCGGCGGGGCAGAAGTGGTCGATCACGCTGACGTTGTCCGGCACGTTGGCCGGCATGTTCGAGCCGACCAGCAACAGGTGGTAATGGCGACCCAGGTGGCCCATGCACTCGAGCAGCACTGGCAAGTTCTTCTCCCGCGAGCCGCGACCGGCGAAGACGAGCAGACGAGTGGTGTCGGGAAGGCCGAGCTGGGCCCGCAGGTGCGGATCGCGCCTGTCGGGGTGGAAGGTATTCAGGTCGACCCCCAGGGGCTGTACATGCACATCCCGCACGCCAAGACGGCGCAGTTTGTCGGCCATCACCTGGCTCGGCGCCAGCACCCGGTCGAAATTGCCGTAGAGCTTGCTGACATAGGCTTCGACATTGGGGGTGAACCAGTTGCCCATGCGGTTGCTGACCAGCAATGGCAGGTCGGAGTGATAGAAGCCGATCACCGGCACGTCCAGCTTGCGTCGCGCTTCAAGGGCGGCCCAGGCGGTGAGGTAGGGATCGCCGACCTCGATCAGGTCAGGCTTGAGGCGGCGTAGCTCGTTGCACCAGGGCGTCAGGCGTACCGGAAAACGGTAGCCCTTGCCGAACGGCAGGGGCGGCGCGGGCACCTGGTAGATGCCATTGGCATCACGGGCGCTGGGGCCGGGGATCAGCAGACTGTGGCGTACGCCGGGCATGGCGTCGAGGCGATGGTGTTTGGCATCAAGATAGGTCCGTACACCGCCGCTGGCCGGGGCGTAGAACATGGTGATGTCAGCGATGTGCACGATCAGCATCCCTCCGGGATCGTCTTCGGGTCTGTCATCCGGCGGTAACAGACCGACGGTGACGCGCCTAAAGATTGACCTTTATGAAGGATAGTTTGTTCGATCGGGATTGGGCGGCGGGGCGTCCTGGCTTGCCCGCTGCGGGAGCGGGCGAGTCGGGATACCCCGCCGCTCCCACAGGTGCTGCACAGCGCTCAGGCGTCAGATGCGGAAACTGCCCACCAGTTGCTTGAGGCGTGCGGCCTGCTGTTCCAGATCGGAGCAGGCGCGCAGGGTGGCCTGCAGGTTTTCCACGCCCTCCTGGTTGAGCGTGTTGATCTCGTTGATGTCCATGTTGATCGACTCCACCACCGAGGTCTGTTCCTCGGTGGCGGTGGCCACCGACTGGTTCATGCCGTCGATCTCGCCAATGCGCTGGGTCACACTGCCCAAGCGCTCGCCGGCCTGGTTGGCGATCTGCACGCCGTCCTGGCTGTGGCGTTGACTCTGGTCCATGGTCTCGACCGAGGTGCGGGCGCCGACCTGCAACTCCTCGATCATCCCCTGGACCTGCTGCGCCGATTCCTGGGTACGGTGGGCGAGGTTGCGCACCTCGTCGGCCACCACCGCGAAGCCGCGGCCGGCCTCACCGGCGCGGGCGGCCTCGATGGCCGCGTTCAGCGCCAGCAGGTTGGTCTGTTGGGAGATGCTGGTGATGACCTCGAGGATCTGGCCGATGTTGACGGTCTTGTCGTTGAGGGCCTCGATATGCGCACTGGAACTGACGATCAGCGCCGACAGGCGGTTCATCGCCTGGATATTGTGCTCGACCACCTGCTGCCCTTCTTCGGCGAGCAATCGGGCAGAGCTGGCATGCTGCGAGGCTTGTGCGGCATTGCCGGCGATTTCCTGGGCCGCGGCGCCCAGCTCGTTGATGGCGGCGGCGACGCTGTTGGTGCGGTTGGCCTGCTCGTCCGAGTTGAGCATCGAGGAGTTGGAGGCGCTGACCACCCGCAGCGCCACTTCGTTGACCTGCTCGGTGGCCGAGGAGACTTCGCGAATCGAGCTGTGCACCCGTTCGACGAAGCGGTTGAATGCGCTGCCGAGCACACCGAACTCGTCATGGTTATGGATGTTCAGGCGCTTGGTCAGGTCGCCTTCACCTTCGGCGATGTCCTCCATGGCTCGGGTCATGGTGTGCAGCGGTTGCATCAGCACGCGGATCAGCAGGCCGAGCAGGGCGATGATGATGACCACCGCCACCAGCGTGGCTATCACTGCCGAGTTACGGAAGGTGCTGAGCATGCTGAAGGCTTTGTCCTTGTCCACCGACAGGCCGATGTACCAGTTGGCCGAAGGCAGGCCCTGGATGGGCGTGAAGGTGAGCAGGCGCGCCTGGCCGTCGACCTGCACTTCGGTCAACTCGCGGGACAGTTTCGGGGTGTTCTGTGGGAAGGCCTCCGACAGCGATTTCATCACCAGGGCATTGTCCGGGTGCACCAGGATCTTGCCCTGGTCGTTGACCAGGAACGCGTAGCCCATGCCGCCGAAGTTCAACGAGTTGATGATCTGTACCAGGCCGTCCAGCGCCAGGTCGCCGCCGACCACGCCGACCACGCCGACATCGCTGGAAACCTTGTCGAGGATGCCCATGACCATCTTGTTGGTGGTCATGTCGATGTAGGGTTCGGTGAGGAGCGGGCCGCTGGCGGCCATGCCATCCTTGTACCAGGGGCGTACGCGCGGGTCGTAGCCGTCGGGCATCTTGCTGTCGGGGCGCACGCTGAAGCTGCCGTCGACCTTGCCCAGGTAGACCGTGAGGAAACTGGAGATCAGCGCCTGTTGCCCCATCAGGGTTTCGGCATCGGCCGGATGCTGGGCGATATTCTGCGCAAGGTTTTCCACCAACCGGATCCGCCCTTCGAACAGGTTGCGGATCGTGGTGGACGTGGACTGGCCCATTTCTGCCAGGTAACTCTCCAGATTGGCGCGAATGGCATTACGCTGGAGATAGTCGTTGTACAACGTGAACAGCGCAAAGGCCAGTATCACGATCAGAGAGGCCGCCAAGAGAATCTTGTGGCTGAAACGAAGGCTTTTGTTCATGACGTCGTCGGGTCCGCTAAGGTTTTATCGGGTCGCTCGCACGAAGCACAGCAGAAAACAGTGCAACAATCCGGTGAGCCTTGGTGGGTTGTGTCCTGTATTTCGGTTCAATATCGCCTCTGCATATCGGCCGCTTTTAGGCAAAGCTTGAGAAGAGGATGAAATAAGATGTCGGATTCTTCGCAAATCGTTGTAGGTGCCGGTCTAGACGGCATGCCGGTCAGCCAGGCCATGCGCTTGGCCAACCGCCATGGACTGGTCGCCGGAGCGACCGGCACCGGCAAGACCGTGACCCTGCAGCGTCTGGCCGAGGTGTTCAGCGACGCGGGTGTGGCGGTGTTCGCGGCAGACGTGAAAGGAGACCTGTGTGGCCTGGGGGCGGCGGGTTCGCCCCAGGGCAAGGTGGCCGAACGCATTGCCGGGATGCCGTGGCTCGCCCACCAGCCCAAGGCCTACCCGGTGAGCCTGTGGGACATCGCCGGGCAGAGTGGTCATCCGTTGCGCACTACCCTAAGCGAAATGGGCCCGTTGCTGCTGGGCAACCTGCTTGAACTGACCGACAGCCAGCAGGCGGCGCTCTATGCGGCGTTCAAGGTTGCCGACCGCGAGGGGCTGTTGCTGCTGGACCTGAAAGACCTCAAGGCGCTGCTCGGGCATCTGAAGGACAACCCGCAGCTGCTGGGCGAGGACAGCGCACTGATGACCACCGCTTCGACCCAAGCCTTGCAGCGGCGCCTGGCCACGCTGGAACAGCAGGGGGCCGAGGCGTTGTTCGGTGAGCCGGCGCTGCAACTGGAGGATCTGCTGCGGGTCGATAGCGATGGCCGCGGGCGCATCCACCTGCTTGACGCCAGCCGCCTGGTGCACGAGGCGCCAAAGGTCTATGCGACCTTCCTCCTGTGGCTGCTGGCCGAGCTGTTCGAGCAACTGCCGGAGCGCGGCGACGCCGACAAGCCGGTGCTTGCGCTGTTCTTCGACGAAGCGCACCTGCTGTTCAACGGGACACCCAAGGCCCTGCAGGATCGTCTGGAGCAGGTGGTGAGGCTTATCCGTTCGAAGGGTGTGGGGGTGTACTTCGTTACCCAGTCCCCGGGCGACCTGCCCGATGCCGTGCTGGCACAGTTGGGCTTGCGCATCCAGCATGGGCTGCGGGCCTTCACTGCCAAGGAGCAGAAGTCGCTCAGGGCCGTGGCCGACGGTTTTCGTCCCAATCCTGCCTTCGATACCCTGACGGTGCTCACCGAACTGGGGATCGGCGAGGCGTTGGTGGGCACCTTGCAGGACAAGGGGACACCAGAGGTCGTCCAGCGCGTGCTGGTGGCGCCGCCGCAATCGCGGATCGGCCCGCTCACCACGGCGGAGCGCAGTGCACTGATCGCGCAGTCGCCTCTGGCAGGACGTTATGACAAACCGATCGACCGTGAGTCGGCCTATGAACTGCTGACCCAGCGCAAGGGCGAGCCGGTGGAGCCGGCGCCTCAGCCCAAGGCTGACGCAGACAGTCTGGCCGACAAGGCGGGTGAATTCTTGCAGAGTGCGGCAGGGCAGGCGATCAAGTCGGCGGTGCGTCAGGCCGCCAACCAGTTGGGCAGGCAACTGGTGCGAGGCTTGATGGGATCTTTGCTGGGAGGCAAGAAGCGCTGAGTTTCCCCAAGGCATGAAAAAGGCGCCGTCGCGGGCGCCTTTTTCAATGCTGCAGGTGTCAGCCGATCGCTTTGGAGGCGAGCCAGAACAGGCCAGCCGCCAGGCCCATCGAGGCTGGCAGGGTCAGTACCCAGGCCAGCAGGATGGTCTTCACCGTGCCGCCTTGCAGGCCGCTCTTGTTGGCGACCATGGTCCCGGCAACACCCGACGACAGTACGTGGGTGGTCGAGACCGGCAGGCTGAACACGTTGGCCATACCGATGGCGCAAGCTGCGGTGATCTGTGCCGACATGCCCTGGGCGTAGGTCATGCCCTGCTTGCCGATCTTCTCGCCAACGGTCAGTACCACACGCTTCCAGCCGACCATGGTGCCCAGGCCCAAGGCCAGTGCGACGGCGACGATCACCCAGAACGGGGCGTATTCGGTGGTTGCGGTGAGGTCCTTGCGCAGTTTTTCCAGGTCGGCCTTCTCGCGGCTATCCAGCCCTGGCAGTTTTCCGACCTTTTTCGCGGTGTCGTCCAGGCACAGCAGGTAACGGCGTACTTCCACACGCTGTTCGGCGTTCAGGTCACGGTAGTCGGTCACGCCCTGGAGCGAGCTCTGCAGCGCGGCAATGGTTGGCTCGGTCTGTTGCGGGTTGCAACTGAACTGCTCCGGCAGGTCGTTCGACTTGGCCTTGCCCAACGCCAGGAACTCCCCAAGCGTGGCGGCATTGCGCTGGTAGAACTGGCTCATGTGCAGGGTGGCGTCGCGGGTGCGCTCGATCTGGTAGGTGGTGCTGTTCAGGTCGAGAACGAACTTGGCCGGGACGATACCGATCAGCACCAGCATGATCAGGCCAATGCCTTTCTGGCCGTCGTTGGAGCCGTGCACGAAGCTCACCCCCATGGCCGAGATCACCAGCACCAGGCGGTTCCAGAAGGGTGGGTGCTTCTTGTCGTCGAGCTTGCGGCGCTGGTCCGGGGTCTTGTGCATCTTCGACAGCGGGCGCCACCATTTCAGGCCAATCAGCACCAGTGCGGCAACGGCGAAGCCGGCCATGGGCGAGACCACCAGCGACATGGCGATGTCGATCGCTTTCTGCCAGTTCACGCCGTCACCCAGCGGGATGTCGCTGAGCAGTGCGTTGGCCAGGCCAACCCCGAGAATCGAGCCGATCAGGGTGTGCGAGCTGGACGCCGGGATACCGAAATACCAGGTTCCCAGGTTCCAGGTGATGGCGGCGGCGAGCAGGGAGAAGACCATGGCCAGGCCATGCCCGGTGTTCACGTTGATCAGCAGCTCGACCGGCAGCAGGTGCACGATGGCATAGGCCACCCCGACACCGCCGAGCAGAACCCCGAGGAAGTTGAACACACCCGAGAAGAACACGGCCAGGTGCGGCGGCATGGCTTTGGTATAGATGACGGTGGCTACCGCGTTGGCGGTGTCATGAAAGCCATTGATGAACTCGAATGCGAGCACGAAGGTGAGGGCGAGCACCAGGCTCACGGCTACCCAGGCATCCAGTCCGCTGAATAAATCGATCATGAAGGTTTTCTGGCGGTCGTAGGGGGGCCGGATTATGCCAGAAAACCATGGCAATCGATGCACCCGTGACAGACAGATGGCAGCTTTTCTAATGCCGCCATGCCGGTTCGGCGGTAGGAAGCAAAGCGAAATCGACGAATAAAAAACCGTTAATTTCGTTGAAATGCAGCGAATACGCGATCAATCGAAGGGTTTCATGGGATTCAAACGATTGTATGAAATTTGTGTAATTCCATTTCATCATCGTCGATTGCAGAAAAAGCGCACGGCGCCATGGCGTTCAGCACCATGGCGCATTGCGATCACGCCCTGAGCTCAAGGCTCTTCGGGGCGCCGTTCCTTTTCCATCTTCTCCAGTTCCTCGGAGAAGGCTTGGTCAAGGAGGCTGGCACGTTTGCGCCAGGGTTTGCGTTCCGGTTCCGGTTGGGCAGCATAAGTGGTGACTTCACCACCATAAACATCCTTGTAACGTTCTGCCTGGCGCTCGAGTTCGGCGCGCAGTTCATCTTTCGTCACAGTATCGACCTGATAAATTGAAGAGGTTCTCGGTACGGGCTGTAACACGCGGTGCGCGTGGATCCATTTCCCAGCGTGCATACAGACCCGGGCGCCGAATTATAACCGTCGAATCACCAATGGCCACGGCCTTTACTCAAGCCTGATTGTGCAGTGGGAAGTTGACCCGTTGTACTTGGGAAGTTGGAGGCGACGTACCGAGTAAAGTTCGGATAAACAGTGCAGAAATGAAAACGGCCTCGCTGGTAAGCGAGGCCGCTGCCTTTAGTCTTCTACGGTGGGTACCTGACCAGTCTCTCCAAAGAAGCCACAAGGGCATGAGAAAGGTATAAGCAAACGTGTCGGCGGTCAATTGCGATTATCGGCCGCTTGTTCGATAATCGCACGAAGCGCCGTTTTTTTTGAGGTCTGCCGATGAACGATGAAACCAACGCTTCCACGCCCAGCGATCCGCAGCGTGCCGTCTCGCCTTCCCTGGCACCGCCGATCGTCGCATCGCCGGCCAAGCGCATTCAGGCGTTCACCGGCGACCCCGACTTCATGACGTCTCTGGCCCGGGGGCTGGCGGTGATCCAGGCCTTCCAGGAGCGCAAGCGCCATCTGACCATTGCCCAGATCAGTCACCGCACGGAAATCCCCCGCGCCGCAGTGCGTCGTTGTCTGCACACCTTGATCAAACTCGGTTACGCCACGTCCGACGGACGTACCTATTCGTTGCTGCCCAAGGTGCTGACGCTGGGACATGCCTACCTTTCCTCGACGCCGCTGGCCGTCTCGGCCCAGCCCTACCTGGACCGTATCAGCGAGCAACTGCACGAAGCGGCGAACATGGCGACCCTCGAAGGCGACGACATTCTCTACATCGCCCGCTCGGCGACGGTGGAGCGTCTGATTTCGGTCGACCTGTCGGTGGGTGGCCGCCTACCGGCCTATTGCACCTCCATGGGCCGAATCCTCCTGGCGGCACTGGACGACACCAGCCTGCGCGAGTACTTCGAGCGCGCCGATCTCAAGGCTCGAACCAGCCGCACCTTGCATGAGCCCGAGTCGCTGTTCGCCTGCATCCAGCAGGTGCGCGCCCAGGGCTGGTGTGTGGTCGACCAGGAGCTGGAGCAGGGGTTGCGCTCGATCGCCGTGCCGATCTATGACGCTTCAGGGCAAGTGCTGGCAGCACTGAACGTCAGCACCCACGTCGGACGGGTGACGCGCAACGAACTGGAACAGCGCTTCTTGCCCATACTGTTGTCGGCCAGCCGCGATCTTTGCCATCAGTTGTTCGGTTGAGCGTCTGGGATGGCGCGCCGCCGCAATAGGTGGACAAGCGGTAGAACTATTCTTGTGCGATAAACGCACAATGTCGTTCCTCGTGAATTGCGCCCGCCGCAGGTGCTGATTAATGTTTCTCGCAACGGTCGGCGCTGCCGACCGGACAATAACAACACGAGACAAGCCCATGACCACTGTCCCCTCGCTGCCTTGCGCAGTTGCATCGTTACCCAGCTGATTTCAACGCCCGTACCGGTTTCTTTAGCCCTGCGCCTTATTGGTCGCAGCGGTGTACCCGCGCCCATCTTCTGGATAACAACAATGAACAAACCGCAAACTGCTGTCGGCAACTGCCTCGATGTACAGTCGTTCATCAACGACCAGCCGCTGTCCCGCTATCAATGGCGGGTGGTGATCCTGTGCTTCCTGATTGTCTTCCTCGATGGCCTGGACACCGCAGCGATGGGGTTCATCGCTCCGGCGCTGTCCCAGGAGTGGGGGATCGACCGTGCCAGCCTGGGCCCGGTAATGAGCGCCGCACTGATTGGCATGGTCTTCGGTGCCCTGGGTTCCGGGCCGCTGGCCGACCGCTTCGGTCGCAAGGGCGTGCTGGTCGGCGCGGTACTGGTGTTCGGCGGTTTCAGCCTGGCCTCGGCGTACGCCAGCAATGTCGATCAACTGCTGGTGCTGCGTTTCCTGACAGGCCTCGGCCTGGGTGCTGGCATGCCCAATGCCACGACCCTGCTGTCCGAATACACCCCGGAGCGCTTGAAGTCGCTGCTGGTGACCAGCATGTTCTGCGGCTTCAACCTGGGCATGGCCGGTGGTGGCTTCATCTCTGCCAAGCTGATCCCAGCCTACGGCTGGCACAGTCTGCTGGTGCTGGGCGGTGTGCTGCCGTTGCTGCTGGCGGTGGTGCTGCTGGTGTGGTTGCCGGAGTCGGCGCGTTTTCTGGTGGTGCGCAATCGCGGCACCGACAAGGTGCGCAAGACGCTTGCCCCGATCGCTCCGGCCGTGGTTGCCCAGGCTGCGAGCTTCAGCGTACCGGAGCAGAAGGCCGTGGCTGCGCGCAACGTTTTCGCGGTCATCTTCTCTGGCACATATGGCCTGGGCACCGTGCTGCTATGGCTGACCTACTTCATGGGCCTGGTGATCGTCTACCTGCTGACCAGTTGGCTGCCGACGCTGATGCGCGACAGTGGCGCCAGCCTTGAAACGGCAGCCTTCATCGGTGCGCTGTTCCAGTTCGGCGGCGTACTCAGCGCCGTGGCGGTGGGCTGGGCGATGGACCGCTTCAATCCGCACAAGGTCATCGGCATCTTCTACCTGCTGGCCGGGGTGTTTGCCTACGCGGTGGGTCAAAGCCTGGGCAACATCACGTTGCTGGCTATTCTGGTGCTGGTCGCGGGGATGTGCGTGAACGGAGCACAGTCGGCGATGCCTTCGCTGGCAGCGCGCTTCTATCCGACCCAGGGGCGTGCCACGGGGGTGTCGTGGATGCTGGGCATTGGCCGTTTCGGCGCGATTCTCGGAGCCTGGAGCGGGGCGACGCTGCTGGGGCTGGGCTGGACTTTCGAGCAGGTGCTGACCGCGCTCCTGGTGCCGGCCGCGCTGGCGACCGTCGGGGTTATCGTCAAAGGCTTGGTGAGTCACGCTGACGCCACCTGATCAGGCCTTGGGGGGGGCCTTTTCGCGGGCAAGCCCGCTTCCACAGGGATGGACTGCCCCCAAGAAGTTGGACACAAATCCAACCCTTGGGGCAGTCGAGGGATTGGGCTGGCCTTTAGATTTTGAGCAAGACAGTTACTCCCTCGTGGGAGCGGGCTTGCCTGCGAAAAGGTCGCCACCCGTCATCATCGGTAACGCATTCAAACCGTTCGATAACCGCACAAAAGGTCGATTATCGGATTGTTTCCCCACCCCCGGTCTCCTTAATCTGAGCCCATCGCAGCGACGCTGCACTCAAACCCGACTCAGCCTGACCAGGAGTCTCCAATGGCAGCAATCCTCTCGCTTCATGATGCCGTGAAGCAGTTCGTCCACGACGGCGACAGCGTTGCCCTCGAAGGTTTCACCCACCTGATTCCGACCGCCGCCGGTCACGAAATCATCCGCCAGGGCAAACGCGACCTCACGCTGGTGCGCATGACGCCGGACCTGATCTACGACCAACTGATCGGTGCCGGTTGTGCGCGCAAACTGATCTTCTCGTGGGGTGGCAACCCTGGGGTCGGCTCGCTGCATCGCCTGCGCGACGCCGTGGAGAAACAATGGCCGCACGCGATCGAGATCGAAGAGCACAGCCATGCCGACCTGGCCAACGCCTACGTTGCCGGCGCCTCCGGCCTGCCGTTCGCGGTATTGCGTGCCTACGCCGGCTCCGACCTGCCCAAGGTCAACCCGCTGATCAAGTCGGTCACTTGCCCTTTCACGGGCGAAGTGCTGGCTGCCGTGCCTTCGGTTCGCCCGGATGTCACCGTGATCCACGCGCAGAAAGCCGACCGCAAGGGCAACGTGTTGCTGTGGGGCATCCTCGGGGTGCAGAAGGAAGCGGCCCTGGCCGCCAAGCGCTGCATCGTCACCGTAGAGGAAATCGTCGACGACCTGCAAGCGCCGATGAACGCCTGCGTACTGCCGACCTGGGCGCTCAGCGCAGTGTGCCTGGTACCGGGCGGCGCGCACCCGTCCTACGCCCATGGCTACTACGAGCGCGACAACCGCTTCTACCAGGCCTGGGACCCGATCGCGCGCAACCGCGAATCCTTCACGGCCTGGATCGACACCTACATCCGCGGCACCACCGACTTCACCGAATTCAAGCGCAAGCTGGAGGCTGAACAATGAGCTACTCCACCTCCGAAATGATGACCGTGGCCGCGGCCCGTCGCCTGCGTAACGGCGCCGTCTGCTTTGTGGGGATCGGCCTGCCGTCCAAGGCCGCCAACCTGGCGCGCCTGACCTCGTCGCCCGACGTGGTGCTGATCTATGAGTCTGGCCCGATCGGTGCCAAACCGAGTGTGCTGCCGCTGTCGATCGGCGATGGCGAGTTGGCCGAGACCGCTGACACCGTGGTGCCGACCGGCGAGATCTTCCGCTACTGGCTGCAGGGCGGTCGTATCGATGTGGGCTTCCTCGGCGCCGCCCAGGTCGACCGCTTCGGCAACATCAACACCACCGTGGTCGGTGACTACCACGCGCCCAAGACTCGCCTGCCGGGCGCGGGCGGTGCGCCAGAGATCGCAGGCTCCGCCAAGCAGGTGCTGATCATTCTGAAGCAGTCGCCGCGCGCTTTCGTCGACAAGCTCGACTTCATCACCTCGGTCGGGCACGGCGAGGGCGGCGATTCGCGCAAGCGCCTGGGCCTGCCCGGCGAGGGGCCGGTGGGCATCATCACCGACCTGTGCATCATGGAGCCGGAAGTCGGCACCCACGAATTCGTCGTTACCTCGATCCATCCGGGCGTGACCCGCGAACAGATCGTCGCCGCCACCGGCTGGGCGATTCGCTTTGCCGATGACGTGCAGGCCACCGCCGAGCCGAGCGAGACAGAATTGACCGCCCTGCGTGATCTTGAAGCCCGTACTGCAGCAGCCCATGGCCAGAGCGCAGGAGAAGCCTGATGCGTGACGTATTCATCTGCGACGCGATCCGTACCCCGATTGGCCGTTTCGGCGGCGCCTTGGCTGGTGTACGCGCCGACGACCTGGCGGCGGTGCCGCTCAAGGCGCTGGTCGAGCGCAACCCGCAGGTTCGCTGGGATCAGCTCGACGAAGTGTTTCTCGGCTGCGCCAACCAGGCCGGCGAGGATAACCGCAACGTCGCGCGCATGGCGCTGCTGCTGGCTGGCCTGCCCGAGAGCATTCCCGGCGTGACCCTCAACCGCCTCTGCGCCTCGGGCATGGATGCGGTCGGCACGGCGTTTCGCGCCATCGCCAGTGGCGAGATGGAGCTGGCCATCGCCGGTGGCGTCGAGTCGATGTCGCGCGCGCCGTTCGTGATGGGCAAGGCCGAGAGTGGCTACTCGCGCAACATGAAGCTTGAAGACACCACCATCGGCTGGCGCTTCATCAACCCGTTGATGAAGGCTCAGTACGGTGTCGATGCCATGCCTGAGACTGCCGACAACGTTGCCGACGATTACCGGGTCTCGCGTGCCGACCAGGATGCCTTCGCCCTGCGCAGCCAGCAGAAGGCCGCCGCCGCCCAGGCAGCAGGTTTCTTCGCCGAAGAGATCGTGCCGGTGCGTATCGTCCACAAGAAGGGCGAAACCCTGGTCGAGCAGGATGAACACCTGCGCCCGGACACCACCCTGGAAGCGCTGGCCAGGCTCAAGCCGGTCAATGGCGCGGACAAGACCGTCACTGCTGGCAATGCGTCGGGTGTGAACGATGGCGCCGCGGCGCTGATCCTGGCATCGGCCGATGCGGTGAAGAAACATGGCCTGACCCCACGTGCCCGTGTCCTGGGCATGGCCAGTGCCGGCGTGGCGCCGCGGGTGATGGGCATAGGCCCGGTGCCTGCGGTGCGCAAGCTCACCGAGCGCCTGGGTATCGCCGTGGCTGATTTCGATGTGATCGAACTCAACGAAGCCTTTGCCAGCCAGGGCCTGGCGGTGCTGCGCGAGCTGGGCGTGGCGGACGATGCGCCACAGGTCAACCCCAATGGCGGAGCGATCGCCCTGGGGCATCCGCTGGGCATGAGCGGCGCGCGGCTGGTGCTGACGGCGCTGCACCAACTGGAAAAGAGCGGCGGGCGCAAGGGCCTGGCAACCATGTGTGTCGGCGTGGGGCAGGGGTTGGCGCTGGCCATCGAGCGGGTTTGACCTGTGCCGTCCTCTTCGCTGGCAAGCCCGCTCTCACGAGGATCTACGCCATCCTGTAGGAGCGGGCTTGCCCGCGAAGAGGCCGGACCTGCAAGACATAAGGCTAATGGTCAGCCCCCAAGCGGAACGAGAGTGTTACCGGGTATGTCTAGAATTGATGGTAACCCTCGAGGAGTAAGCACGCCATGACCGCAATCCATTACACGGGCGAGGAGCGTAAAAGCCGTATCTTCGCCATCGTCGGGGCTTCTTCCGGCAACCTGGTGGAGTGGTTCGACTTCTATGTCTATGCCTTCTGCGCCATTTACTTCGCTCCGGCGTTCTTTCCCTCCGACGACCCCACCGTGCAGTTGCTCAACACGGCCGGGGTGTTCGCCGCAGGCTTTCTGATGCGCCCCATCGGTGGCTGGATTTTCGGCCGCCTGGCCGACCGTCATGGGCGCAAGAACTCGTTGATGATCTCGGTGTTGATGATGTGCGCAGGCTCGTTGCTGATCGCCTGCCTGCCGACCTATTCGAGCATCGGTACCTGGGCTCCGGCGCTGCTGCTGTTTGCGCGACTGGTCCAGGGCCTGTCGGTCGGCGGTGAGTACGGCACCACCGCGACCTACATGAGTGAGGTGGCCCTGCGCGGCCAGCGTGGATTCTTCGCCTCGTTCCAGTACGTCACCCTGATCGGCGGCCAGTTGCTGGCGGTGCTGGTGGTGGTGATCCTGCAGCAATTGCTCACTGAAGAAGAACTGCGCGCCTGGGGCTGGCGCATTCCGTTCGTGGTCGGCGCCGTCGCCGCGCTGATTTCGCTGATGCTGCGCCGATCGCTGAAAGAGACCAGCAGTGCCGAGACTCGCCAGGATAAAGATGCCGGCAGCGTCAGTGGCCTGTTCCGCAACCACGCCGCAGCCTTCATCACGGTGCTGGGCTATACCGCTGGCGGTTCGTTGATCTTCTACACCTTCACCACCTACATGCAGAAGTACCTGGTCAACACGGCCGGCATGAACGCCAAGAGCGCCAGCTTCGTGATGACTGGCGCGTTGTTCCTGTTCATGATCCTGCAGCCACTGTTCGGCATGTTGTCCGACCGTATCGGCCGACGTAACTCGATGCTGTTGTTCGGCGCGCTGGGCACTCTGTTCACCGTGCCGTTGCTGATGGCGCTCAAGACCGTGACCAGCCCGTTCATGGCCTTCGTGCTGGTGACCCTCGCGCTGTGCATCGTCAGTTTCTATACCTCCATCAGCGGCCTGGTGAAGGCCGAGATGTTCCCACCTCAGGTGCGTGCCTTGGGTGTGGGCCTGGCCTATGCCGTGGCCAACGCGGTCTTCGGCGGTTCGGCCGAATACGTCGCCCTGGGCTTGAAGACGCTGGGGATGGAGAACACTTTCTACTGGTACGTGACCGCCATGATGGCGGTGGCCTTCCTGTTCAGCCTGCGCCTGCCCAAGCAGGCGGCGTATTTGCACCATGATCACTAAGGACGTTGCATGAGCAACCAACTGTTCGATGCCTACTTCACCGCCCCGGCCATGCGCGAGGTGTTCAGCGACCATGGCCGCCTGCAGGGCATGCTCGACTTCGAGGCTGCCCTGGCGCGCGCCGAGGCTGACGCAGGGCTGGTGCCGCACACCGCGGTGGCAGCCATCGAGGCGGCATGCAAGGCCGAGCGCTATGACGTGCAAGCGCTGGCGCAGGCCATTGCGGTGGCTGGCAACTCGGCGATCCCGCTGGTCAAGGCACTGGGCAAGGTGGTTGCCAGTGGCGTGCCGGAGGCCGAGCGTTATGTGCACCTGGGGGCTACCAGCCAGGATGCGATGGACACTGGCCTGGTTCTGCAACTGCGTGATGCCCTGGGGTTGATCGAGGCAGATCTGGAAAAGCTCGCCGACACCCTCGCACGCCAGGCTTTGCTGCATGCCGACACGCCGCTGGTGGGGCGCACCTGGCTGCAGCACGCCACGCCTGTGACGCTGGGCATGAAGCTGGCCGGTATGCTCGGGGCGTTGACCCGTCACCGCCAGCGCTTGCAGGAGCTGCGTCCGCGCCTGTTGTGCCTGCAATTCGGGGGGGCCTCTGGCAGCCTTGCGGCGCTGGGCAGCAAGGCATTGCCGGTGGCCGAGGCGCTGGCGGCACAACTTGGCCTCGCCTTGCCCGAGCAGCCCTGGCACACCCAGCGCGACCGCCTGGTGGAGTTCGCCTCGGTGCTGGGCCTGATTGCCGGCAGCCTGGGCAAATTCGGTCGCGATATCAGCCTGTTGATGCAGACCGAGGCTGGCGAGGTGTTCGAGCCTGCTGCGCCGGGCAAGGGCGGCTCTTCGACCATGCCGCACAAGCGCAACCCTGTGGGTGCAGCGGTGCTGATCGGCGCCGCGACCCGCGTGCCGGGGCTGCTGTCGACGCTGTTCGCCGCCATGCCCCAGGAGCACGAGCGTAGCCTGGGCCTGTGGCATGCCGAATGGGAGACCCTGCCAGACATCTGCTGCCTGGTCTCCGGCGCCCTGCGCCAGGCACAACTGATCGCCGAGGGCATGGAGGTGGACGCCGAGCGCATGCGCCGCAACCTTGAACTGACTCAAGGCCTGGTGCTGGCCGAAGCGGTGAGCATCGTGCTGGCCCAGCGTCTGGGGCGCGACAAGGCCCATCACCTGCTTGAGCAATGCTGCCAGCGCGCGGTGGCCGAACAGCGCCACCTGCGTGCCGTGCTCGGCGACGAGCCACAGGTCACCGAACAGCTGTCTGGCGAAGCGCTCGACCAGTTGCTCGACCCTGCCCATTACCTCGGCCAGGCCCGCGTCTGGGTGGCGCGTGCTGTGGCTGAACATCAACGTTTCACTGCTTGAAGGAGACCGCTGTGGCGCATTTGCAACTGGCCGATGGCGTATTGAACTACCAACTCGAAGGCCCCGAGCACGCCCCCGTGCTGGTGCTGTCCAACTCGCTGGGCACCAACCTGCACATGTGGGATACCCAGATGCCGCTGTGGACCGAACACTTTCGAGTACTGCGCTACGACACGCGCGGTCATGGCGATTCGCTGGTCACCGAAGGGCCGTACAGCATCGAACAACTGGGGCGTGATGTGCTGGCGCTGCTGGATGCTCTGCAGATCGAGCGCGCGCATTTCTGTGGGTTGTCGATGGGCGGCCTGATCGGTCAGTGGCTCGGCATCAATGCAGGTGAGCGTTTGCAGCGTCTGGTGGTGTGCAACACGGCGGCGAAGATCGGATCGCCTGAAACCTGGAATCCGCGCATCGAAATGGTCTTGCGCGACGGCGCCGAGGCCATGCGTGGGTTGCGTGATGCGTCCATCGAGCGCTGGTTCACCCCGGCGTGGTCGAGCGAGCACGCGGATCAGGTCAAGCGCATCACCGACATGCTCGCAACCACTTCGCCACAGGGCTATGCCGCCAACTGCGGTGCGGTGCGCGATGCCGATTTCCGCGATCAGTTGGGAGCGATCAGCGCGCCGCTGCTGGTGATTTCCGGGGAGGCCGATGCGGTGACGCCGCCCTCGGGTGGCCTGTACATCCAAGAGCATGTGGCAGGCGCCGAGTACACCGGCTTCCTGGCTGCGCACCTGTCCAATGTCGAGGTCGGCGAGGCGTTCAGCCGTCGCGTGCTCGATTTCCTGTTGGCCCGCTGAGGAGTACGCCATGGATGAGAAACAACGTTACGACGCTGGCATGCAGGTGCGTCGTGCGGTGCTGGGCGATGCCCATGTGGACCGCAGCCTGGAGAAGCTCAACGACTTCAATGGCGAGTTCCAGGAGATGATCACGCGCCACGCCTGGGGCGATATCTGGACCCGCCCGGGGTTGCCACGCCACACCCGCAGCCTGATTACCATCGCCATGTTGATTGGCATGAACCGCAACGAGGAACTCAAGTTGCACCTGCGCGCGGCGGCCAACAATGGCGTGACCCGCGAGGAGATCAAGGAAGTGATCATGCAGAGCGCGATCTATTGCGGGATCCCGGCGGCCAATGCGACCTTCCACCTGGCCGAGTCGGTGTGGGATGAGCTTGGGGTCGAGTCGCGGGCCTAGGCCATAGATCCCCACTGAATTCTTCGCGGGCAAGCCCGCTCCCACAGATACACCACTGAATTCGAACACAGTGGTGTATCTGTGGGAGCGGGCTTGCCCGCGAAGAATTCAGCACTGTTCCAGCTTCTACACCGCCGCCTTCTTCCCGCGCACCGCTACCGGCCCGGCGTTGGCTTCCACCTGCTGCCTCAGCCCGGCACACAGCCCAAGCATGAACGCCAGTTCCGCAACCACGAACAGTGGACCGATGATCAAGCCGCTGACATCGTCGACGAAGGCGGGTTTCCTGCCCTCGTAGGCATGCCCGACGAACTGGATGATCCAGCCCAGCACGAAGGCCCCGAGCCCGGCACTCAGCCACAGCCCGGTGCTTTGCAGCGCCAGCCATTCGCCTGCCCACAGGCACAGCCCCAGCAACACGCCCATCACCAGCCCGAAGCGCAGGTCCAGGCGCAGGTAGAACCACACCGACGCTGCCGCCACCAGCAGCGCTGGCGACATCCAGATGCCGGCGACAGGCCAGCCGGGTCGTGACAGCAGGATGCTGACCGCCAGCACGATCAACGGAATGCCGACGAAGTGCGTGGCGATGTTGCGCGGGTCGCGATGATAGGCCGCGTATTGACTCAGGTGTTCAACGAGGTTTTTCATTGTTGTTCCTCCATCAGGGGTAGCGACAGCTTGCCCCGTTCATCCGCCGTCGTCTGTCGCCTGGCCGACAGAGTCCGTTCAGAAGAGGTGTCATGGACAACCCCCAAGCCTGGCGTGCGCAGTTGAGCCACGGCCAGTGGTTTCGGCAGTTGCCCGCTCAGGTTCAGGATAGCCTGCTGGCATTGGCGCGTTCACGTGAGCTGGCGGCCGGACAGTGCCTGTTCCAGCGTGGTGATCCGCCCTGCGGTTTGTATGCGGTGCTGGAGGGTGCCATGCGCGTCGGCGCGGTCAGCCGTGAGGGCAAGGAAGCGCTGTTGACGTTGGTCGAGCCGCCTTACTGGTTCGGCGAGATCAGCTTGTTCGACGGCCAGCCACGCACCCACGATGCCTTTGCCGAAGGTGTCACGCAGCTGTTGTGGATCCCTCAGGCAGCGCTGCTCGACTGGTTGGCGCAGCATCCGCAGCACTGGCGCGACCTGGCTTTGCTGATGAGCCACAAGCTGCGCTGGGTGTTCGTCGCGCTTGAGCAGCAGCACTTGCTGGCCGCGGGGCCGCGTGTGGCCCATCGGCTGTTGCAGATCGCCGAAGGCTATGGCGAGCGCGATGTTGCCCAATGGCGCCTGCAATTGTCGCAGGAGCAACTGGCGCTGATGCTGTCCCTGTCGCGCCAGACCATCAACCAGATCCTCAAGGCGCTGGAGCAGGCGGGGGTGGTGCAACTGGGCTATGGCGAAGTGCTGATCCTCGATGCGCCGAGGCTGCGGGAGATGGCCGCGCATCCAGGCTGACCAAGGTATCGATCATCGCCCGTGCTGCCGGTGACAGGCGATAGCCGCTGCGGCTGATCACCCCGCAACGCACGCTCAGCACTTCCAGCCCCGGCGGCAGGTTGCGCCAGTGCAGGCGTACCAGGCGCCCCGCGGCCAGGTCCTCGGCCACGGCTTCTTCGCTGGCGCTACCGAGGGTATCGCTGGCCAGCACCACGCTGCGCAGCACTGCCAGGTGTTCGGTCTGCAGGTGTGGGATGAAGTCGCTGCGTCCGCTGAGATTGGCCAGGCGCTTGCGTACACCGGGGGTGAGCAGGGCGCTGGCCAGGGGGTAGGCGAACAGATCGTTGGTCGACAGGCTGTCCTTGGCCAGCAGCGGATGGCCGGGGCGGCAGAAGAACAGGCCCGGGCGCGGGTTGAGGGGCTCGGTGTGGAAGTTGGGGTCGGCCTCGAAGGGGCGGATATCGTCGACGAAAAACTCGATCTGCTCGCGGCGCAGGGCCTGGCCCAGACGTTCGGCATTGTCCACCAGCAGCTCGGTGCGAATCCCCGGATGCTGGGTGATGAACTGCTGCAGGGCGTCGGGTACCAGTCGTGCAGCCAGGGCTGGGCCGCTGCCGAAATGCAGTTCGCCGGCGTCGAGCTTGGTCATCTGCAGCACGTCGTTGCTCAGTTGTGCGGCCCCCTGAACCAGGCGCCGGGCATGTTGCAGCACCACCTGGCCTTCGGGGGTCGGTTGCAGCGCCTTGTTGCCGCGATCGACCAGGGCGCAGCCGAACTCCTGCTCCAGGCCCTGGATGGCGCGACTGAACGCGGGCTGGGTAATGCCCATGGCTTCGGCAGCGCGGACGAAGCTGCGGTACTCGGTGAGGGCGATGAAATAGCGCAGTTGGCGAAGGTCCATATCGAGATTCTGCGGAGTAGAGAGGGCTCGTTTTAGACCTTGTTACTTATTCCGTCAACGATGGTTTAGTTAGTTGTTTAGCTGTTTTTGTTATTTATAGGGGCGGGTAAGCCCGCCCCCCAAGCGCGGCGCGACTTTCACAACAGGCTGAACGGATAACTCACGATCAGCCTGTTCTCGTCGAAGGCGTTGGTGCTGAAGTCCCTGCGCATGGTGGAGTTTCGCCATTTCACCGACAGGTCCTTGAACGTACCGGACTGGATCACGTACGCCAGTTCGCTCTCGCGCGCCCACTCCTTGCCATCGGTGATGCTGCCGACATGCACGTTGTCCCCCTTGATGTAGCGGTTCATCAGGGTCAGCCCGGGGATGCCGACGGTGGCGAAGTTGAAATCGTGGCGCAGTTGCCAGGAGCGCTCCTTGGCATTCTCGAAGCTGGCGTTGTAGCTGTCGTTGGCCAAGGTGCCGCCGCTGGTGCCGTTGACTCGCATCCACTCGTCATCGCCGCCGACCTTCTGCAGGCCGACATAGAACGTATGACCCTGATAGCGCGCCGAAAGCATGGCCGAGGCGGTGCGGTTGTCCAGCTTGCCGGCACGCTCGGCGCCGTCTTCCTTGCCGATGAAGTAACCCAGGTTCGCCCCCAGGGTCCAGTCGCCCAAGGGCTGGCTGTGCACCAGGTTGAAGTACTGCTGGCGGTAGATATCCTTGAGCTGGGCGTCCCACACCCCGACCAGGGTGCGCTTGTCGTTGAAGCTGTACTCACCCCCTGCAAAGTTGAAGCGGTCGGAGGTGAAGCCCGGGCGGCTGAACAGCGCCATGTCCTCCATGCTGGCGTCGTTGCGCGGGCTGTTGCCACGGAACTGGCCGGCGTACAGGGTCAGCCCGGCGATCTCCCTGGAGGTGATCTGGCCGCCGCGGAAGGTCTGCGGCAGCGAACGACCATCGTCAGAGCGCAGGATCGGCAGTACCGGCATCCATTCGCCGACCTTGAGCTCGGTCTGTGAAATCCTGGCCTTGAGCGCGACACCCAGGCGGCCGAAGTCGTCGGCGGGGCGACCATCGTCGTGCACCGGCAGCAGCTGCGTGCCGGCCGTCCCCTTGCCGCCATCGAGCTTGACCGAATACAGCCCCAGCACATCGACGCCAAAGCCGACGGTGCCCTGGGTGAACCCGGAACGCGCGTCGAGGATGAAGCTTTGCGTCCATTCCTCGGCCTTGCCCTGGGCCTTGGCAGGGTCGACGAAGTTGCGGTTGATGTAGAAGTTTCGCAGGTTGAGGGTGGCCTTGGCGTCTTCCAGGAAGCCGCCGTCGGCGGCGAGGGCGGGGAGGGCGCAGGACATGGCCAGAAGGCCCGGCAGCAGGGGGCGTGCGGGTTGCAAAATGCTCATCTGTCGTGGATCTCTTGTTTTTATGGGCGAGTCGGAGCGCTGCGGCCGGAGGCTGCAGGTCGACGCTTTATTGATGAACTTGTGCAACGTTGCGTGAAGGATGGTGCGTGATCGGAGCTGCGGCGAGCAATTCGTCGGAAGTGGAACGGGGCGATAATCGAACGAATTGTGTGAGGCGGGGTGTTGTTGCCGGAAAACAAAAAGCCCACCGCGAGGGTGGGCTTGATGCTTTTGCCGGATCACTCAGCCTTTGGGCGAGTCCACCGAAGCCTGCTGGTTGGCCTGTCCGGTCTGCTCGTACCAGCCACCGCCGAGCGCCTTGTACAGGTTGACCTCGCTGGTCAGCTGCGACAGGCGATCGCTGATCAGCGCCTGCTGGGCACTGAACAGGTTGCGCTGGGCGTCGAGGAAGGTCAGGTTGCTGTCGATACCGATGCGGTAGCGACGCTCAGCCAGACGGTAGTAATCCTGGTTGGCGGCAACCAGGTCACGCTGGGCCTGCAACTGCTCTTCGAAGGTCTTGCGCGCCGCCAGGCCATCGGAGACTTCCTGGAAGGCGGTCTGGATGGTCTTTTCGTACTTGGCGACGTTGATGTCCTTCTGGATCTTCGAGTAGTCCAGGCTGGCGCGCAGGCTGCCGGCGTTGAAGATCGGCAGGTTGATCTGCGGTTGGAACAGCCAGGTCCCCGAACCACCCTTGAACAGACCGCCCATGTCCGGGCTCAGGGTGCCGGCGTTGGCGGTCAGGCTGATGCTCGGGAAGAACGCCGCGCGGGCTGCGCCGATGTTGGCGTTGGCAGCTTTGAGCAGGTGTTCGGCTTCCTGGATGTCCGGACGCCGCTGCAGCAGGTCGGACGGCAGGCCCGCTGGCACGTCGGCCAGTTGGTCGGCGTCGAGCTTCAACGAGGCCGGCAGGTCCGCCGGTACACCGGTGCCCAGCAGCACGGTCAGGCTGTTCAGGTCCTGCGCCACCAGGCGCTGGTACTGCGACAGCTTGACCCGCGCGCCTTCGACAGCGGTGCGCGCTTGGCTCAGGTCAAGTGCGGAGGCCACGCCGACCTCGTTGCTGCGGCGGGTCAGGTTGTAGCTTTCTTCGTAGGTCTTGAGCGTTTCTTCGGTCAGCTTCAGCAGCGCCTGGTCGGCCTGCCAGGTGTAGTAGGCGTTGGCCACGCTGGCCACCAGGCTGATCTGCGTGGAGCGACGTGCCTGCTCGCTGGACAGGTAGGTCTCCAGTGCCTGTTCGCTCAGGCTGCGGACGCGGCCGAACAGGTCCAGCTCATAGGCGCTGACGCCCAACGTTGCCGAGTACTGGCTGGTGATGTTCGCTTCGCCGGTCTGTGACAGGTTGCCCGGAACCCGCTGACGGCTGCCGCTGCCGGTGGCCGAGACCGCCGGGAACAGGTCGGCGCGCTGGATGCGGTACTGCGCACGGTAGGCATCGATGTTCAACGCGGCCACACGCAGGTCGCGGTTGTTGACCAGCGAGGTCTGGATCAGCTTCTGCAGCGCCGGGTCGTGGAAGAACTGGCGCCAGCCCTGTTCGGCGGCGGCCACGTCTGCCGACTGGGTCGGCGAGTACGCAGGGCCTTGCGGCCACTGCGCGGCCACCGGCGCTTCCGGGGTCTGGTAGTCAGGAATAAGCGAGCAGCCGCCGAGAATGAAAGCGGTTACCGCCAGGGACAACAAAGACTTGGTCATTGCCCAGCCTCATTACGTGGAGTTTCAGGGGTGGCGTCGGTGTGCGGCTCTTTGCTGCCGAACAGCGACGACACTGCTACGAAGAACAGCGGTACCCAGAAGATCGCCAGCACAGTCGCACTGATCATGCCGCCGATCACCCCGGTGCCGATCGCGTGCTGGCTGCCAGAGCCTGCGCCGCTGGCGATGGTCAACGGTACCACGCCGAGGATGAATGCCAGCGAGGTCATGATGATCGGGCGCAGACGCATGCGGCACGCCTCGATCGTCGCATCGAACAGGCTCTTGCCCTGTTCGTGCAGCTCTTTGGCGAACTCGACGATCAGGATGGCGTTTTTCGCCGCCAGGCCGATGGTCGTCAGCAGGCCGACGAGGAAGTACACGTCATTCGACAGCCCGCGCATGCTGGTGGCGATCAGTGCACCGATGATACCCAGCGGCACCACCAGCACGACGGCGATCGGGATCGACCAGCTTTCGTACAGCGCTGCCAGGCAGAGGAACACGAACAGCAGCGAAAGGGCGAACAGCGCCGGCATCTGCGAACCGGAGAGCTTCTCCTCGTAGGACATGCCGGTCCAGGAGTAGCCGATGCCCGACGGCAGTTCGCCGACGATGCGTTCGACCTCGGCCATGGCCTCACCGGTACTGTAGCCAGGCGCCGGGGCACCGAGGATCTCGACTGCTTCCACGCCGTTGTAACGCGACAGCTTCGGCGAGCCGTAGGTCCATTCACCGGAGGCGAAGGAGGAGAACGGCACCATCTCGCCCTGACCGTTGCGCACGTACCACTTCTGCAGGTCTTCGGGGCTCATGCGGGCACTGGAGTCGCCCTGGATGTACACCTTCTTGACCCGGCCACGATCGATGAAGTCGTTGACGTAGCTGCCACCCAGCGCGATCGACAGGGTGTTGTTGATGTCGGCAATGGTGACGCCCAGGGCACTGGCGCGCTCATCGTCGACGATCAGCTGGTACTGCGGCTCGTCGTTCAGGCCGTTGGGACGCACTGCGGAGAGGATCTTGCTCTGCGAGGCCTTGGCCAGGAACTGGTTGCGCGCTTCCATGAGCTTCTCGTGGCCGACGCCGGCACGGTCCTGGAGGAACACGTCGAAGCCGGTGGCGTTACCCAGTTCGAGCACTGCCGGCGGGGCGAAGGCGAACACCATCGCATCGCGGAAGCTGAAGAAGTGCTGCTGGGCGCGGGTCGAGAGATTGAACACGCTGTTCTCGGCCGAACGCTCGCCCCAAGGTTTGAGCATAATGAACGCCATGCCCGAGCTCTGGCCACGACCGGCGAAGTTGAAACCGGTCACGGTGAACACCGACGACACGGTGTCGGCTTCGTCCTTGAGAAGGTATTCGCGCATCTTGTCGACGACCACCTGGGTGCGTTCGGCACTGGAACCGGCCGGGGTCTGCACCTGGGCGAAGAGCACGCCCTGGTCTTCTTCAGGCAGGAACGCGGTGGGGATGCGAGTGAACAGCCAGATCATGCCCACCACGATCAGCGCATAGGCCAGCAGGAACGGGATCTTGTTGCGCAGGATGGTACCGACACTGCGCTCGTAGCCCTTTACGCTGCGGTCGAAGTTACGGTTGAACCAGCCGAAGAAGCCGCCCTTGGCCGTGTGGTGCTCACCCTTCTTCAACGGCTTGAGCATGGTCGCGCACAGCGCCGGGGTGAAGATCAGTGCCACCAGCACCGACAGGCCCATGGCCGATACGATGGTGATCGAGAACTGGCGGTAGATCACGCCGGTGGAGCCGCCGAAGAAGGCCATCGGCAGCAGTACCGCCGAAAGCACCAGGGCAATACCGACCAGTGCGCCCTGAATCTGCTGCATCGAGCGCTTGGTCGCTTCCTTGGGCGGCAGCCCTTCTTCGGACATCACCCGCTCGACGTTTTCCACGACGACGATGGCATCGTCCACCAGCAGGCCGATGGCCAGGACCATTGCGAACATGGTCAGGGTGTTGATGCTGAAGCCTGCGGCGGCAAGGATGCCGAAGGTGCCCAGCAACACCACCGGAACGGTCATGGTGGTGATGATGGTGGCGCGGAAGTTCTGCAGGAACAGGTACATCACCAGGAACACCAGGACCACGGCTTCGATCAGGGTGTGGATTACCCCGCTGATCGATTCGGTGACCACTGGCGTGGTGTCATACGGGAACACTGCCTTGACCCCGGGCGGGAAGAACGGCTCGAGGTCGCTGATGGTCTTGCGCAAGGCCTTGGCGGTATCCAGGGCGTTGGCGCCGGTTGCCAGCTTGACCGCCAGGCCCGATGCCGGCTTGCCGTTGAACTGCGCGCTGACCGCGTAGTTCTCGCCGCCCAGCCCGACCTTGGCGACGTCACGCAGGCGCACCTGCGAGCCATCGCTGTTGACCTTGAGCAGGATCTTCTCGAACTGCTCGGCGGTCTGCAGGCGAGTCTTGCCGATGATGGTTGCGTTGAGCTGGGTACCTGGCATCGCTGGCAGGCCACCGAGCTGGCCGGAAGAAACCTGCACGTTCTGCGCAGTGACGGCGGTACGTACATCGACCGGGGTCAACTGGAACTTGTTGAGCTTGGCCGGATCGAGCCAGATACGCATGGCGTACTGGGCACCGAACACCTGGAAGTCACCCACGCCGGCAGTCCGCGAGATCGGGTCCTGCATGTTGGAGACGATGTAGTTGGCCAAGTCGTCCTTGGTCATGCTGCCATCTTCGGACACCAGGCCGATCACCAGCAGGAAGTTCTTCACTGCCTTGGTGACACGGATACCTTGCTGCTGCACTTCCTGCGGCAGCAGCGGGGTGGCCAGGTTGAGCTTGTTCTGCACCTGCACCTGCGCGGTGTCGGCGTTGGTGCCCTGCTCGAAGGTAGCGGTGATGGTCATGCTGCCGTCGGAGTTACTTTCCGAAGACACGTAGCGCAGGTTGTCGATACCGTTGAGCTGCTGCTCGATGACCTGTACCACGGTGTCCTGCACGGTCTGCGCCGAGGCACCCGGGTAGGTCACGGCGATGGCGATGGCCGGCGGCGCGATGCTGGGGTACTGGTTGATCGGCAGTTTCAGGATCGACAAGGCCCCGACCAGCATGATCACCAAGGCGATCACCCAGGCGAAGATCGGGCGATCGATAAAGAACTTCGACATGGTTTACTCCGCTTTGGCGTCTGCTTTCGCGGCGCTGGCCTGTTCAGGGCTGCCCGGCTTCTTGACGTTGGTGGCTTCGCTGACCTTGACCTCGACACCTGGACGCACGAACTGCAGCCCCTCGGTGATCAGGCGGTCGCCCGGATTGAGGCCTTCCTCGATCAGCCACTCGTTGCCCAGCGTGCGGCTGGCCTTGAGTTGACGCAGTTCCACCTTGTTATCCTTGTTCACCACCAGTGCCGTGGGCGAGCCCTTGAGATCGCGGGTCACACCTTGCTGTGGAGCGAGGATCGCGTTGGCATTGACACCAGCTTGCAGGCGGGCATGCACGAACATGCCAGGCAGGAGGGTGTGGTCCGGGTTGGCGAACACCGCACGCAGGGTCACCGAGCCTGTGGTTTCATCGACCGAGACTTCGGAGAACTCCAGGCGACCTTCACCGGCGAACGTGCTGCCGTCTTCAAGCACCAGTTGCACCTTCGCGGCATTGTCGCCAGCCTTCTGCAGCCGGCCGCTTTCCAGATCACGGCGCAACTTGAGCAGTTCGGCGGTGGACTGAGTAACGTCGACGTAGATCGGGTCGAGCTGCTGGATGGTGGCCATGGCGTTGGTCTGGCCATTGCTCACCAGCGCGCCTTCGGTGACCGACGAGCGTCCGATGCGACCGCTGATCGGCGCCAGCACCTTGGTGTAGCGCAGGTCGATCTGCGCGCTCTTGAGCGAGGCTTCGGCCTGCAATCGTTTGGCATTGGCGTCGTCATATTCCTGTTTGGAGACGGCCTGCTCGTCGATCAGCTGCTTGTAGCGCTCGGCCAGCGAGCGGGTAGCCTGAAGGTTGGCCTGGGCATTACCCAGGTTGGCTTCATAGACGGCGGGATCGATCTGGTAGAGCTGCTGCCCTTCCTTGACGTCGCTGCCTTCCTTGAACAGGCGCTTGAGAATGATGCCATTGACCTGTGGACGGACTTCGGCGACGCGATAGGCGCTGGTGCGCCCTGGCAGTTCCGAGGTCAGGGTGAAGGCCTGCGGCTGCAGGGTGACGACGCCGACCTGAGGAGCCTGCGCTGCAGGCGCGGCTTCTTCTTTCTTGCAGCCACTGAGCAGGGTTGCAAGGGCGACGGCGGAAACCAGGGCGGTAACGGCTGGCTTGAATTGCATGAGGATCCTCGGGTCGCAGGAGCAGGGGGAGCTCAAGAATAGTGGAAGAGTCTTGTCAGAAAAATCGCTATCGAGTGGATTAGTAGCTTACTAACGAATATACTTACATTCATGGTTGTTTGTAAATACCGCGTGGTGGTACCAGGCTACTACCGCAAAACGTGATTAATGCATCCGGGAGTCGCCCTGCAGAGGCGAACCCGGCCCAAAGCCCAGGCGATTCTTGTGCCGGGCTCAGATGAGGTTGAGCTGCCATGGTCCGTCGAACCAAAGAGGAAGCCCAGGAAACCCGCGCCCAGATCATCGAGGCGGCGGAAAAGGCTTTCTACAAGCGCGGAGTTGCGCGAACCACCTTGGCCGATATCGCCGAGATCGCGGGCGTCACCCGTGGTGCGATCTACTGGCATTTTAGTAACAAGGCCGAGCTGGTCCAGGCGCTGCTCGACAGTTTGCATGAGACCCATGACCATCTCGCGCGTGCCAGCGAAAGCGAGGACGAGCTCGATCCGCTCGGCTGCATGCGCAAGCTGCTGTTGCAAGTGCTCAACGAGCTGGTACTGGACGCCAGGACCCGGCGTATCAATGAAATCCTGCATCACAAGTGCGAGTTCACCGATGAGATGTGTGAAATCCGCCAGCAGCGACAAGGCGCCATCGTCGAATGCCACGAAGGCATTTCCCGCGCCTTGGCCAATGCGGTACGCCGTGGCCAGTTGCCCGCCGACCTGGATGTCGAGCGGGCGGCCATCGCCATGTTCGCCTATGTCGACGGCCTGATCGGGCGCTGGTTGCTGCTCCCGGACAGCTTCGACCTGTTGCGCGATGCGCAAAAATGGGTCGACACAGGGTTGGATATGCTGCGCTTGAGCCCGGCCCTGCGCAAATGACACTTTGTTAAGGATTGTGATGAAGTTTTTCCCGGCAGGATTAAGCCGGGGTTAAAAGGGCCGCTTTGCGGCCCTGGCCTTTTCAATGCCCCCGTAACTGCCGGTCTGGCAACGCCAGTGCCGCCAGCAGCCCCAGCACTGCCGCGGCGGCACTGGCCAGCAGCAGGTACCGGAACGTCACCAGCAGATGCGCCTGGGTCGCCGGATCCGTCTCGCCGCCCTTCAGGCTGCCCAGCAGCGGGTTGCCCAGCACCTCAAGCCCTCCGAGATGCAGCAGCGCCAGCAGCAGGCTGGACATGCAGGCCACGCCCATCGCCCCACCCAACGAGCGGAACAGGTTGGTGGTGCTGGTGGCCACACCGATATCCTTCATGTCCACCGCGCTCTGCGTCCCCACCAGCGAGGTCGGGAACTGCAGCCCGCAGGCGATACCGGTCAACAGCATGAACAACCCGCCCAGCCAGGCTGACTGCGGCGGTGTGAAGGCCATGCCGAGGATCGCCAGCGGCATCAGCAGTGCGCCCGCCAGGATCTGCGGCTTGTAGCGTCCGGTGAATGTCGTCAGGCGGCCTGCGCTGAAGGCTCCCAGTGGCAACCCCATCGCCAACGGCAGCAGGTGCAGCGCGGCACTGTCGGCGCCGGCACCGGTGATGCTCTGGAAGCGCAGCGGCATGAGCATGGTCAGCGAGATCGACTGGAAGCTGGCGAAGAAGATCACGCACCAGCACAGCACGGCGACCCGGTTGCCGAACAGTTTCAGTGGCAACAGCGGCTCCTGGCAGCGGCGTTCGTGGGCGACGAACAGCACCAGGCCCAATACCGCGCAGGCAAACAGGGCCAGCACCGGCGCCGCGGTCCAGGCATGCCCTTGACCCACCAGGGTGATGCCCAGCAACAAACTGCCCAGGCCCAGGATCAGCAGCAGTGCACCGATATAGTCGACCTGTGCTTCCCGGCGTTGAACCGGCATGCCCATCAGCGCGCGGCGGATCACCCACCAGGCGCAAAGCCCCAGCGGCAGGTTGATCCAGAACACCCAGCGCCACGACAGATATTCGGTCAGCCAGCCGCCGAGCACCGGGCCAGCCACGCTGGCCAGGGCGTACATGCTGCTGAAATAACCCTGGTAGCGCCCGCGCTCGCGAGGCGGGACGAAGTCGCCGATGATCGCCTGGCTGACCGAGACCATGCCGCCCGCGCCGATGCCCTGCAGCACGCGCGCCAGCACCAGTTGTTCCATGTTCTGTGCCAGGGCGCAGAAGATCGAGGCCAGGGTGAACAGTGCGGTGCCGGTGAGGATCATGCGCCGACGGCCATACAGGTCGCCCAGCTTGCCGTAGATCGGCACGGCCACGGTCATGGCAACCATATAGCCGGAGATGACCCAGGCCAGCAGGCCGACATCGTTGAACTGGGCAGAAATGGCCGGCATGGAGACGGCGACGATGGTCTGGTCGAGGGCACCAAGAAGAATCGCTAGCATCAGCGCGCTGAGCACGCTACGCAAGTCGGCGGGGGGCAGGGCGGCGGTCACGGGGTCACACCTTGTGGTCGGAGGTAGTGAAATTGTGCTGTTCGTCGGCGGCCCGTGGCGAGTGAAATGGCTGCGAACGTGACAGGGATTGTAACCTGAGTTAGGTAGCTTCCTATGTACTGTCTGCATCGCCTATGCACGATCGGCATAAGCGCTTTCACACGAACGCGCATGGCCGCGTGATATCGTGCAGGTTCATAGCAGCCGAAATACACTGGTTTGCACCCATTTGGTGCATTGTGACCCAGGTTTCCGCATCGCTGTAATCCCGCACTTCTCTTCCACTCTCTGCATGTCATGCCTATGGCAGGGCGGAGGGTCCCGGTTCAGGGGCGGTAGTCAGCCAGTTCGACTTTTCACGTTTATGCGGAGTGATCATGCCCAAGGCTTCCCACCAAGATCTGCGTTTTGCCTTCCGCGAACTGCTCGCGTCGGGTTCGTGCTATCACACAGCTTCAGTCTTCGACCCGATGTCGGCGCGCATTGCCGCAGACCTGGGCTTTGAAGTCGGTATCCTCGGCGGCTCGGTCGCTTCCCTGCAGGTGCTCGCCGCCCCGGACTTCGCCCTGATCACCCTGAGCGAATTCGTCGAGCAGGCCACACGCATTGGCCGCGTCGCCCAGTTGCCCTTCATCGCCGATGCCGACCATGGTTATGGCAACGCGCTGAACGTCATGCGTACGGTAATCGAGCTGGAGCGCGCCGGCGTGGCGGCGCTGACCATCGAAGACACCCTGCTGCCGGCCCAGTTCGGTCGCAAGTCCACCGACCTGATCTCGGTGGAAGAGGGCGTCGGCAAGATCCGTGCAGCGCTGGAAGCGCGAGTCGACTCGTCGCTGTCGATCATTGCCCGGACCAACGCTGGCGTACTGACCACCGAGGAGATCATCGTCCGCACCCAGAGCTACCAGAAGGCCGGTGCCGACGGTATCTGCATGGTCGGGGTGAAGGATTTCGAGCAACTGGAGCAGATCACCGAGCACCTGAACGTGCCGCTGATGCTGGTCAGCTACGGCAACCCGAACCTGCGTGACGACGAGCGCCTGGCGCGCCTGGGCGTGCGCATCGTGGTCGATGGCCATGCGGCTTACTTCGCTGCGATCAAGGCCACCTACGACTGCCTGCGTTTGCAGCGCGGGCAGCAGAACAAGTCCGAGAACCTCAGCGCCACCGAGCTGTCGCACACCTACACCCAGCCTGAGGATTACATCCGCTGGGCCAAGGAGTACATGAGCGTCGAGGAGTGACCGACAGGCGTTGTCGGGCTACCTGAGGGCGCTCAGCGTTGCGGTGTGCGGGACGCAGTGCTCGTGTGCGCAACTGGCTGCGGTACTGGGCTGGCTGCGCAACAGCTCGACGCGCCAGCAGGCCGAACCATAGAGCCCGGCCACGGCGACCAGGGCCAGGACGATCACGCAGCGTCTGGATTTGATGCCCATGTTGCCTACCTCCTGCTGTGACCACAGGTGATACTTGCAAGCATAGGTCAGGGCGCAGCAATTGCCTGGGGCGAATATCGAGATCGGTGTGATTTGCGTCGCAGCGGCGCAAGGCCGCTCCACGCACTAATCCAGCTCACGATCCCACTCCGGTTCTTCGCTGAAGCGTTGGGCAAGAAAGTCCAGCATGCTGCGCAAGGTCGCGGGCATGTGTTTGCGTGAGGTGTAGACCGCATTGAGGTTCAGCTCCCGTGGTCGCGCCAGGGGCAGTAGTTTCACCAACTCGCCGCGACGCACTGCGCAGGCGGCCTGGTAGGTCGGCAGCATGGCTATCCCGGCACCGGCCAGGGCGGCCTTCTGCAAGGTCAGGGCTTCGTTGGCGCTGATATTGCCCTGCACGGGCACCGCGACCTGTTCACCGGCCACCTCGAAATGCCACAGGCTGTGGCCGAAGTAGGCGTGGGTCAGGCAGTTGTGCTGGGTCAGGTCCTCGACTCGCTGCGGCGTGCCGTACTCGCGCAAGTAGGCGGGGCTGGCGCAGACCACCGAACGGCAGACGCTCAGGCGTCGGGCAATCAGGTTCGGGTCCAGGTCGTTGCTGGTGCGGATCGCCAGGTCGATGCGCTCGTCAACCAGGTTGACCGTGCGATCGAGCATCTGCAATTCCACCTTCACCCCCGGATAGCGCTTCACGTACTCCGCCACCGCATCCACCAACTGCGCCTGACCGAACGAGGTGCTCACGCTGATGCGCAACTCGCCGCGCGGCGCATCTTCGGGCGCACGTACCGCTGTCTGCAGGTCGCAGGCCAGTTCCAGCATCTGCCGGCAGCGTGGCAGGGTGTCCACGCCCGCGGCGGTCAGGCTCAGCTTGCGCGTGGTGCGCTGCATCAAGCGTGCGCCGACCCACTCCTCAAGCTCCGCGAGATAGCGCGACACTACAGGCCTGGAAAGCTCCAGGTGATCTGCCGCAGCCGACTGGCTACCCAGGTCGACGACGGTGACGAACACACGCATGGCGTTCAGACGGTCCATGATTTGCCCGATTTCAGAAACAAACTATGTTCAAGCATCGCATTTTTTGTGATGGATCGGGCAACTAAGCTGTGCTCCATCGTCCCGCTTTCAGGAACCTCACCATGTCGATTTTCACTCCACTGCGCAGTCTGATGCTGGCCTGTATCGCCCTGACGGGCCAGGCAATGGCGGCCGATCCGCTTCACCTGGATGTCTACAACCCAGGCCATGACGCACTGTTCCCGGTCAGTTCGGTGATCGTCAGTGGCGAGCGGGAGGCTGTGCTGGTGGATGCGCAGTTCGGCAAGGCCCAGGCCGAGCAGGTGGCTGAGCGCCTGCGTGCCAGTGGCAAGCGGCTGACCACCATCTACATCAGCCATGGCGATCCGGACTATTACTTCGGCCTCGACACCCTGACCCAGGCGTTTCCAGACGCCAAGGTGGTCGCCTCCGCTGCCACTGTGGCGCACATCCGCCAGACCATGGACGCCAAGCTGGCCTACTGGGGGCCGCAGATGGGCGCCGACAAGCCCGCGAAACTGGTCCTACCCCAGGTGTTGGCCGGTAACCGTCTTGAGCTGGAAGGGCAGACGCTCGAAGTCGTTGGCCTGGACGGCCCGCAGCCCGAGCGCAGCTTCGTCTGGATTCCCTCGATCAAGGCGGTGGTCGGTGGTGTGGTGGTTTCCGAGAACATTCACGTATGGATGGCTGACACCCAGTCTGCCCAATCCCATACCGACTGGCTGGCAACGCTTGCACACATCGAAAAACTCGCCCCGCGCACGGTGATCCCAGGCCACTACCTGGGACAGAGCAGCCGTTCGTTGGATGCCGTGCGCTTCACCGCAGGCTACATCCGCGCCTTCGACAGCGAAGCGGCCAAGGCTCGTGATGCGGCGGCGCTGATTGCTGCAATGAGCAAGCGCTATCCGAACCTGGCCGATGAAAGTTCTCTGGAGCTCGGGGCCAAGGTCGCAAAAGGCGAAATGAAGTGGTAACCCCTTACAACCCAGATGGAGTGTTTCCCATGAGCAAGATCGCAATCATCGGTGCCACCGGCCGCGCCGGCAGCCAGTTGCTGGAAGAGGCTCTGCGCCGTGGCCACAGCGTGGTCGCCATCGCACGCGATCCGTCTTCGCTGCAGGGCCGTGAAGGTGTCACGGTCAAGGCGCTGGATGCCCAGGACAGTGCCGCGCTACAGGCGGCAGTCACAGGCGTGGACGCTGTGCTGAGCGCTGCGCACTTCTCCACCCTTGCGCCGCAGGCGATCATCGAGCCGGTCAAACGCGCCGGGGTCAAGCGACTGCTGGTGGTCGGTGGTGCCGGCAGCCTGCTGCTGCCGTCGGGGCAGCGGGTGATCGACAGCCCGGACTTCCCCGAGGCGTACAAGGCCGAGGCCAGCGCCGGCGTGGGCTTTCTCGATACCTTGCGCCAGGAACCGACCCTCGACTGGACCTTCCTTTCGCCTTCGGCCGAGTTCGTAGAGGGTGAGCGCAGCGGGCGCTATACGCTGGGCAAGGATCACCTGCTGATCGGCGCCGATGGCAAGAGCTGGATCACCTTCGCCGACTACGCCATTGCCTTGATCGACGAACTGGAAAAGCCTGCCCATACGCGCCAGCGCTTCACTGTCGGCTACTGAGGTGTCGCTGCCAGTTTTTCGCAGGTGAATCGCGGCGCAGTACATGCTGCCGAACTGATGGGCGCGCAGGGCCGCTAAAGACTGGCGCGTGCCTGCAGCCACTCCAGCAACTCGCCCAGCCCCGGCGGCAGGCTTTTCGACGGGCAGACCAGGTAATAGCCTTTGCCCGTCATCACCTTCAGCGCAAAGGGCATGCATAACCGCCCACTGCGCAGGTCATCGCCGATCAGCGCCCAGTCGCCGATGGCCACCCCGGTCCCCTGGGAGGCCATGGCCATCGCCATGTCCAGTGTCTCGAAATGCTGGCGTCGGCCCTGTGGCTCGAACGCAGCGCCGGCCGCTTGCAGCCACAGGCGCCAGTCACGCTCGTCGCGCGAGGGGTGCAGCAGCATGTGCCGCGCCAGGTCCTCCACTCGCTCCAGAGGCATGCCGCCTTGCAGCAACGAGGGGGCGCACACCGGTGTCAGTTGCTCGTCGAACAGCTTGCGCACCAGCGATCCCTGGGCGGGCGGGCTGCCATACACCACTGCCGCATCGAAGCCTTCATGACGAAAGTCCACGCCGTGCTGCACCGTCGTGGTCAGTTCCACCGGCACATCCGGGCGCAGCGCCTGCCATTCCATCAGCCTCGGCAGTAGCCAACGCATCACGCAGGTCGGGGCTTTGAGCTGCAAGGTAGCGGTGCGCGCGCCAACCTCGCGCACGCCCTGTTCGATCAGGGCGAACACTTGCTGCACCCGCGGCAGCCAGTCCTGGCCTTCACGGGTCAGGCTCAGGCCACGGGCCTGGCGCTGAAACAAGGGGTAGCCGAGTTGCTCCTCGAGCCCGGCGATCTGACGGCTGACAGCGCCCTGGGTGATGTGCAGATGCTGGGCGGCACGGGTGAAATTGCAGTGCTGGGCGGTGACCAGGAAGGTGTGCAGGGCGGGCAGGGGAGGGAGTCGTTTCATCGTGGCGAGCCATGATCTGGAGACATGGCTAGTATGTGTTTTTTTGCATTGTCGCGGTAGCCGCAGCTTGCTTCCATGAGCACTGATTTCAACAAGAATCAGGGTAAAGACGATGGCAACCTGTGGCGAAGTACTGGTCAAACTCCTCGAAGGCTATGGCGTAGACCATGTGTTCGGGATTCCCGGCGTGCATACCGTGGAGCTCTATCGCGGGCTTGCGCGCTCGTCGATCCGTCATGTCACGCCGCGCCACGAGCAGGGCGCCGGCTTCATGGCCGACGGCTACGCGCGTACGCGCGGCAAGCCGGGAGTGTGCTTCATCATCACCGGCCCCGGCATGACCAACATCACCACGGCCATGGGCCAGGCCTATGCCGACTCGATCCCCATGCTGGTGATCTCCAGCGTGCAATCGCGCAATGCACTGGGCGGTGGGCGCGGCAAGCTGCATGAGCTGCCGAACCAGTCTGGGCTGGTGGCGGGCGTTTGCGCGTTTTCCCAGACCCTGATGAGTGCCGATGACCTGCCGCAGGTGCTGGCCCGCGCCTTCGCCGTGTTCGACGGTGCCCGGCCACGCCCTGTGCATATCGAGATCCCGCTGGATGTGCTGGTCGAGCCAGCCGACCACCTGCTGCAGGCTCGCCCGGTGCGCACCAGCCGTGCGGGCGCCGCGCCGCAGGTGGTGGCGCAGATGGCCGAGCGTCTGGCCAAGGCCCAGCGCCCGTTGATCCTCGCCGGTGGCGGTGCGCTGGCGGCAGGCGAGGCCCTGGCGCAACTGGCCGAGCAGCTCCAGGCGCCGGTGGCCCTGACCATCAATGCCAAGGGCCTGCTGCCGGTTGCTCATCCGTTGCAGATCGGCTCGACCCAATCGCTGCCGGCAACCCGTGCCCTGGTTGCCGAGGCCGACGTGGTACTGGCCATTGGTACCGAGCTTGCCGAAACCGATTACGACGTGACCTTCAAGGGCGGATTCGAGATCCCCGGCAGCCTGCTGCGCATCGACATCGATCCGGACCAGACCGTACGCAACTACCTGCCGGAGCTGGCGTTGGTCGCCGATGCCAAGCTGGCTGCCGAAGCCCTGGTTGAGGCGTTGGCCGAGCAGCCTGCAGTGCGTGACGAACGCTGGGGCGCTGCCCGTGCCGAGCGCCTGCGCAACGACCTGGCTGCCGGCTGGGACCAACCGACCCTGAGCCAGACCCGTCTGCTTACCGCGATACTGGAAACCTTGCCCGATGCCGTGCTGGTGGGCGACTCGACCCAGCCGGTCTACACCGGCAACCTCACCCTCGACCTTGCGCGTCCGCGTCGCTGGTTCAATGCTTCGACCGGCTACGGCACGCTCGGCTATGCCTTGCCAGCGGCGATGGGCGCCTGGCTTGGCAGTGCCGAAGTCATGGCTGAACGCGCCCCGTCGGTGTGCCTGATCGGTGACGGCGGCCTGCAGTTCACCCTGCCGGAGCTGGCCAGTGCAGTCGAGGCACAGGTACCGCTGATCGTGCTGCTATGGAATAACCAGGGTTACGAAGAGATCAAGAAGTACATGGTCAATCGCGCCATCGAGCCTGTGGGCGTGGACATCCACACCCCCGACTTCATCACCGTGGCGCAGGGGCTGGGGGCTGCGGCCGAACATGTCGGCGATGTGGCGCAGTTGCAGGCCGCGCTGGTGCTGGCGGTCGAGCGCAAGGGGCCGACCCTGATCCAGGTGGACCAGGCACAGTGGCAGGCAGCGGTGGCCGGCTGAGGCGCGCGCGGGCTTGCAGATTCAACCCGCGCTCGAGCGCAGGCGCGCCATGTCGCGAATCGGCGGCGCGCCATACAGCCGGCTGTACTCCCGGCTGAACTGCGACGGGCTTTCATAGCCCACCCGATACCCCGCCACCGCGGCCTCCAACCCATCGTTGAGCATCAGGCGCCGGGCTTCCTGCAGTCGCAGTTGCTTCTGGTACTGCAACGGGCTCATGGACGTCACGGCCTTGAACCTGTGGTGCAGGGTCGAGGTGCTCAGGTTCACTTCCCGGGCCAGCTCCTCGATGCGCAGCGGCAGGTGGAAATGCTTGTTGAGCCAGGTGATCGCCTGGCTCACGCGGTGGGTCTGGCTGTTGGCCAGGGCAATCTCGTACAGGCGATGCCCCTGCGGCCCGCGCAGCAGGCGGTAGAGGATTTCGCGGCGAAACAGCGGGGCCAGCATCGGGATGTCGCGCGGGCTATCGAGCAAGCGGACCAGGCGCAGCAAGGCATCGAGCAGGTGCGCATCGGTCTTCTCCACATACAGCCCAAGCCCGGACTGCACGCTGGGCACCAGCATCGGGCCGCTTTCGGCAATCAACTGGCTGATCTCTGCTGCGTCCAGATCGATCCGCAGCCCAAGCACAGGGTTTTCCGGGCTGGCGTCGAGCCTCACCCGGCTGATCGGCATGGTCACCGACACCACCATGTAGTGCAGCGGGTCGTAGGCATACTGCTGATCGCCCAGGAACAGACTCTTGCTGCCCTGGGCCATGACGCAGAGAGCCGGCAGGGCCAGGCCCGGCTTCGAACGGATGTTGTCTTCATAGCGCGACAGGTACAGCTGCTCGATGGCCGTCGGTGGTCCGTGGGGATCGCCTGCGTGCCTCAGGATCAGGTCAGCGAGTTCCAGACGCTGGTTTTCCAGGGTCGGGTCGAGAGCGGCAAGGGCAGTGGTCATGATCGAATTCCTCCAGGGACCGGGCCAGCATAGATTTGGGCAACATCCGGCGCTAGCCAAATGCTGCCGACCGATTGCCTGATCCTGCATTGCGACAGGATCAGGCAATCGGCAGACAGAAATGGCCTAACGCAGTGTGCGGGCGAGGACCTAATCTTGGCAGCCTGGCTTTTCCGTCCCGCCTGCTTCAAGGAGATCGTTCATGACCTTGCATCAACCGGTCACACACTTGGCTTTCATCCGTGCCAGCAGCGGTCGTTCGGCGGAACTCGGCATGCGCCTGCGCGACCTGCTCGAGCCTTCGCTGCGCAGCCCAGGCTGTCTGGCGTTCACCGTCCAGCGCTCCCAGGTTGACGCTGACCTCTGGCTGCTCAGCGGCAGCTGGCAGGACCAGCAGGCCATGCGCGGTTACTTCGCTTCACCGACGCTCGAGGTCTTCGGCGACCTGCTGCAGGAGCGGGTGGTGGCGAGCATGGACCTGCAGACCTTCGATTGAGGGTTGGTCGCGGGTAACCTTCTCGCGGGCAAGCTTGCCTATGAAAAGGCCACTACCGTAACGCCTGCTGCAGTAGAATCCCGCCCCTCGTTCAACAGCTGGAGCACAGCAATGGCACGTAGAGAATTCCCGGGCTTCGAGGCCGTTTCGGCGATGGTCCCGGTCGAAGGTGGCGGCTACCACGCGGCAATCGCGGTCAAGGCCCTGCACATGGGTGGGGCACCGCGCTTTCACAAAGTCCTGGAGGGCCAGGTGTTCAAGTCGGCACTGGCCGCTGACGAGGCGGCCTGTGCCGAACTCGAACGCCTGCAGGGCGTCGGTGAAGAGGGCGAGCTGGCCTGGTGATCAGGCCTGCGGGCGACGCATCTTGAACAGGTTGCCCAGCTCGAAGTAATCCGCCGGGCCACCGCCACGCAGGATCGGCTCGGCGGCAGCAGTGTCGTAGATACCCTCTTTGAGCAGGTGCTCGGCGATGTGCACGGCCACCACTTCACCCAGGATCAGCCAGCTGGGCACCAGCTCCTGATCGGCGCGCTTGAGCTGGATGATCTGGCTCACCTTGCACTCGAAGTTCACCGGGCTCTCACCCACCCGCGGCACGCCGACCACGTTCGAGGGCGCCGGTGTCAGGCCGCTCAGCTCGAATTCGTTGATATCTGCAGCCACTGCCGCGCAGCTCTGGTTCATCTGCTCGGCCAGCGGGCGCGTGGCCAGGTTCCAGACGAACTCGCCGGTCTGTTCGATGTTGTTCAGGCTGTCTTTGCGCCCGACGCTGCAGAAACCGATGATCGGTGGAATGTAGTTGAAGGCGTTGAAGAAGCTGTAGGGCGCCAGGTTCAGGCGACCTTCGCGATCATGGGAGGATATCCAGCCGATGGGCCGGGGGCCGACGATGGCGTTGAACGGGTCGTGGGGCAGGCCGTGGCCTTTGGCGGGTTCGTAGTAGTGCATCTGCGCAGGGCCTTGGCCCTTCCTCTGGGACGGACGAGGCGCCTAGTGTGCCAAGCCTTGAGCTGGCTGGGAATGATCAAGCCCGGCCAAAGCCGGGCTGGGTGACACGCATCAGTGATCAGCTGATGCGGTGGGCGTTGGTGCGGCTGAAGCCATCTTCAGCGAAGCGCTGGCCGCCAGTGCGGTCGAAGCCATCTTCGGCGAAGCGTTGGCCGCCAGTGCGGTCGAAGCCGTCTTCGGCGAAACGTTGGCCGCCAGTGCGGTCGAAACCGTCTTCTGCAAAGCGTTGGCCACCAGTGCGGTCGAAGCCGTCTTCAGCGAAGCGTTGGCCACCAGTGCGGTCGAAGCCGTCTTCAGCGAAGCGTTGGCCGCCAGTGCGGTCGAAGCCGTCTTCAGCGAAGCGTTGGCCACCAGTGCGGTCGAAGCCGTCTTCGGCGAAGCGTTGGCCGCCGGTGCGGTCGAAACCGTCTTCTGCGTAGCTGGCCGATTGGCTTTGTGCCGCGGCGGAGGTGTGGGCGTTGGTGCGGTCAAAGCCGTCTTCGGCGAAGGCACCTGCGGCGAAGACCGAAAGGGCCAGGGTCAGGATCAGTTGGTTTTTCATGGTCGTTGCTCCAGTAGATTCGAGGGGGTTTGTTCTTGCTATGGATCTCATGCTACGCCGATTAATTTGATTAAAAAGCGCAAAAAATTACGTAAAATAATCAATTTAATCGATGTGTTTGCGCGCGAGATGTCCAAATAAGTAGCTGTCGGCTCTACCCCGCAGCATGCGGCATATCAAATATCCGAAAGCGTTCTGTCAGCGCTTGTAGGTTGCTCCACCTCAATTAATGGCGAGTTAAGGACTCAACCCTTCGTCGCTCTCGACGCCTAACGGTTTTTTCATTCCTTTCCAACCGATTTTTCAGACGTTCGTCTTCAACATCGCCGCATTCCAGAAACCGGAGCGGCACACGATGAATAAACTTCCGCAAATCACCTTGGCCTTCTGGGTCATGAAGATCTGCGCCACCACGCTGGGCGAGACGGCTGGCGACCTGCTATCGATGACGCTCGACATCGGCTACGCCATGAGTTCGCTGTTGCTGATCAGCGTGTTCTTGCTGACGTTGCTCACCCAGCTTTATTCCCGCCGCTATCACCCAGTGCTCTACTGGCTGGTGATACTGTCCACCAGCACCGCTGGCACCACCCTGTCCGATTTCATGGATCGCACGCTCGGGTTGGGTTACGCCGCAGGTTCAGCGCTGCTGATCGGCATCCTGCTGTTGACCTTCGCCCTGTGGCGGCTGAGTGGTAATCCACTGGATGTCACGCGCATCCGCAGTCGTGCGGGCGAGTTGTTCTACTGGGTTGCGATCCTGTTCTCCAACACTCTTGGCACCGCACTGGGCGACTACCTTGCAGATGATTCAGGCCTGGGCTTCGCGGGTGGCGCCCTGCTGATCGGCAGTGCCATCGTGTTGGTGGCTATGGCGCGTTATTGGACCCGAATCCCTGGTGTGGTGCTGTTCTGGGTAGCCTTCGTGCTGACTCGGCCATTCGGTGCAACTCTGGGCGATTTTCTCACCAAGCCATACGAAAAAGGCGGTCTGGACTTTGGCACGATCGGCTCGTCCATGGTGTTGGGCGCGATCCTGCTGGCGCTGGTGCTACTGGCCACCTACTACCAGCGTCGTCAGCCGCAGCAAGTGCTGGAAGTATCCTGACCTCAAGAAAAAAGGACTGACGCGAACGGTACAAATGCCCGCAGCAGAGCTTTTTTGCGGCCGCAAAAAAGGGTCGCTCCACCGGAACGACCCTTTTCAATTACAGCGAACGCAGAATCAATCAGTGGTGATGCGCGAGTGCTGCTTGGTGTCCTTCATGGTCGCGTAGACCAGCAGCGAGCAGGCGATGCAGCCGGTGACGTACCAGTAGAAGCCGGTTTCCATGCCAGCGCTCTTGAACCACAGGGCCACGTACTCGGCGGTGCCGCCGAAGATCGACACGGTCAGTGCGTAGGGCAGGCCAACGCCCAGGGCGCGGATCTCGGTGGGGAACAGCTCGGCCTTCACCACGGCGTTGATCGAGGTGTAGCCACTGACGATGATCAGCGCCGCCATGATCAGGAAGAAGGCGCCCCACCAGCTCTGGATGGTGTGCAGGGTGCTGAGGATCGGTACGGTGAACAGGGTGCCCAGCACGCCGAAGGCGATGAGGATCGGGCGCCGGCCGATCTTGTCGGATAGCCCGCCGATCACCGGCTGCAGGCACATGAACAGGAACAGCGTGGCCGCCGAGATGGTGGTCGAGTCGCTGATGCTCATGCCGACGGTGTTGACCAGGTACTTCTGCATGTAGGTGGTGTAGGTGTAGAAGGCCAGGGTGCCGCCCATGGTCAGGCCGACGACGGTCATCAGCTCCTTGGGGTGGCGCATCAGGGTGCGCATCAGGCTTTCCTTGGACTTCTCCTTCCTGGTGAAGGAAGCGGTCTCTTCCATCCCACGGCGCAGGTACAGCGCAACCACCGCGCACAGCGCGCCGATCACGAAGGGCACGCGCCAGCCCCAGGCATACAGCTCTTCGGTGGTCAGCACGTTCTGCAGGATGATCAGCACCGCCAGGGCGATGAGCTGGCCGGAAATCAGGGTGACGTACTGGAAACTGGAGAAGAAGCCACGGCGTTCCTTGCTGGCCATCTCGCTGAGGTAGGTGGCCGAGGTGCCATATTCACCGCCGACCGACAGACCCTGCATCAGGCGTGCGATCACCAGCAGGATAGGCGCGGCGACGCCGATGGTTTCATAGCCCGGCGTCAGGGCGATGACCAGCGAGCCTGCGCACATCAGCAGTACCGAAGCCATCAGCGCAGCCTTGCGGCCCTTGCGGTCGGCGTACAGCCCCATCAGCCAGCCACCGATCGGGCGCATCAGGAAGCCCACGGCGAAGATCGCGGCGGTGTTGAGCAGTTGTGCGGTGGTGTCGCCAGCGGGGAAGAAGGCTTTGGCGAAGTACAGCGAGAATGCGGCGTAGACGTACCAGTCGTACCATTCGACCATGTTGCCGATCGAACCGCTGAAGATCGACTTGAGACGACTGGCGGTGGTTTTTTCCGCGGCGGGCGCAGTGGCCGCCCCGGCGGGCAGGGTGGTGGCGTTATCCATCAGGGATACCTTCTCGTTGTTTTTGTGAGGCGCGCGGGACCGCGGCTTGAGAAGGGTTTTGCAGAAGCTGTGCCAAATGAGGGCGTAACGATCCGAATGAGGTGTCGGCCGCCCCATCCTTGGGCATGCCAGCGCCCCGGAAACGCGATGGATCAAGGCCTGCACTGTATCCGTAGGAGCGGGCTTGCCCGCGAACAGCCGCGCTGCTTGCACCGGCCAGACACAGGCCATATGAGCGGTAACCCGCCTATTGGAAGCTTTTGATCGGCAAGATTCCGCTCATTCGCGCTCGATAAAATCCTCGCGCATCAGGCCATGGCGCTGCATCTTCTCGTTCAGCGTCCGCCGCGGCAGTTGCAACGTCTCCATGACGCCTTTGATCTCGCCCTTGTGCTGACGCAGCGCCGCGCGCAGGCACTGCAGCTCGAACGCCTCCATCTGTTCGCTCAGCGACTGACCTCCCGGCGCCACCTCGATGCTCGATGAACCCAGCCCCAGCGCATGGCGCTCGGCGGCATTGGCCAGCTCGCGCACATTGCCCGGCCAGTCATGGGCTAGCAGTTGCGCCAGTTGCGCGCCTGAAAGCGGCGGTGTGCTGCTGCGCCCCAGGCGCTCGGCGGCGGTACGGACGAAATGCTCGAACAGCAACGGGATGTCCTCGCGCCGCTCGCGCAGTGGCGCCAGACGCAGTTCGGCAACGTTCAGGCGGTACGCCAGGTCTTCGCGAAACCGCCCGGCGCGAGCCTCGTCGAGCAGATCGGGTTTGGTCGCGGCGATGATGCGCAAGTCGACGCTGATGCTCTGGTTGGCACCCAGGCGTTCGAGTTTCTGCTCCTGAATCACCCGCAGCAACTTGGCCTGCTGGGCCAGCGGCATGCTCTCGATCTCGTCGAGAAATACCGTGCCGCCATTGGCATATTCCAGCTTGCCGATGCGTTTGCCCTGGGCGCCGGTGAAGGCGCCGCTCTCATGGCCGAACAGCTCGGCCTCGAACAGGGTTTCGGGGATTGCCGCGCAATTGAGGGCGACGAAGGGTTTGTCGGCGCGTGGGCCGAAGTCGTGCAGGCATCGCGCCACGCGCTCCTTGCCGCTGCCGGTTTCGCCGCGGATCAGCACATTGACTGGCAACCCCGCCAGTTCCAGTACCTGCCGACGCAACTGTTGCAGGCCCTGGGACATCCCCAGCAGGGTCGCTTGCAGCCGTTCCTTGAGGTCGGCCTGCTGGTGCAGCGCGCGGTTTTCCAGCACCAGTTGGCGCTTGTCCAGGGCGCGGCGCAGGCTGCCCAGCAAGTGCTGCGGGGTGAAGGGTTTTTCCAGGAAGTCGTAGGCGCCGTTGCGCATGGCCTCCACTGCCATCGGCACATCGCCGTGGCCGGTGAGCAGGATCACCGGCAGGTCAGGGTCCTGTGCCTGCAGGCGTTCGAGCAGCTGCAGGCCATCCATGCCCGGCATGCGCACATCGCTGATGACCACGCCGGGGAAGTGCTGTGGCAGTTGCGCGAGACATTCCTCTGCGCGGGCGAACAACTGCACGCTGAAGCCGGACAGGCTCAGCCATTGCTCCACCGCGGTGCGGATGCTGGCTTCGTCGTCGACGACGATCACTGAATTCAACATGCAGGCTCCAGGTCGCGGGGCAGGGTAAGGCTGAAGCGGGCACCGCCAGGCAGGTTTTCGACCTGCAACTGGCCGCCGGCTTCATGAACGATGCCATAGGAAATCGCCAGGCCCAGGCCCAGGCCTTCGCCCACCGGCTTGGTGGTGAAGAAGGGGTCGAAGACGCGGGCCAGGTCGGCATCCTTGATGCCGCCACCGGAGTCGAGCACGCTCAGGTGCCAGCGTTCGTCCTCGGCTTCGATGCGGATCTCCAGACGTTTGTAGCGCTTGTCGGCCATGGCGTCGAGGGCGTTGTGCAGCAGGTTGATCAGCACCTGTTCGAGGCGGATCGCGTCGCCGCGCACCCACGCAGGACGCGCCAGGTACAGCGCCACCTCGACCTGCTCGCCGCGAATGCGGGTGTCGAGCAGGTGCAGGGCCTGGTCGACCACGGTGGCCAGGTCGAGACGCTCGCGCAGCCCGCCTGGGCTATTGCGTGCGAAGGTCTTGAGGTGGCCGGTGAGGGCGGCCATGCGCGTGAGCATCTGCTCCAGCGGCTCCAGCGCCTGACGCGCCTGTTCATGGCGGCCATGGTCGAGCAGTAGGCGCAGGGTTTCCAGTTGCATGCGCTGGGTGGTCAACGGCTGGTTGATCTCATGGGCCAGCGCCGCCGACATCTGCCCCAGCGCCGCCAACTTGGCCGACTGCACCAGGCCTTCCTGGGCAGTGCGCAACTCGCGTGTGCGCTCCTCGACCAGGCGCGTCAGCTCTTCGCGGCTGCGTTGGCGCAGGCGGGCGATGCGCAGGCGCTGGCTGACGAACAGCACGGCGAACACCAGGCTCAACCACACCGCGGCGCCAGACAGCGCCGCATTGCGGGCATCCTCGCTGACCTGCGGCTTGCGCAGCAGATGCAGGGTCCAGCCTTCGGTGGCCAGCGGCAAGCTCTCCCACAGATAGTCGGCGCTGCCGTCCGGCCCCTGCACGCGGCTGAACGTGCTGCGTTCGTCGAAGCGGGTCAGCAACTGGTGCTGCAGAGGGACCAGGGGCTGTTTGTCGTACTGGCGGGTTTCGGCCAGCTCAGCGCGGTCTGCGGCAGTCAAGGGCTGCAGCTCGCGATAGCGCCAGCCGTTCTGGTTGGCGATGAAGATGATCCCGCGCGCATCGCTGACCAGCAGGATGTCGCTGCCCTGGCGCCATTCGCGTTCGAGCTCGGGGAACTCAAGCTTGACCACCATGGCACCGAGGAAGCGTCCGTGCTCGTCGTTCACTGCGCTGGACAGGAAATAGCCCGGCACGCCGCTGGTCACGCCGACGGCGTAGAAGCTGCCGGTGCCCTGGCTGCGGGTCTGTTTGAAATAGGGGCGAAAGCCATAGTTGGAGCCGACATACGTGGTCGGCAGGCGCCAGTTGCTGGCTGCCACGGCGAGACCGGTGCGGTCGAGCAGTTCGAGGGTGGAGGAGTTGGCGGCGCCGTTGATGCGTTCGAGCTTGCGGTTCAGCGCATCCTGCAGCGATTCGCCGACCGGCCCGCGCAGGGCATCGATCAGCTCCGGGTCCAGCGCCAGGACGGCGGGCAGGGCGCGGTAGCGTTCGATGAGCGTATGCAGGCCGTTGGCGTAGAGGGTCAACTGCTCGCTGGCCCGGCGTGCGTCGGTCTGCATCGCCTGGCGCTTGGCGTGGTGCATCGCCCAACTGGCGCTGAGGGCAGTGCCGACCAGGATCAGCAGAATGATCAGGGCCAGGCGCAGTGCGCGGAAGGGTGAGGGCATGGTGCGGGTCCGGGCGTTCTGTTTAAAGTGCCGGCCCCTTCGCGGGTAAACCCGCTCCCACAAGAGCACATCCGACCCTGTGGGAGCGGGCGTGCCCGCGCAGTGGCCGCAGCGGTCTACAGCAACTCGAAGCTCTGCTGCTGCACGGCCTGCGAGTCCAGTCCGATCTGGACGTTGAACTGCCCAGGCTCGGCCACATGCTGCAACTGGCCATTGTAGAACTTCAGGTCATCCTCGCTGATGCGGAAGGTCAAGGTTCGGGACTCACCCGCCTTGAGCAGCACCTTCTGGAAGTTCTTCAGCTCTTTCACCGGACGGCTCATCGAAGCGCTGACATCCTGGATGTACAGCTGCACCACGGTTTCGCCATCGACCTTGCCGGTGTTCTTCACCGTCACTTCGGCCTGCAGGTTGTCACCGCGCTTGAGCGCGGTCTTCGACAGCGCAAGATCCGAGAGCTCGAAGGTGCTGTAGCTCAGGCCGTAACCGAACGGATACAGCGGGCCATTGGGCTCCTCGAAGTACTGCGAGGTGTAGTTGCCCGGCTTGCCCGGGGTGAACGGGCGGCCGATGCTCAGGTGGTTGTAGTACATCGGGATCTGCCCGACCGACCGCGGGAAGGTGATGGCCAGCTTGCCGGACGGGTTGTAGTCGCCGAACAGCACATCGGCGATGGCGTTGCCGCCTTCGGTGCCGCTGAACCAGGTTTCGAGGATGGCATCGGCCTGCTCGCGCTCCCAGGCGATCGACAGCGGACGGCCGTTCATCAGCACCAGCACCAGGGGTTTGCCGGTGGCTTTGAGCGCCTTGATCAGCTCGCGCTGTACCGCCGGAATCTCCAGGGTGGTGCGGCTGGACGACTCGTGGGACATGCCGCGCGACTCACCCACCACCGCCACTACCACGTCCGATTGCTTGGCGGCCTTGACCGCTTCATCGATCAGCACGGCGGCCGGGCGCGGATCGTCGATGATTTCTGGCGCCGCGAAGTTGAGGAAGTTCAGGTAGTCGAAGATCGCCTTGTCGCCGGTGATGTTCGAACCCTTGGCATAGATGACCTTGGCCTTGCCTTCGGTGGCGCGACGCAGGCCTTCGCGAACCGTCACCGAATGTTCGGGGCGGCCGTCGGCAGCCCAACTGCCCATCATGTCGATCGGGGCATCGGCCAGTGGGCCGACCAGGGCGATGGTGCCGGCCTTCTTCAGCGGCAGGGCCTGCTTCTTGTTCTCCAGCAGCACCAGGCTGCGCCGTGCCACGTCGCGGGCGGCTTCACGGTGCAGGCGGTCGTCGCCGTAGTAGTCCTTGAGATCGGTCTCGGGCTTGCCGATGCGCACGTAGGGGTTCTTGAACAGGCCCATCTCGTACTTGGCGCCCAGCACTTCGCGTACCGCCTGGTCGAGCTCGGCCTGGGTCACTTCACCGGACTTGAGCAACCCCGGCAGCTCCTGGCCGTAGAGGGTGTCGTTCATGCTCATGTCGATGCCGGCCTTGATCGCCAGCTTCGCCGCCTCGCGGCCGTCGCGGGCCACGCCGTGGCGGATCAGCTCCTGGATGGCGCCGTGGTCGCTGATGGTCACGCCCTTGAAGCCCCACTCCTTGCGCAGCAGATCGTTCATCAGCCAGGTATTGGAGGTGGCCGGTACGCCGTTGATCGAGTTCAGCGCTACCATCACCCCGCCCGCACCGGCGTCGAGGCTGGCGCGGTAGGGTGGCAGGTAGTCGTTGTACATTTTCGGCAGGCTCATATCGACCGTGTTGTAGTCGCGCCCGCCTTCCACTGCGCCATACAGGGCGAAGTGCTTGACGATGGCCATGATGCTGTCGGGCTCGGCCGGGCTCTTGCCCTGGAACGAGCGGACCATCACCTGGCCGATCTTCGAGGTGAGGTAGGTGTCTTCGCCGAAGCCCTCGCTGGTGCGACCCCAGCGTGGGTCGCGGGCGATGTCGACCATCGGCGCGAAGGTCATGTCCAGGGCATCGGCCGAAGCTTCGATGGCCGAGGTGCGGCCGACCTTGGCGATGGCGTCCATGTCCCAGGTCGCTGCCAGGCCCAGGCTTATCGGGAAGATCGTACGCTCACCATGGATGGTGTCGTACGCAAAGAACATCGGAATCTTCAGGCGGCTGCGCATGGCGGCGTCCTGCATCGGCCGGTTCTCGGGCGCTGTGCGCGAGTTGAAGGTACCGCCGATGCGACCGGCGGCGATCTCCTCGCGGATCTTTTCGCGCGGCATTTCCGGGCTGATACTGATCAGGCGCAACTGACCGATCTTCTCGTCGACGGTCATCTGGCTGATCAGATGGTCGATGAAGGCCCGCTTGTCTTCCAGGGGCGGGGCAGAGGTGGCGGCCACGGCCGCCTGACTGGCAAGGCCCATGGCCAGGCCCAGCAAGGACAGTTTCATCATCAATTCCGTTGTCGAGTGGTTCGCTCGCGGCCGATTTTTCGGACGGCTGTTGTTGTCTGGCCCGCTGGCGGTGTAACAGGTCGCTCCCCCATCCTCCCGCGGTCGCCGCGGATTATGCCTTATAAGTGGGGCTCGATGAGATACACTCTCGCGACCGCGTGCCGGGCTAACAACTATAAGAACGATCGAGAGACCGAAGGCATGACCCTTCTCAATGAATACGAACAACGCCAGGTTGCCGAAGCCATCGCTCGTGCCGAACAGCGCACCGACGCGGAGCTGGTGACGGTGCTGGCGCGCCACGCCGATGACTATGCCTACCTGCCGTTGCTGTGGGCCGTGCTGCTGGCGCTGGCGCTCCCCGGATTGGTGCAGGTGCTGCTGGGGTGGCCAGGGCTGCGTGGGCTGCTGGTGGCCCAGGTACTGACCTTCATCGCCTTCAGCCTGTTGCTGCGTAACCCGCGCCTGGCCGGCTGGCTGGTCCCACGGGTGCTGCGCCACCGCCGTGCCGCCGATCTTGCGCGGCGGCAATTTCGTGAGCAAAACCTGCAGCGCACCGAGGGAGCTACCGGGGTGTTGATCTTCGTCAGCGAGGCGGAGCGCTATGTGGCCATCCTGGCGGACGAGGGCATCGCCCAGCACCTGGACGAACGAGCACGTGCCGAACTGGTGGCACGTTTTACCGCGCAGGTCTGCGCGGGGCGCACCTTGCAGGGGTTCGTCGAATGCATCGATGCCTGCGGCGAGTTGCTCGGCCAGCACCTGCCGCCGACGCGGCGGCGCAACCAGTTGCCCAACCAGCTGGTGATCCTGGATTGAACAGTGTGTGGCGGTGCGGGCCGACGATCGGGCCTGCACAGCCACTCAAGCCTGCAAACCTGTAGAATGCCGGCCATTGCGCATTTTGAGGCACCCCCTTCCCATGTCTTCCTCCACCCCCGCTGCGGACGCCCGCGCCCAGTTCCTGACCTTGCTGGGCGATGCCCTGCACAGCGAAACCCTGACCAAGCTGGTGCTGGCGCGCCATGTCGGTGCCGACCAGAGCCTGCAACGGATCATTGCAAAGCCTGTGCAGATCAAGGGCCAGCCCTGCCTGTCGCTGGTCTACCGTCACCAGACCCGCGACATCACCCGCAACCTGCCGCTGGATCAGGCCCAGGCCCTTGTCGCCGAGTTGTTGCCGGAGAGCTTTCGCAATGCCCATCTGTTCACCGCCGAAGGCGAGGTGCAACTGGGGTTCAGCAAGAAGGGCAAGCCGCTGTTGCAACGCCACGGCACCCAGGTGCCGCGCGAGGCTGCGGCGGGGGGGCACGATCGTGAGAAGAAACGCTATCTGGAACTGTCGCGGCCATTTCTGCGCGATCTGGGCGTGACCGACACTCAAGGTGCGCTGATTCCGTCGATGTCGCGCAAGTGGAAGCAGATCAACAAGTTCATCGAGGTCTTCGCGCATGCCCTGGGCAGTGCGCCGCTGACTGCCGACCAGGTGCTGCGAGTCGCCGACTTCGGTTCGGGCAAGGGCTACCTGACCTTCGCCATGCATGACTACCTGCGCAACACCCTGGCTCGCGAAGCGCAAGTGACCGGCGTGGAATTGCGCCCCGACATGGTCGAGCTGTGCAACGCTGCCGCGGCGCGGCTGGAGCATTCTGGCCTGGAGTTCCAGTGCGGCGATGTGCGTAGCGTGGTGCCCGATGCCATCGAGGTGATGATCGCGCTGCACGCCTGCGATACCGCCACCGACTACGCCATCCATACCGGGATCCGCTGCGGCGCGTCGATCATCATGTGCTCACCGTGCTGCCACAAGCAGATCCGTCCGCAACTGCACAGCCCAGGGCTGTTGCAGCCCATGCTGCAGTACGGGCTGCACCTGGGCCAGCAGGCCGAGATGCTCACCGACAGCCTGCGCGCGTTGTATCTGGAAGCTTGTGGCTACGAGACCAAGGTGTTCGAGTTCATTTCGTTGGAGCACACCAACAAGAACAAGATGATCCTGGCGGTCAAGCGCAGACAGGCGGGGGATAACAGCGCACTGCTGGAGAAGATCGCCCAGCTCAAGGCGTTCTATGGGGTACAGGAGCATTGCCTGGAGAGCCTGTTGCGGGCCGATGGGCTCATTGCCGGCTGAGTACTGCCAGGCCCTGTGGGAGCGGGTTTACCCGCGAACAGCACACCGCCAATGTTCGCGGTGGTTCGGCGCCCCGACAAGCTCGCCCCCACCGCGACTGGCGACAATCAGAAGAACCGCGTCACGCTGATCTTGGCATTGCGCCCTTGCATCAGCGCATTCTCCCCCGACAGCTCTGGTCGGGCCGACTCGTTGAACAGGTTGTCCACCGTCAGGTTGACCTCGGTACCTTTCAGGTAGGCCTGCTGCGGCTTCCAGTTGGCGAACAGGCCGTGGATCTGGTAGCTGCTGTTGGCGAACTGATCGTAGTAACGGTCACCCAGTACGCTGGCCGGCCCCTCGTAGTATTTGTCGCTTGGCAGGCGGTCGGTCTTGCGCACGAACTGCGCGGTCCAGCCGATCCGCGCATCCCAGGCCGGAATCTTCACCCCCAGCGTGGTGATCCATTTCGGCGCGGGAATATCCTTGGCCCACACATCCGGGCCCCAGGGGTTGGTGTAGGCGCCCTGGTGACGGCCGGTGATCCAGGAGAACGACGCCGAGCCGAACAGGTAGGTCGAATCGTAGAAGCTCTCGACCTCGAAGCCCTTGATCACCACATCGCCAATGTTGCGGTAGTTGGAGATCAGCCCGCCGCCACAGGTGTTGGCGATGCTGCCACCGGTGACCAGTTGCTGTGGGCAGCCGATGCCGGTGGCCTTGAAGATCTCGTCCTCGATGTGGTTGCGAAACAGCGTGGTGCGCACCTGGGCGCTGTCGTTGGCCAGCAGGAGGTTGTCGAAGTCGAACACGCTGCCCACGCGCAGGGCGGTGATGCGCTCCGGGTCCAGGTTGCGGCTGGTGGCGGTGCGGCTACCGCTGCCCTGGACTTCGTACTGCTCGTCCAGCACCGGCGCCCGCCAGGTCTTGCTGTAGTCGGCGAACAGGGCGGTGTTGGGCGTGACCTTCCAGAACACCGACAGACGTGGCGACCAGCCGCTGTAGGTCTTGTCGCTGTAGTCGTGGCCCGCGGCCGGGTTGTTGTACAGCGGGGCATTGTTGGGCTTGCCCTCGTTGGTCACCTGGTCGTAGCGCAGCGACGGGGTGATGGTCACATCACCCAGGGTGACGGCGTCCTGCAGGTAGTAGCCCTGGCTCCGTACCTTGCCGCTGGGCATGAAGTACGGCTGGTAGTGGCCGTAGTTGTAGCGCGGCGTGTCGTAGATGCCGCCCGGCATCCACATCTGCGTGTCGCGGTCGTGGCGGCGCACTTGCACGCCCGCCGTCAGTGCGTGCTCCAGCACGCCGGTCTCGAACAGGCTGGTGTTGGTCACGGCGAGCATACGGTCGCGGTACTCGGTGTCCATCTTGCGCCCGCCGGTGGCAGGCTGGAAAAACGCCGTGGCCAGGCGCTCGTCGGTCTGCTTGGTGTCGGAGTCGGAGTACTTCACTTCCAGGTCGACCCAGCGGTTGTCGATCGGCTGGTAGGTGTAGGTGGTCGACCAGGTGGTGTCGGTGGTGGTGCGGTTGGCCAGGAAGCGTTTGAGCGCCGCTTCGTAGCCGTACTTCTTGATGTCGGCGGCGGTGGGCGGCGTGGGGTAGGCCGTGGACGAGAACGGTGCCCAGCGTTCGCTCTGCGACTGTGACCAGGAGAAGCCCAGGCTGTGCTCTTCGTTGAAGTGCACGTTGCCCTTGAACAGTGCGCCGTCCAGGTCCAGGGCGCTGTTGGGCAGGCGCGTCGGGTTGATCGGGTAGCGGCCGTCCGGGTCGGGGATGTTGCTGGCCAGCTTCATGTCGCCGCCGTCGCGCTTGGTCAGGTAGGCCAAGCCATCGAAGCGGCCATCCTCGGTGCGACCGAACAGCGCCGAGCTGTACACCTGCTGGTGGTCGTTGCTGGCGTAGCCGTACTTGACCATCGCGCCGCTGTTGCGCCCTTCCTGGAGCAGGTCGCCGGCGTCCTTGGTGGTCATGTTGACGCTGCCGCCGAAACCGCCATTGCCGGTCTTGACCGAGTGCGGGCCTTTTTCCACCTCGATGTGCTTGATCAGCTCCGGCTCGATGAACACCGTGCCTTGCTGGTAGCGTTCGAAGCCGCTCTTGGTGGCGCCGTCGACGGTCATCGGCACGTCTTCGGCGTCGCCCAGGCCCCAGATGTTGATGGTCTGCCCGCCCGGCTTGGCCGAGCCGCCCATGTTCACGCCTGGCAGAGTGGCGAGCACGCTGGGGATATTGCTGGGCTGGTAGCGGTCGATCTGTTCCTGGTTGAGGGTCGAGCGTCCGACGTTCTGCGGTCCGATCTGCTGGCCGTCGCCGACGATGCTCATGGCGCCGAGCTGGATGCTGTTGTCGGCCTGCGGTTGCTCTTCGTTGAGCCGCACCACGTAGGTGTTGCCCATGCGCACCATGCTGAAGCGGCTGCCGGCAAGCAGGCGGGCGATCGCATCCTGCGCCTCGAAGGCACCTTGCAGGGCCGGGGCCTGGGCGTTGTGCAGCAGGGCTTCGTCGAACAGCAGCTGGACCTTGGCCTGCTGCGCCAGTTGGCTCAGCGAGCGCGCCAGCGGTTGGGCGGGCAGGTCGAACTGCTGCGGCGCGGCTTCGGCGGCCAGGCTGATGGCCAGGCACAGGGCGAGCAGGGTGGGACGAGTGGGCAAGGTTTTCAACGGACGCAACGCAGGCAACATGGATTCCCCCAAACGGCAAATGGCCGGAAAAAAGCCCGCCGTTCACGCGGCAGGCGGGGAGGAAGACGCGGTGTTGGGAAAAACCCTCACCTGCGAATGATTAAAATTCTCAAATTTATTTCGGCCGGTGCTCGATGCGCAGGCGGCCGTCGCCGAGCAGGGTGGTTTTTACCGGGAGCAACGCGGGCAGGGCGGTGAGCAGTGCATCCGGATCGTGCACATCGAGATTGCCCGACACCTTGTAGCGGCCCAGGCTCGGATCGGCGAGCAGCACCGGTTGCTGGCGGTACAGGCTCAGTTCGTCGATCAGGCTCGCCAGCTCACGGTTGCGAAAGCTCACGTGGCCATCGCGCCAATCGGCCACCGGCTGCTCTCCGAGCTCCTGGCGCACCAGCGTGCCGCGCGCCGGGTCGTAGGTGACGCGTTGTCCGGCACCGAGCAGCAGCGCAGGCTGATGTTCGCCCGAGGTCTCGAAGACGACCTGGCCGTGGGCCACGCTCAGGGCCAGCTCGCGGTCGCCGCGGCGCAGGTCGAAGCCGGTGCCGACCACGCGCACGCGGGCACTGCCGGCATCGACGAACAGCGGGCGCTCCTTGTCGGGTGCCACCTCGATGTACAGCTGGCCGTGTTCGAGGCTGATCAATCGTTGTTCGGCGGTGAAGTCCAGGCGCAGGCGGGTCTGGGCGTTGACGAACAACTGGCTGCCATCGGGCAGGCGCAGGGTGCGCATGCTGTTGCTGGCCGCCAGGTTCTGATGCATCGGTGCAGCGGTGCTGCCCAGGTTGCTGGCCAGCACCGCGCACAGCAGCGCCGCGGCCACCGCCAGAGCCGGACGCCAGCGCGGTGCCTGGCGTATGGGCAGGGCGACAGGCTGGCTGGCCTGCTTGAGCGCCGCCAGGTCGTCCCACAGCTGTTCGAACTGGCGATAGGCGCGCGCATGCTCCGGGTGCTGGATCCACAGGGCGAAAGCCTTGCGTTCATCACGCGACGGGGTATTGCGGTTGCGCGTGAACCAACTGGCCGCCTGGGCGTCGATCGGACGCTGGTCGATGTCGTCGATAAGGCTCATTGCGGCTGCTCCCTGCCATTGTCACTGTCCAGCCGTTGCTTGCATTGCAGCAGGGCGGCGGCGATGTGCTTCTCGACCATGCTTACGGAAATGTCCATGCGTTCAGCGATCTGTGCCTGGGTCAGGCCTTCGAAGCGGTGCAGCATAAGGGCTTCTCGTCGCCGCGGCGAGAGTTCGCCGAGCACTTCACGCAATTGATCCAGGCGTTGCGCGTGCTGGGCGTGGTCGAGCGGGTCGTTGTCGGCCGCTGTTTCGTCCTGGGCCTGGTCGTCGAGCACGGCATGGCGCACCTTCTGCCGACGCCAGTGATCGCTCAGCAAGTTGCGCGCCACCTGGAACAGAAAGGCGCGGGGTTGCTCGACCTTGGCCCGGTCGCGGTAGCCCAGCCATTGGGTGAAGACATCCTGGGTCATGTCGGCGGCGTCACTGGCATTGTCCATGCGCTTGCGCAGGAAATGCAGGATCTCGGCATAGAAGCCGCGGCAGGTGTCCTGGGTGGCTGGGTCGGGCTTGAGGCGCTGCATGCACGCTTTCCGGGCTGGCCTGGGAAGGAAAGGGTGCGGATCTTATCGAGAATTATTTACATTTACCAGATCGCCGCGGATGAATTGTCAGTGACGTCGCGCTTGCGCCAACGGCACCGGCAGTGCCAGTTCCGCGGCGCCGAGCGGGTGGCTGGTGGCGTCGAAGAAGTGCAGGGAAACGCCAGCAAGATCGGCGAAGCGCTTGGAAAAGTGCTGCTTCTGGTTGATGATCGAGGCTTCGTTCAGAGGCCGGATGGCGATGCTCAAGTGCTTGGGGCGGGCTTGGTGAATGGCTTGCAGCAGGTGTTCGTCGCTGCTGTCCAGGTGGTGGCCGAACAGGCATAGACCGTCGTGTTCGGTGGCCAACTGCGCGAGGCTCCAGGCCAGATAGTCCGAGTTGCGGATCGCCCGCAGCTTCTGCTCGCTGCGGTCTTCATTGACGAACAGCGGCACCTCGCCAGGGATGTTCACGGCGAAGCCGTCGAGCAGTTCGCTGCCGACAGCGCTGCGCTGGCGCGTGCTGCCGTCGGGCAGCTTGAGCAGGTGCATGCCACCGTGCAGGTGCATGACCCGGGTGCCGGTGCTGGCGGTGCGGCGTACATCGAAGAAACCTTCGTCATCGAACAGCTGCGCGAAACCTTGTGGCGCATGTTCGATGGCCCAGGGCAGGATCAGGTCGTAGTTGCTGGTGTAGACGCTGCGGTACTGGCGCAGTGCGGCGTTGATCGACGCCAGGGTGGCGCTCGACAACAGCGTGTGCGGCGGATGCACCGTGCGGGTGGCGTGGATCAACGCTTCCTTGATCGAGTAGTAGCGGTTCAGCGGCGCGGTGGAGTTGATCGCCAGGGCCGCGTTGGCCCGTACCGTGGTGTTCAGGGTGCTCAGCACCGGTTCGAACAGCTCGGTGCCCAAGGCCTTGAACAGCGCCTGGTCGCTGATCGCCAGGCCGCTCTTGCGTCCCGCGCGCTGCGCCTGTTCGAACAGCGAGAAGTAGCCGAACGGCTTCCACAGCACCCGACTGGCGCCGTTGCCCACCAGCAGGGCGGTGCAGGAGTGGCGGGCGTTGAGATCGGGCCAGTTGGCCAGCTGGGAATCGAGAGAGGGCATCGCGCATCCGTGGGGCAAGGGTGAACGCGGGGACTTTAGCATGTCATCCAAGCTGTGAGAGGCTTGCGTCTCCAAGGAATCAGCTGCGCAGCTTCCGTTCTGAACGCGCAGCCCAAGAGGATCGATGAATGCGTATACCTGCTCTTCCGGCAATTGGCCTGGCCCTGCTCCTTTGCGCGATGAACGCTGGCGCCAGCGATGGCCCCTCCCTGGCCAAGGCCCAGCATGTTCCACATCCGGCGGTGATCGCCCACCGCGGCGCCTCCTTCGATGCCCCCGAATCGACGCGAGCGGCCTATCTGCTGGCCCGTGAACTGGGCGCCGACTACCTGGAGCTCGACCTGCAGCGCACCCGTGACAACGTGCTGGTGGTGGTGCATGACGATGTGCTGGCGCGTACCAGCGATGTGGCCGAGCGCTTCCCCGAGCGGGCGAAGAGCCCGGTCAGCGATTTCACCCTCGCCGAGTTGAAGTCGCTCGATGCCGGCAGTTGGTTCAACAAGGCCTACCCGGATCGTGCCCGTGAGTCGTTCGGCAAGCTGCAGATCCTGACGCTGGACGAAGTGATCGATATCGCCGAAGGCAACCCCGAGCGCCATCCGGGGCTGTACATCGAGACCAAGGTGCCCAAGCAATTTCCGGGCATCGAGAAGCAGCTCAAGGAAAAACTCGAGGCTCGCGGCTGGCTCGACAAGCCGGGCCGGGTGATCCTGCAGACGTTCGATCGCAACAGCCTGGCGCTGCTGCACCAGCAGATGCCACAGGTGCCGAAGATCCTGCTGCTGTGGATCGGCAAGGACAGCATCGAGCCGAAGTCGGGCAAGGATTTTGCCGATTCCGCTGAACAGGACAAGGCCGCGTTCTATGCCCGCCAGGAACCGAAGGACCGTGAGGAATTCCTCCGTTGGCTGGATGCGGCCAAGGCCGGTGGCGCCATCGGTACGGGGCCCTCGGCGGTGCGCAGCAACCTGGGCGAGCAGAGCTATGCCGATCTGATCAAGCCATGGATGAACCAGGCCAGCCATGAGCGCGGCTTGCTGGTGCATGTCTACACCCTCGATGAGCGCGTGGACTTCGACAAGGCGATGAAGGCGGGGGTGGATGGCATCTTCACCAACCGGGCCGCAGAGTTGCTGCGTTTCTACGGGCGCCCGGAGGTGCCGGACGAGGCGCAGTTGTTGAAGAAGCTGGGTTACTGATCAGGCTTTTTGCGCTGTGCTGCGCTCCCTGTTACGCCACACCCGATAGGCGCGGATACCGGCGCGGACCGAGCCGAACAGCAGCTTGTCTTCCATCTCCCGCGCCATCCCCGAACGCACCAGCATGCGCAGGAAGGTGCCGCGGGCGCGGGCGATGGCGAAGTGCACGCCTTGCGCTTGCAAGGTGTCGCGCACTTCGCGCAGGGCGGCGATGCCGCTGACGTCGATGCTGGTCACGGCCTCGGCATCGAACAGCACAGCCTTGGGCTCGGGCTCGCGCTGCAGGGCTTCGAGCAGGCGCATCTTGAAGTAGTCGGCGTTGAAGAACAGGATCGCGTCATCGAAGCGGTACACCACCAGGCCAGGTACCGTGCGCGCGTCCTGGTGCTGGCGTACGTCGACCTGGCCTTCGATACCCGGTACCCAGCCGAGCACGGCATCGGTGGGTTGGTAGATGGTGTAGAGCAGACGCAGGATGGCCAGGGTCACGGCGAAGACGATGCCTGGCAGCACGCCCAGGCCAAGCACGCCGATGGTCGTCAGCAGGCACAGCCAGAACTCGAAGCGGCTCAGGCGCCGGATCTTGCCCAGGGACTTCACGTCAATCAGACCCCAACCGGCCATCAACAGCACGGCGCCCAGTGCGGCCTGGGGGATCCAGGCCATGGGAGCGGTGAAGAACAGCAGGATCAGCGCGATCACCAGCGCGGCAATGATGCCCACCAACTGGCTCTTGCCACCGACCATGTCGTTGACCGCGGTGCGCGAGTCCGCGCCGCTGATGGCGAAGCCCTGGGAGATGCCTGCGGCCAGGTTGCTCACACCCAGGGCGACGAACTCGTGGTTGGCATTGATCGCGTAGCCATGCCGCGCGGCGAAACTGCGCGCGGTGAGCATGGCGCTGCAGAAGCTGACCGTGGCGATACCCAGCGCGTCGCGCAGCAGGCTCTTGGTTTCGGCCAGGTTGCTCTGGGGCCAGGCCAGCTCCGGGATGCCCGCAGGCACTGGGCCCAGGATCGCTACGCCGAATCGGTCGAGACCGAACAGGGCTGCGAGCACGGTGAACACTGCCACAGTCACCAGTGCCGCAGGCAACCTCGGATAGCGCCTGGGCAGCCAGATCAGCAGGGCCAGGCCACCGAGGCCGATGACCAGGGTCAGCCAGTGGATCTCACCCAGGCGCTCGAGGAAATTGATCAGACTCAGCACGAAGCCATCGCCCTCGATGCGGAACCCGACCACTTTCGACAGTTGTCCGGCAATCAGGCTCAGGCCGATACCGTTGAGGTAGCCGATCAGGATCGGCCGCGAAAAGAAGCTGGCGATGAACCCGGCGCGGGCCAGGCCCGCCGCGATCAGCATCACCCCGACCAGTACCGTGACGATCACCGACAATTCGGCGATGCGCTGCGGATCGCCCATTGCCAAGGGCGCCACAGCCCCGGCGATCATTGCGCAAGTGGCGGCATCGGGGCCGACCATCAATTGCCGCGAGCTGCCGATCAGGGCGTAGACCATCATCGGCAGTACGCAGGCATACAGGCCGTACTGCGGCGGCAGGCCAACAATCTGCGCGTAGGCGATGGCGATCGGGATCTGGATCGCGGCCACCGACAGGCCCGCCTGCAGGTCGGCGTGGAACCACTCGCGACGGTAGTGCAGGAGGTTGGCCAGGCCGGGCAACCAGCGGGAGAGAAACATGGGCAGTCCCTTGGAAATGTCTCTGGGTAGAGTAGGCGATATGCACCCGAAGCCGTCTCGCTTGCAAGCGAAATCCGGCCGCGCATTCAAGCGGATCGGCAAGGGGGCGGCCATGGGCCAGATCAATGGAAGATGCAGAAACGAAAAAAGAGCCGACGGCTCTTTTTACGGGCGCTGAAACCAGGGGTTTCAGGCGAGGAATCTGGAGCGGGTAGAGGGAATCGAACCCTCAACTAAAGCTTGGGAAGCTTTCGTTTTGCCACTAAACTATACCCGCTTCGCAGCGCGACTTTTTACCAGAACCCAAGCCTCATGAGAAGCCCAGGGTTGTAAAAAAGCCTGTCGACGACCTGAACCGGCGGGTAACGGCCACAGGTCGCCGGGCCGCTCAGATGGCCAACGCATGCTGCCCCTGCACGTAGGTGTAACGTTGGCGCGGCTCGCGTGCTGGCTTGAGGAAACCCAGCATGGCATTGCGGGTATCCTCGCAGGCGGTCTTGTGTTCCATGTCGAGGAAGTGGCCGGCATCGCGAATCACGCTGAACTGGCTCTTGCCCACATGGCGGCTGAACTGCCGGGCATCCTCGACGGTGGTGTACTCGTCACGTTCGCCGTTGATGAACAGCACCGGAATATCGATGTTGCGCGCGCCCTTCAATGCCCGCTCCAGATCATGATCCAGCACCTGGTTGATGTGAAAGTGCATCTGTGCGTACTCGTGGCTGTCCAGGCTGCTTACGTGGCGGTAGTTGAAGCGCTTGAACAGCGATGGCAGGTGTTTGCCGATGGTGTCGTTGACCAGGTTGCCGACCTGATAGCGATCGCAGGCCGACAGGTACTGGCAGCCGCGCTCGAGGTAGTCGCGCATCGGATCGTTGATCACCGGCGAGAACGAACTGACGATCGCCTTCTTCACCAGGCGTGGCTGGTGCGCCAGTGCCAGCAGGGTGCACGCGCCGCCCCAGGAGAACGACATCACGTGATCGGCACGGAAGTGCTCGATCAGCTCCAGCAGGATATGCGCCTCGGTCTCTTTCGTGAGCAGACGTTCCTGGCGGTTGTGTGGCTTGGACTTGCCGGCATAGGGCTGGTCGTACAGCACCACGTTGAATTGCGGATACAGATTGCGCACCGTCTGGGCAAAAGATGCCGTGGTGGCCAGCGAGCCGTTGATCAGGACGATCGACTTCTCTGCCGTTTCCGCGCGATAGAACTCCGTGTAAACCCGGTACTGACCTTGGATATCAAGTACAGCGATTTCTGGCCTCATGTCATCGACTCCTGGCGCAAAAAGGGCACTCGCGTCATCTAGTGGCCTGCTCAGTCGTATCGATCGCTCGAGAAGGCTGCGCAGAACCCTAGGGTGCACGTTCCATATGACAGGTAGGCATTCGCCTTGAAGTGAAACCGGGGGCCCAGTGCCGATCCCGGTTGCGCGGGTCGACGGGTATTGTTGTAGGCGGGCGATCTGCCGTGCCCCAAGGCATCGAGACCCTGGGTGGCCAGCAAAAGGCGTCTTGGACTCCATGAGTGACCGATGAGTCACATGAAGACTGACGAATTGGATTCAAGCAGCCGTGCGCGGATCGTGCAAGTGCCGCCTGGGGGATCTTTTGCGCAAAACCGCCGGATGGTCGTTCTGGCGGCGCCCATGGGCGTGGGCTGGGGTGGCATCGCGGGCGTTTGCCCGCGATGCATGTTCAGGCAGTGACGTTGGGCGAATCAGAGTGCGCCGAACACTTTCTTGGCCAGGCTGGTCGCGGCCTGTGCCGGGTTCTGGCGGATGCTCTGTTCTTGCTTGGCAATCATTTCGAACAGCCCATCCAGGGCCTTTTCGGTCACATAGTTCTCGATATTGGCGTCGTCCTTGATCAGGCCCAGCCCCTTGGCCTGGCCGGCGAAGCTGTTGTACTGCTGGGCCAGACCGACCTTGTCGGTAGCCTGCTTGACGATCGGCAGGAACTTGGCGCGAATCTGCTCGCGGCTGCTCTTGTTCAGGTACTGGGTGGCCGAATCCTCACCACCGCTGAGGATGCCCTTGGCATCGGTGACGGTCATCTTTTTCACCGCATCCACGAGAATCGCCTGGGCTTGTGGCACGGCAGCCTCAGCAGCCTTGTTCATGCTGTTTTCCAGGGCATCGACCTGATCGCCCTTGCCAAACATCTTCATCGCTTTGGCGGCCTTGCCCAGGTTGCCGGGCAGTTCGATGCGTACGTCAGGGTTATTGTTGAAGCCCCCTGGGGTGCTCAACTGCTTGACGGCAATCTGCGCGCCCTGAGTCAGGGCGTCCTTGAGGCCGCCGGAGGCGTCGCTCTGGGACAGGTCGCCAAGCGACAGGGCCAGGGCGCTGGCCGACAACAGCAAGCCGGCGCACAGGGTGGTGAAGCGCAAGGAGGAGCGAATCATGGAGACTTCCTTATGGGCAGAAATGAAGCGGGATCAGCGCACCTGATCGACTTTGATCCGCACAGGTTGCGGGTCGCTGCCGTCGAGTCGGACGCCGTGGTGTTCGGTGTTGATGAACAGCAACTTGCCATCGAGCTCGATACGCGCGCTGACGGCGTAGCGATGACCCGGTTGGACCTTGGCCGGGTCGTAGCTGAGCTGGAACGGCAGTGGCACGTTGCCTTTGACCGGACCTGACTGGCTGGCCAGGGTGACGGCCGGGGCGTCCATCAGCGAGACATCCTGCAGGCTCACGCTGAGCGTAGCGGCAGGCGGCAGGGCAATGCGCTGCAGGTAGAAGACTTCGCCTTCCAGGCTGGCCTGGTGGGACGGGGTATGGCTGGAGCAGGCTGTGAGCAGGGTGGCACAGCACAGCGTGAGAAGTTTTTTCATGGAATCTCCGCAGTCCTTGGCGTGGGCTTGTGGCCGACCACTGGGACTTTAGCGCAATGGCGGGTGGGGAAGGAAATCTGTCCGGTGCTCAGCGCCATGCCCGGAACATTTGCCGCGTTGGTCTTTTCGCTGGCAAGCCCGCTCCTACAAAATCTTGCAGGGGTGGGCTTGCCTGCGAAAAGGCCAACCCTGGATCAGGCGATAGCCTGTTCTCCGGTGTCGTCCCTATGCAGCGCCACCTGCCGGATCGACAAGCGCAGCTCCGCCGACAGCACGCGCTTGGCGACGCCTTCGGCCAGCTCGGCGAGTTTGTCGTGGTAGCCAAGCTTGCCATTGCCATCGGGCAGCAGCACGCCTTCACGCACCAGGGTCTGGATGAAGTGGCGGAACAGGGTCTTGTCGAAGAACTCCGGGGCATTGAGCCCATGCAGGATCGACAGGCGCTGGGCCATCATCACGCACAGGTCTTCCAGTTCTTCGGCGTTCAGGCTGTGCTGGCCACTGTTGAGCAGCAGCGAAGTGGCCATGTAGAAACGCTGTAGCGTCTGGGTGATGGCGCGGGCCAACAGGGTGAGCAGCACGAACTGGCGCGAGCTGGGCGCCGGACGCAGGTACACGCCGTTCTCGAAGCGCAGCAGGCCTTGCTCGACCAGTGCGCTCAGCCATTGGTCGATGGCCTCGTCGAGTTGCTCCGGTGTCCAGCGCAGGAACAATTCGGCCTGCAGGTACGGGTAAAGCGCCTGTACATATTGCCCCACCAGTTCGCGACTCATCCGCGAGCTGCTGAGGAAGAAACTGGCGAGCAGCGCCGGCAGGGCGAAGATGTGCAGGACGTTGTTGCGGTAATAGGTCATCAGCACCGCATTGGCTTCGTCCAGGTAGAGGATACGCCCCAGGGCGTCCTTCTGTTCGGCCAGCAACTCCATGCCCCTGACATGTTCGATCAGCGCCTTGCCGTCGCCTTCGGGCAGGGTCACGTGGCTTGAGTAGGGCACCTGGCGCAGCAGGGCCAGGTAGAGGTCGAGCACACGAATCAGGGCGCGCTCGTCGAGCGCCAGGCGGCTGGTCGAGAGCAGCGCGAGGGCTACCAGGTTGACCGGGTTGATGGCTGCCGCACCGTTCAGGTGTTGGGCCACCGTCTGGCCCAGGCGTGTAGTGGTGTCGTTGAGCCAAGCCGGGCGGAACTGCGGGGCAAGGTCTTGCTCGCGCCAGCCAGGTTGCTGCTGGTCCAGGAACGCGCCCAGGCGGATCGGTTCGCCGAAGTTGACATAGACCTGGCCGAAGCGTTGCTTGAGGGCGCCGATGACCTTGAAGATGTCGAAAATCGACTCTTTCTTCTTGCTCGCACCACGCAGCTCTCCCAGGTAGGTGCGGCCTTCGAGTACGCGTTCATAGCCGATATAGACCGGCACGAAGACGATCGGCGTGCGCGAGGAACGCAGGAAGCTGCGCAGGGTGATCGCCAGCATGCCCGGGCGTGGCTGCAGCATGCGCCCGGTGCGCGAGCGTCCGCCCTCGACGAAGTACTCCACCGGGAAACCCTTGGTGAACAAGGTGTGCAGGTACTCGTTGAACACTGCGGTGTACAACGGGTTACCCTTGAACGTCCGGCGCATGAAGAACGCACCACCGCGGCGCAACAGGCCGCCGATCACCGGCATGTTGAGGTTGATGCCGGCGGCGATGTGCGGCGGCGTCAGGCCATTGCGGAACAACAGGTACGACAGCAGCAGGTAGTCGATGTGGCTGCGATGGCACGGCACGTAGATCACTTCGTGGCCCGGTGCGATGCCTTGCACCTGTTCGATGTGGTTGACCTTGATGCCGTCGTAGATCTTGTTCCAGAACCAGCTCAGCACCACTTCCAGGAAACGGATCGCGGTGTAGGTGTAGTCAGAGGCGATCTCGTTGCCGTAGTGCAACGCCTTGGCCTCGGCCTTGGCGTAAGGGATCTTCTCGCGCTCGGCTTCATCGCTGATCGCCTGGCGTACCAGCGGGTCATGGACCAGGCCTTTGACCAGGTTGCGTCGGTGCGAGATGTCCGGCCCGATCACTGCGGTCTTGAGGTTGCGAAAATGCACGCGCAGCAGGCGCTGGGCCATGCGCACGGTACGCTCCTGGCCCTTGTTGTGCTGCACCAGTTCACGCAGGTGGATCGGCGCGGAGAACTGCACGCGGGTCTTGCGGCCGAGGATCAACACACTGAGCAGCCGGCGCAGACGGCCGGTGACTGCCCAGCTGTCGGCGAACAACAGTTTCCACGGGCTGGATTCGCTGGCCGGGGTCTGCCCCCAGAACACGCTGACCGGAATGATTTGCGCATCCTCTTCGGCATGCTCGCCAATGGCCGCGATCAGGCGCTCCAGGGTGGGGGGCGCGCCGCGTTTGTCCTGGCGGCCTAGCCAGTCCGGGTCTGGGGTGAGGTAGAAGAACGCCGCAGGTTCGTGCAGCGGCCCAACGGCAACGGGCAACACGGGGCGTGGCAGCCCCGCTTTGGTGCATTCGCGGTCGACCACCGCCAGGTCAGTGAGCGACGGCGAGGGCAAGGCATAGAACACCGGGCGGCTGCGGTCGAGCTTGAGCGTCAGCGAAGACTGATTGATGGTTTCGGATCGCACCCACAGATAGAGCACGCGACGCAGGGCGCCGAAGATCAGGCGGCGCAGGGGGGAACGGGTCATGGGGTGTCTGCCCTGGAAAATGTATCAGGTGATATACCAGCAAGTTAGGCTGCTGTATCTGCATAAGTTCAGCAAAAATCGGCCATCCACGGGCCAGTCATCAAATTTTTTTGTTCTCTGTCATATACTCGGTCCGCACCTTGCAGGAAATTTCCTCAAGCAGTGTCGGCACAGGGAGGAGACCCTGTGCCTGCAAGGCGATCTTCAAAATAAAAATCCGGAGTGTTTCAGATGTCGTCTCGTGAGACTGGGAATGTGAAGTGGTTCAACGATGCCAAGGGTTTTGGCTTCATTCAGCGCGACGGGGGAGCGGATGTGTTCGTCCACTATCGTGCGATCCGCGGTGAGGGGCATCGTACCCTGGTCGAGGGACAGCAGGTCGAATACTCCCTGGTGCAGGGCCAGAAAGGCCTGCAGGCAGAGGACGTGGTCGGTCTCTGACAAGTAGTCGGCACGCTTCAAGCTGCAGGTTGTCCGTGGAACTTGCAGCCTGATGCGAGCTTTTTCAGCTGGTGCGCCAGGTGATTTCCTCTTCACCGTCGGCGCTGATGCGGATCCAGCGATCGGCATCCTCTTCACCATCTTCCTCGACCCAACTGCCCGGCGCGCAGCGCACTTCGACATTGAGCGCAGCGAAGGCGGCGCGGGCGCAAGCGACATCATCGGCCCACGGCGTCTGATCGCTTTCCAGGTACAGGCTGTTCCATTTCCCTACAGCCTTGGGTAACCAGGTGACCGGAATGTTACCGGCTGTGCACTTGAAGGTCTGGCCTTTCTGTTTCCATTCGCTGCATGGGCCCAAGGCCTGGGTCAGCCAGTCGGCGATCTGCTTGTGATCGACGTCGGCGTCCTTGAGGTAGATCTCGATATCGGGTTGGCGCATTTCAGGGCTCCGGGTGTGCTCAGTCTTGGCGCACGAAATAGTCATAACGCATGGAAACCGTGACGTCGAACGGCTCAGGCTGCTCGATCACGCTGGCACGTTTCTCGGCGCTGGCGCGCCAGCCGTGCGGGGTCATCGCCAGCAGGTCCGCGCGGGCCTTGCCTTCGCCCAGTGTCAGGGTGAACTCGAGCACCTCGCCGTGGGCGTGCTGCATGCCGTCCGGGACCAAGGCCAGGTGCTTGTCGTCGGCGTAGGGGCGCACTTCATCGTAGAGCATCTGGCGCAACTCCATCAGGTGGCCGCTGGTCGGTCCGACCCGCATCAGGCCGCCACCTGGGGCGAGCAGGCGCTTGGCTTCGGCCCAGTCCAGCGGGCTGAAGACACTGGCGATGAAGTTGCAGCTGGCGTCCGCCATCGGCACTCGAGCCATGCTGGCGACCATCCAGGTCAACTGTGGCGCGCGGCGGCAGGCGCGCTTGACTGCCTCGCGGGAGATGTCCAGCGCATAGCCGTCTGCCGTTGGCAGCGCCTGGGCGATCTGCGCGGTGTAATAGCCCTCGCCGCAGCCGATGTCGAGCCACGTTGCAGGCTGGCGCTCGGCGGCCAGTTGCGCCAGGCGCGCGGCTACCGGAGCGTAGTGACCGGCGTCGAGGAAGTCGCGGCGAGCCTCGACCATCGCTTGATTGTCGCCCGGGTCGCGGCTGTTCTTGTGCTGTACTGGCAGCAGGTTCAGGTAGCCTTGGCGGGCGCGGTCGAAGCGGTGGCCGGCAGGGCAGGCCACGCCGTTGTCGAGCTGCGCCAGGGGCGCCTGGCAGAGGGGGCAGGCAAGCATCAGGCGAGCAACCGCACCAGGGTTTGGTAGTAGATTTCGGTCAGCAGGTCCAGGTCGCTGGCCAGGATGCGCTCGTCCACCTGGTGGATGGTGGCGTTGACCGGACCCAGTTCGACCACCTGGGTGCCCATGGTGGCGATGAAGCGGCCATCGGAGGTGCCGCCGCTGGTGGACGGCTGGGTGGCGCGACCGGTGACGGCCTTGATGCTCGATGACACCGCATCGAGCAGCTCACCCGGTTCGGTGAGGAACGGCAGGCCCGACAGCGCCCAGTCGATCGACCAGTCCAACTGGTGCTTGTCGAGAATCGTCGCGACCCGCTGCTGCAGGCCTTCGACGGTCGACTCGGTGGAGAAGCGGAAGTTGAACAGCGCGATCAGGTCGCCCGGGACCACGTTGGTGGCGCCGGTGCCGGAGTTGAGGTTGGAGATCTGGAAGCTGGTCGGCGGGAAGAAGGCATTGCCCTCGTCCCAGTGCTCGGCGGCAAGTTCTGCCAGGGCCGGTGCGGCCAGGTGGATCGGGTTGCGGGCCAGGTGCGGGTAGGCCACGTGACCCTGCTTGCCGCGCACGGTCAGCTTGGCGCCGAGCGAGCCGCGACGGCCGTTCTTGACCACGTCCCCGAGCAGGGTGGTGCTCGACGGCTCGCCGACGATGCACCAGTCCAGGCGCTCGTTGCGGGCCTTGAGCAACTCGACCACGGCCTTGGTGCCGTGATGCGCCGGGCCTTCCTCGTCGCTGGTGATGAGGAAGGCCACCTTGCCGCGGTGATTGGGGTAATCGTTCACGAAGCGCTCACTGGCGATCACCATCGAGGCCAGGCTGCCTTTCATGTCGGCAGCACCGCGGCCGCAGAGCATGCCGTCGGCGTCGATCAGCGCGTCGAAAGGCTCATGCTGCCATTGCTGCACGGGGCCGGTGGGCACCACGTCGGTGTGACCGGCGAAGCACAGCACCGGGCCGTCCTGGTTGCCATGGGTGGCCCAGAAGTTGTCGACGTCCTCGAAGCGCATCGGCTCGAGCTGGAAGCCGACGGCACCCAGGCGGTTCATCATCTGGGTCTGGCAGTCGGCATCGACCGGCGTCACCGAGGGGCGACGGATCAGGTCGCAGGCCAGTTGAAGGGTGGGCGAGAGCTCGGCTGGGGCCGTCATGGGGGACTCCGGGGCAAGGCAAGGCGGGAAATCTTGGGGGCGTTATCTTATATCAAATGATTTCAGGCTTCACGGCCCATTCGCCAGCAAGTCGCAGCAGTGGTTCGCCCCTGCCAGCCCATGCACGGTCCACAGCACCGGTGCGGTACCTGCAGGAGCGGGCTTGCCCGCGAATGGGCTGCCAAGCAGCCCCCGCTACATCAGGCCTGCTGCGGTTCGGCGGCCTTTTCTCCAGGCTTGGGCAGCGACGACAGCAACGCCATCACCAATGCCGCCAGATATGGCAGCGACTGCACCAGCAGCATCGCTACCCAGAAACGCATGTCGGAACTGGGCAGCCCTTGCACCAGGTAGATCCCAGCCGCTGCGCTCCACAACAGCAACATGATGAACAGTTCTTCGCGTGCCTCGGAGATCGCCACCAGCACGCCATGGCTGTCGGCGTTCTTCGGGGTGCGGAAGAACGGCATGCTGCTGGTGAAGAAGCCGTACAGCACCGCCTTGGCGATAGTGTGCGACAACGCCAGGCCCGCCAGGGCGGCGGCGAAGGCATCCTTCATGTTGACCCCCACCGCACGGCGGTAGAGGAAGACGATCTTGCCGACCTTGAAGAAGAACAGCGCCAGCGGCGGGATGGCAAAGATCATCAGCGGTGGATCGACGCGATGCGGCACGATGATCATTGCCGCCGACCACAACAATGCGCCGACGGTGAAGAAAATGTTCATGCCGTCGGCGATCCATGGCAGCCAGCCGGCCAGGAAATGGTAGCGCTGGCCACGGGTCAGCTCGCTGTTTTTACCGCGCAGAAGAGCGCTGGCGTGGTGCTTGATGATTTGGATCGCACCATAGGCCCAGCGGAAGCGCTGTTTCTTGAAGTCGATGAAGGTGTCGGGCATCAGGCCCTTGCCATAGCTGTTGTGGGCGTAGGCAGCCGACAGCCCCTTCTCGAACACTCGCAGGCCCAGCTCGGCATCCTCGCAAATGCACCATTCGGCCCAGCCCAGCTCTTCGAGCACGCTGCGGCGGGTCATGGTCATGGTGCCATGCTGGATGATCGCGTCACGGTCGTTGCGGGTGACCATGCCGATGTGGAAGAAGCCCTTGTACTCGCTGTAGCAGAGCTTCTTGAAGGCGCTCTCGTGCTGGTCGCGGTAGTCCTGCGGCGACTGCACCACGGCGATCTTCGGGTCGGCGAAGTGCGGCACCATGTGCTTGAGCCAGTTGCGGTCGACGCAGTAGTCCGAGTCGATCACCGCGATCACCTCGGCGTCCTTGGCGGTGTGCGGGATCAGGTAATTCAGTGCGCCGCCCTTGAAGCCGGCCAGCGGTGCCACGTGGAAGAAGCGAAAGCGCTCGCCGAGTTTCTCGCAGTGGGCCTTGAGCGGCTCCCACACGGCCGGGTCCTTGGTGTTGTTGTCGATCACCAATACTTCGTAGTCTGGATAGTCCAGGGCGGCGAGGGCGTCGAGGGTCTGTTTCACCATCTCCGGTGGCTCGTTGTAGCACGGCACGTGCACCGAGACCTTGGGCCGGTACGCAGCGTCGCCCTGCACCGGCAGGAACTCGCGTCGTCGCTTGTGAATCCATACGGCCTCGGCCAGCTCGTGGGCCTCGGTGAGCAAGACGATGAACACGCCGATGGCGCCGAGGGCCAGAAGCAAGCCTACGGTCAGGCTGAACCAGGTGCTGTACTGCTGGCTGTAGTCGTAGGCGATCCACACCAGCACCGACCCGCAGAGGAAGGTGATGAAGGTCAGGAAGGTGCGTCCGCGTTGGCGCAGGGCCGAGCCGTCGATCAGCAGCACGGTCAGGGCGATCATCGCCAGCACCACCGAAGCCACGGCCAGGGCTCGCCATTGTGGAATGGCAACCACCGGCCCTTCGAAGTTGAATTTCTGCTGGCGTTCGGCGTTGAACACGCCCCAGTAGGCGCCCACCGAGCCTTCGTCGCTGGCTTTCCAGGGTTGGTCGTAGGCTTCGATCACGAAGTAGTTGAAGCCGCGGCGGTTCAAGGTGTTGACCAGGGTGCGCAGGTAGATTGCCTGGTCAGCCTGGGTCGCATCGGCACCGCCGCGCATGCGGCCATTGCTCGGCCAGCCCACTTCCGACAGCAGCAAGGGTTTGCGCGGGAACTGGCGCTTGAGGTCGCGGGCGCGGTCGAGCACGAACTGGATCGAGTCGCCCACCGGCACGAACTCCCAGTAAGGCAGGATGTGCGCGGCGATCAGGTCGACGTGCTTGGCCAGTTCCGGGTGCTCTTTCCAGATGTGCCATTGCTCACTGGTGGTCACCGGCACCTTGACCGCAGCCCGCACACGGTCCAGGTACTTGATCAGCGCCTCTGGAGTGATCTCCTCGCGGAACAGCGCCTCGTTGCCCACCACTACTCGCACCACGCTGCGCGAGCTATTGGCCAGACCGATGGCTTTTTCGATCTCGCGCTCGTTGCGCTCCAGGTCCGTACTGATCCAGATGCCCAGGGTCACACGCAGGCCCAACTCCTCGGCCAGGTGCGGAATTTCCGCCTGGGTGCCTTCGACGGTGTAGATACGGATGCTGTCGGTGAGCTTGCTGAGTTGCTCCAGATCCTGGCGCATCTCGTCTTCGCTGGGATACTGGCCCTTTTGCGGGCTTTCACCGAGACGGAAGGGCGAGTAGGAGAAGCCGGAGATCTGCTCTGGCCAGGCAGGGGCCGACACCGGGCGGTTGACCAGCGCCCAGAAGCCGGTGAACAGCGCGGCAATGGCCAGCACCACTACCAGGTTGAGACCGAATTTGCGTGATGACATAGGTGATTCAGTTTCCGAGGCAGGGAGCGGGAAGCTCGCGTCGTGGATCCCGCTCTGTTGTCGTCCAGATCTGCTTGTTTGATAAGACATTAAAGCAGGATTGGTAGGCTGTTTCCTAATGAACGCGCGCCGCGCCAAGACACCCCTCATGTCGACAAGCCCGCACCGGCGTGTCCGCATGGCATATAATGCGCGCCGGTTTTTTCGGGGTATGAACATGAGCACAGAAGATCCACGCTTTGCCGGTGTCGCCCGGCTGTACGGCGATGACGGCCTGCAACGTCTGCGTCAGGCCCACGTGGCAGTCGTCGGCATCGGCGGTGTGGGTTCCTGGGCGGCGGAAGCCCTGGCGCGCAGCGGCGTGGGTGAAATCAGCCTGTTCGATCTGGACGATGTCTGCGTCAGCAACACCAATCGCCAGGCTCATGCACTGGAGGGGCAGGTGGGGCGCTCGAAGGTCGAGGTCATGGCCGAGCGCCTGCGTGCGATCAACCCGGCCTGCACCGTGCATGCGGTCGCTGACTTCGTCACCCGTGACACCATGCTCGAATACATCACCGAGTCGCTGGATTGCGTGATCGACTGCATCGACAGCGTGCAGGCCAAGGCTGCGCTGATCGCCTGGTGCCGCCGACGCAAGATTGCGATTGTCACCACAGGTGGTGCGGGCGGACAGATCGATCCGACCCAGATCCAGATTGGCGACCTCAACAAGACCTTCAACGACCCACTGGCGTCGCGGGTACGTTCCACCTTGCGCCGGGACTACAACTTCTCGCGCAATGTCAGCCGTAATTACGGGGTGCCCTGTGTGTTCTCCAGCGAGCAACTGCGCTACCCCAAGGGCGATGGCAGTGTTTGCCTGCAGAAGAGCTTCGTGGGGGAAGGCGTGCGCCTGGATTGCTCGGGGGGCTTCGGCGCGGTGATGATGGTCACCGCGACCTTCGGCATGGTGGCCGTGAGCAAGGCGGTGGAGAAGCTGGTGGCGGGGGCGCGGCGGCCCTCGGAGCGGGTGAAGGCGCAATAAGCGCGGGGGCTTCTTCGCGGGTGCCGCAGCAGGGGGGGGACCGGCGAAGCAGGTGCCGCCGACTCAGGGGCTGGACACCAACTCCGTCATCCGCAACAACACCGCATGCAGCCCATTGCTGCGTGAAGGCGAGAGCTGCCGCTCCAGCCCCAGTTGTGTGAACCACGCACGCAGGTCCAACGCGGCCAACGCTTCGCTGTCCAGCCCCTGTACCCGCACCAGCAGCAGCGCCAGTAGACCGCGCAGCAGCCGGGCATCACTGGTGGCCTTGAAGCGCCACTGTCCGTCGACCTGGCCAGCCACCAACCAGACCAGGCTTTCGCAGCCATGCACGCGGTTGGCGTCGGTCTTGTCAGACTCGTGCAGTGGCTCCAGGCGATCGCCTATCTGCATCAACAGCCGTGCGCGCTGTTCCCAGCCTTTTGCCTGGGTGAAGGTGTCCAGTGCCTGCTGGGCGTCGGCAGGCAGGCTCACCGCAGCAGCTCCAGGCCCTGGTCGAGCGCATCGAAGAAGCGCTGCAGGTCGTCGCTGTCGTTGTACAGCCCCAGCGAAACGCGGATCGCGCCTTCCAGCCCCAGTCCCTTGAGCAATGGCATCGCGCAATGGTGGCCGGCGCGCACTGCGATCCCTTGTTCGGTCAGCAGGTGGGCGATATCGGCGTTGTGCACGCCATCGATGACGAAACTGGCCAGTGCGCTCTGTGGGGTGCCGAGCATGCGCACGCCTTCGCGGTCGGCCAGGCCGCGCACCAGGTGCTGGTGCAGGCTGGCTTCGTGGGCTGCCACGGCCGCAGGATCGAGGCTGGCAAGGTAATCGAGGGTCGCGCCCAGGCCGATGACACTGGCGATCGGCGGCGTGCCCGCCTCGAAGCCCAGTGGCGCGGGACGAAAGCTTGCCTCATGGTAGTCGGCCAGTTGCACCATCTCGCCGCCGAACTGCCAGTGGCGCAGCCGTGCCAGGGCCTCCGTGCGGCCATAGAGCGCGCCAACCCCATCCGGGCCATATAGCTTGTGGCTGGAAAATACGTAGAAATCGCAGCCCAGCTGCTGCACGTCGTGGCGGCCATGAACCACGCCCTGGGCGCCATCGACCACGCTCAGAGCGCCTTGGGCGCGGGCATGAGCGAGCAGCGCAGGCAATGGCTGCCAGGTGCCGAGCACGTTGGACAGTTGGCTCAGCGCCACCAGGCGTGTGCGCGGCCCGATCAGTTGCAGGGCCTGGTCGAGGTCGATCCGGCCATGTTCGTCCAGCGGCAGCACTACCAGGCGCAGATTGCGGCGCCGCGCCAATTGTTGCCAGGGCAGCAGGTTGGCGTGGTGCTCCAGCGCGCTGACGGCGATTTCGTCGCCGGCTTCGAAGCCATGCTCCAGACCGTAGGCCAGCAGGTTGAGCGCCGAGGTGGCGCCGTGGGTGAAGATGACCTGCCGGGAGTCACTGGCGTTGAGCCAGGTGGCAACCTTGTCGCGACTGGTCTCGAATGCCTGGGTCGCCAGCGCGCCAGGCAGGTGCTGGGCGCGATGCACATTGGCTGCACCATGGCTGTAGTAGTGGCTCAGGGCGTCAAGCAAGGCCTGGGGTTTCTGCGTTGTGGCGGCACTGTCCAGGTAGGTCTGGTGCTGCCGTTGCAGGGCGGTGATGGCGGGAAAGTCGGCACGCCAGGGGGAGGGCTGGAACATGATTGCGGGGCCTGGAATGAAAATCGGGTCTGGCGTGGTGCCAGACCCGATCTTAACATCTCAGACGCCGAGAGTCCGCTGATCGCGGGCAAGCCCGCTTCTACAGAGGCCTGCAAGGTTCTCAGTTGTGTGCGTGCAGCGCCTCGTTCAGCTCGATGGCCGACTTGTGGGTCTTGCACTCGACTGCGCCGTTGAGCGAGTTGCGACGGAACAGCAGGTCGGTCTGGCCGGCCAGGTCACGGGCCTTGACCACCTTGACCAGCTCATTGTGCTCGTCGAGCAGGTTCACCTTGGTGCCAGCGGTGATGTACAGGCCGGCTTCGACAGTGTTGCGGTCGCCCAGCGGGATACCGATACCAGCGTTGGCGCCGATCAGGCAGCCTTCGCCAACCTTGATGACGATGTTGCCGCCACCGGACAGGGTGCCCATGGTCGAGCAACCACCGCCCAGGTCCGAGCCCTTGCCGACGAACACGCCTGCCGAGACACGGCCTTCGATCATGCCCGGGCCTTCGGTGCCAGCGTTAAAGTTGACGAAGCCTTCGTGCATGATGGTGGTGCCCTCGCCGATATAGGCGCCCAGGCGCACGCGGGCGGTGTCGGCGATACGCACGCCGCTCGGGACCACGTAGTCGGTCATCTTCGGGAACTTGTCCACCGAGAACACTTCCAGCAGTTCGCCCTTCAGGCGTGCTTCCAGTTGCTGCTCGGCCAGTTCGGCCAGGTCGATGGCACCCTGGTTGGTCCAGGCCACGTTCGGCAGCAGCGGGAAGATGCCGGCCAGGGAAACGCCGTGCGGCTTGACCAGACGGTGCGACAACAGGTGCAGCTTGAGGTAGGCCTCGGGGGTTGAGGTCAGCGCGCCGTCTTCGGCGAGCAGGGTGGCGACCAGCGGCTTGTGGCTTTCGGCCAGGCGGGTCAGCAATGCGTGCTGGACGGCATCCACGCCCTTGACCGCGTCGGCGAGCTGGGCGGCCTGGGCCGGGCTGAAGGCGATCGCCTGGTTGCCGCCTTCGTAACCGAGGATCGGAGCGACGGCCGCGACCAGCTCGGTGGACGGGTTGAGCAGGGGCTGAGCGTAGAAGACTTCCAGCCAGGTGCCCTGGCGGTTCTGGGTGCCGACACCGAAGGCCAGGCTGAACAGAGTGGTGGACATGCAATTACCTCGTGCGAAATAGGGTGTGGAGCGGAATCAGGCCAGTGCCGCGGCGTACAGGTCGGGCTTGAAGCCCACCAGGGTGCGGTCACCCAGATCGAGCACCGGGCGCTTGATCATCGACGGTTGAGCCAGCATCAGCTCGATGGCCTTTGCCTGGTTCAGGTCGGCCTTGCTGGCCTCGTCGAGCTTGCGGAAGGTGGTGCCGGCGCGGTTCAGCACGACTTCCCAGCCGTGCTCGTCGCACCAGCGCTCGAGGCTGTCACGGTCGATGCCTTGGGTCTTGTAGTCGTGGAACGCGTAACCGATGGCCTGTTCTTCAAGCCAGGTGCGGGCCTTTTTCATGGTGTCGCAGGCTTTGATGCCGTAGAGAGTGTAAGCCATTGAATGCCTGGGGCTGCCGGGCCGGACCTGGCGTCCCCGATACTCCTTGAAGAATGGGTGGGGCGATTATGCGGTATCGATGGGCCTGGCGCCACGGCTTGCTGTCCGGCTGGGCGATCGATCTGTATCACGACCTCTCAGGTAGCATTGTGTTACATATTCCCGGGTAGCGTTCGACCATGGTTCAGCGGTGCATTATCACCGCCCGCCGCTAACATATTGTTTCAAGGGCGAAGTCTGGCCTTTTTTTCGTGTCTGCTTTCATACAGGAAGTCTTGCCAATGCAGTCAGCCTATACCGTTCTTATCCTGCTGATGCTGGTGAGCCTTTCCAAGCTGGTCGGACGCATGGTGCCGCTGCCCTTGCCGCTGGTGCAGATCGCGGCCGGCGCGCTGCTGGCCTGGCCCACGCTTGGGCTGCATGTGGCCCTCGATCCCGAGCTGTTCCTGTTTCTGTTCCTGCCACCGCTGCTGTTCGCCGATGGCTGGCGCATCCCCAAGCGTGAGCTCTGGCGCATTCGTGGCCCGGTGGTGGCCTTGGCCGTGGGGTTGGTGCTGTTCACCGTGGTGGGAGCGGGGTACTTCATTCACTGGATCCTGCCAAGCATTCCACTGCCGGTAGCGTTCGCCCTGGCCGCGGTGCTCTCGCCCACTGATGCGGTGGCGGTTTCGGCGATTACCCAGGATCGCCTGCCAACCCCCTTGATGCATATGCTCCAGGGCGAAGCACTGATGAACGATGCTTCGGGCCTGGTGACGTTCAAGTTCGCGTTGGCAGCTGCCATTACCGGGGTATTTTCGTTGACCGATGCCAGCCTGACGTTCGTGCTGGTAGCCATCGGCGGGCTTGCGGTTGGCGTGGGCCTCAGCTGGCTGGTGGGGCGCCTGCGTGCCTGGATGATCGCCCGGGGCTGGGACGATCCGGCGACACATGTGGTGTTCATGCTGCTGTTGCCGTTTGCCGCCTACGTACTGGCCGAACGACTAGGTGTCTCGGGCATTCTCTCTGCGGTGGCGGCAGGGATGATGCAGAGCTGGCTCGACCTGTTGCCGCGCCAGACCAGCACGCGCCTGCTCAACCGCAGCGTCTGGTCGCTGCTGGAGTTCGCCTTCAATGGTCTGATCTTCCTGCTGCTGGGCTTGCAATTACCCGACATCATCAAGGCAGTTGTCAGCCACGAAACGTCGTTGTGGCCGACCCTGGCCTGGCGTTGCCTCGATGTGGTGGCGATCTTCGTGGCGTTGGTGCTGCTGCGGTTCGTCTGGGTACAGAGCGTGTGGCGCGCTATCGGCGTGGTGCGCCGCTGGCGCGGTAAGTCGGCGTTGGTGCTGATGCCCAGCGCACGTTCGTGCTGGCTGTTGACCCTGGGGGGTGTGCGTGGGGCTGTGACCTTGGCGGGTGTGATGTCGGTACCCTTGCTGATCGGGGCCGGCCAGGCGTTCCCGGAGCGTGATCTGCTGATCTTCATTGCCGCCGGGGTGATCCTGCTGTCGCTGATCAGTGCCTGCATCGCCCTGCCGATCCTGTTGCGCGGGGTGACCAAGAGCCCGGACGAGCGCCTGCACCAGGAGGTGCAGGAAGCCTGGAGGCGTACTGCAGAAGCGGCCATCCATGCCTTGGAGGCCGAGGAGGTCGTCGATGCCAATGCCCCGCAGGATGCCGCCCAGGCGACGCTGGCGACCGAGCTGAAGGCGCGCCTGATGGCAGAGTACCGGGACGAGCTGGACAGCTACAACGACAGCGCCGAAGCGCGTGCATTGGCCGAGCAGATGGATCTTCTGGAGCGCCGCCTGCGCCTGCGCGCGTTGCGCGCGCAGCGGTTGGAGCTCTACAGCCTGCACCGCCAGCACCTTGTGGGGGATGAAGTCGTGCGCCAGGTGCTGGGGGAGTTGGACATGAGCGAGGCGAACCTGGGGCAGGTCAGGTAGCGTCGCCCTGGAGCGTTCGCCGGTTTACCCGCGAACGATCCGATCAACGACGTTGCAGGAACCCGCGAATCCTTTCGGCCGCCTCGATGCACTCGGCCAGCGGCGCAACCAGCGCCATGCGCACGCGTCCTGCTCCTGGATTGACGCCATCCACTTCACGCGACAGGTACGAGCCAGGCACCACGGTCACGTGCTCGGCCTCGAACAGGTCGCGGGTAAAGTCGGCGTCGCTACCCGGCACCTTGGCCCACAGGTAGAAGCTGCCATCCGGGCGCTGTACATCCATCACTGGCTGCAGGATCTCGAGCACGGCGTCATATTTGGCGCGGTACTGATCGCGGTTCGCCCGCACATGGGCCTCGTCCTGCCAGGCGGCCACGCTGGCCAGTTGCGTCTGCACCGGCATGGCGCAACCGTGGTAGGTGCGGTACAGCAGGAATGGCTTGATGATCTTGGCGTCGCCCGCGACGAAGCCCGAACGCAGGCCCGGCAGGTTGGAGCGCTTGGACAGGCTGTGGAACACCACGCAGCGCGCAAAATCGCTGCGGCCGAGTTCGGCGCAGGCGCTCAGCAGGCCAGGCGGCGGGGCGTCTTCGTCGAAGTACAGCTCGCTGTAGCACTCGTCGGCGGCGATCACGAAATCGTGCTCGTCGGCCAGGGCGATCAGTTTCTTCAGGGTGTCCATCGGCACCAGCGCGCCAGTGGGGTTGCCTGGGGAGCACAGGAACAGGATCTGGCAACGTTTCCAGATCTCGGCAGGTACCGCGTCGAAGTCCGGATTGAAACCGTTGCTTTCCAGGCATGGCAGGTAGTGCGGGGTAGCGCCGGCCAGCAGCGCCGCGCCCTCGTAGATCTGGTAGAACGGGTTGGGGCTGACGACCAGGCCGTCATCGGCGCGGTTGACCACTGTTTGAGTGAAGGCGAACAGCGCTTCGCGGGTGCCGTTGACCGGCAGGATGTGCTGGTCGGCATCGAGCCAGCAGGCGGGGACGCCGAAGCGGCGCTCGCACCACTGACCGATGGCCTGGCGCAGGGCCGGCAGGCCGAGTGTGCTGGGGTAGACCGCCAATTTGTCGAGGTTGTCGGCCAGGGCCTTGGCGACGAACGCCGGGGATTCGTGCTTCGGCTCACCGATCGACAGGGCAATGGCGCGTTTGTCCGCGGCAGGCTTCACGCTGCCGAGCAGGGCGCGGAGCTTTTCGAAGGGGTAGGGCTGAAGCTGGGTCAAGGCATGGTTCATCGGCGCAAGGTCTCGTAATCGTCAGAAGGTCACGCGGGTGGGGCTGGTATCGCTGGACTGGCCGGCCTGCAACTGTTCGACGATGGCTTCCTGCAGGCGGCTGCACAGTTGCGGGTCGGAGAGCGGCTGGTTGTCGGCATCGGTGATGAAGAACACGTCTTCCACGCGCTCGCCGAGGGTGGCGATCTTGGCGTTCTGCAGCGACAGGTCGAACTCCAGGAAGATCCGTCCCAGGCGCGCCAGCAGGCCGGGCCGGTCGGGGGCCGTGATCTCGAGGATGGTCACCGGGCGCTGGGCGTCGTTGAGGATGGTCACCTGCGGCGCGAAGTTGAAGTGCTTGAGCTGGCGCGGCACGCGTCGCTGGATGATGGTCGGGTAATCCTCGGGATTGCGCAGTGCCTCGGTCAGCCCTTCGCGTATCTGCTTGACCCGCTGCGGGTTGTCACCGATCGAGCCGCCGTCGTTGTCGAGCACGATGTAGGTGTCGAGGGTGAACTGGCTGCTGGAGGTAATGATGCGGGCGTCATGGATGTTCAGGTTGAGCTGCGACATCGCCGCCACGGTCACGGCGAAGAAATCGTGCTGGTCGGGCGCGTAGATGAAGATCTGCGTGCCGCCTTCGAACTCGCGCTGGGTGGTTTCCTTGATCAGCACCAGCGGACCGCCATCGGCCGGCTGCTGAAGTATTGCATCGCTGTGCCAGGCCACGTCCGCTGCGGTGTGCTTGAGGAAATAGTCGTCGCCCAGCTGCGACCAGAGTTGCTCTACATCGTCCGGGTCGGTGCCTTCGCGCACGAGAATGTCCAGCGCCGCGCTCTGGGTCTGGCGGATCTGTTCTTCACGGTCCAGCGGGTTTTCGAGGCCCCGGCGCAGCGCGCGCTTGGTTTCGGTGTAGAGCTGGCGCAGCAGGCTGGCGCGCCAGGAGTTCCACAGGCTGGGGTTGGTGGCGTTGATGTCGGCCACGGTCAGCACGTAGAGGTAGTCCAGGCGGGTTTCGTCGCCGACGAACAGGGCGAAATCGTTGATCACCTGCGGGTCGGAGAGGTCCTTTCGCTGGGCCGTGGTGGACATCACCAGGTGGCTCTGCACCAGCCAGGCAATCAGGCGCGAGTCCCAGGCCGGCAACTGGTGGCGTTCGCAGAAGGCTTGCGCGTCCACCGCGCCGAGCTCGGAGTGATCGCCCTGGCGACCCTTGCCGATGTCGTGATAGAGGCCGGCGAGATAGATCAGCTCAGGCTTGGGCAGGCGTCCCATGAGCTTGCTGGCCAGCGGGAATTTCTCCGACACCGGGGTGTACTGCAGTTTGCGCAGGTGCTTGATGAGGTTGAGCGTGTGCGCATCGACCGTATAGATGTGGAACAGGTCATGCTGCATCTGTCCGACGATCAGGCCGAATTCCGGCAGGTAGCGACCGAGGATGCCATAGCGGTTCATGCGCCGCAGGTTGCGGTGGATGCCGATCTCGCACTTGAACAGCTCGATGAACAGGCTGGTATTGCGGATATCGTTGCGGAATTTGTCGTCGATCAGGTGCCGATGTTCGCGCAGAAGGCGCACGGTATCGGCGCGTACGCCCTTGATCTCCGGATGCTGGGCCATCAGCACGAAGATCTCCAGCATGGCGAACGGGGTGCGCTTGAAGACATTCGGATTGACCGCCTCTATATAGCCATCATGCAGGCGAAAGCGCGTGTTCAGCGGTTGGGTGCTGCCGTTGTCGTCAGCGAGGATCACTTCCTCGAAGTGCTGGATGATCAGGTCGCACAACTGGCTGATGCTCATCACCACCCGGTAGTACTGCTGCATGAACTGCTCGATGGCGCGCTTGGGGTTCTCATCGCTGTAGCCGAGCAGCGCCGCGATACTGCGCTGGTGATCGAACAGCAAGCGGTCTTCGGCGCGTCCGGCAAGCATGTGCAGGGCGTAGCGCACGCGCCAGAGGAAGGCCTGCGAGGAGGCCAGCAGGTCGTTCTCGCTTTCCAGCAGAAAACCTTCGCCCGCCAGCGCGTGCAGGTTGAGGGTGCCGTACTGGCGGCGGGCAACCCAGAGTACGGTCTGGATGTCGCGCAGGCCGCCTGGCGAACCTTTGACGTTGGGCTCCAGGTTGTACTCGGTGTCGTTGTACTTGTGGTGCCGTGCCTTGAGCTCGGCGCGCTTGGCCAGGAAGAACTCCTTGCTCGGCCACATGTGCGCAGTGCTGGTGACTTCCAGCATGCGCTCGCGCAGCGTCTCGGGGCCGGCGACGGTGCGGCTTTCCATCAGGTTGGTGATCACTGTCAGGTCGGCGCGCGCCTGTTCGGCGCATTCCTCGACCGTGCGCACGCTTTGACCGACCTCCAGGCCGATGTCCCACAGCAGTGTCAGGAAGCGCTCGATGGCGTCGCGATACTGCTCGTGTTCCGCCTGGTCGAGCAGGATCAGCAGGTCGATGTCCGACCAGGGGTGCAGCTCGCCGCGGCCATAACCGCCGACCGCGACCAGGGCAATGCCGTCCGGATTGCCCCAGTCGAACTGGTTCCAGGCCTGCTGCAGGATATTGTCGACGAACCAGGCGCGGTCCTCGATCAGGCTGCGGATCTCGACACCCTCGCGAAAGCGTCTGTCGAAGACGTCTGCTGCCTGGCGCAGAGCCTTCTTGAAGGCGGGGATGGGGCTTGCCTTGAGCGCCAGTTCCGCCTGGAACTGGCCACGGTCGAACAGCTCTGGATCCACCTGGGGCATCGAGTCGCCTTCCTGAGTTGAATTACGCCGAGGTACGGGGAATGGTGTCGTCTTTGCGCAGGGTGAAGATTTCATAACCCGTGGCGGTGACCACCAGCGTATGTTCCCACTGTGCCGAGAGCTTGCGATCCTTGGTGATGGCGGTCCAGCCATCGCCCAACACCTTGGTGTCGGCCTTGCCCTGGTTGATCATGGGCTCGATGGTGAAGGTCATGCCTTCTTTCAGCTCCATGCCGGTGCCGGCCTTGCCGTAGTGCAGGATCTGCGGTTCTTCATGGAAGACCTTGCCGATGCCATGGCCGCAGAACTCGCGAACCACCGAGAAGCCGTTCTTTTCAGCGTGTTTCTGGATCACTTCGCCAATGTCGCCCAGGCGGCAGCCAGGCTTGATGAGCTCGATGGCCTTGTACAGGCACTCTTGCGTGACTTTGGACAGGCGTTCGGCCCAGGGCGCGACGGTGCCGACATGGAACATGCGGCTGGTGTCGCCGTGGTAGCCATCCTTGATCACGGTCACGTCGATGTTGATGGTGTCGCCATCCTTGAGCGGCTTCTCGTTGGGAATGCCGTGGCAGACCACATGGTTGATCGAGGTGCAGATCGACTTGGGGAAGCCCTTGTAGTTGAGCGGTGCCGGGATCGCCTGCTGGACGTTGACGATGTAGTCGTGGCACAGGCGGTCGAGTTCCTCGGTGGTCACGCCAGGCTTGACGTGCTCTTCGATCATTTCGAGGACTTCGGCGGCCAGGCGGCCGGCGATGCGCATCTTCTCGATGTCTTCTGCGGTCTTGATGGTGACGGTCATTACAGGCTCTCTACGGCGCCGGGCGGCGCGCAACAAACGGGAAAGGCCGGATTCTAACAGAGCAGGGCGGCGTTCTGTGGGGAGAAAACCGCGGATCCGGTGGTCTATGGAAGGCATTCTGGCGCGATTGTCGAACCGCTGCAAAAGCCGCTGACGGATGAAACACCTTGCGGGTTCCGTTCGTCTTCTGTCTGTGGTATAAAATGCGCCGCTTTCGGGGAGGTCCCCGTCAGCTCAAACCCACACACGTGTCGACACGATGGCCTGGGTGCCCGGGATCTTAGGATCCATGGGTTGGTCATTGGGATACGTGGAGGCCCAACCCGACTTATCAAGGAACTATCATGTCCCAAGTCAACATGCGCGATATGCTGAAGGCCGGTGTGCACTTCGGCCACCAGACCCGTTACTGGAACCCGAAAATGGGCAAGTACATTTTCGGCGCGCGCAACAAGATCCACATCATCAACCTGGAAAAAACCCTGCCGATGTTCAACGACGCTCTGTCGTTCGTAGAGCGCCTGGCCCAGGGCAAGAACAAGATCCTGTTCGTCGGCACCAAGCGTTCCGCTGGCAAACTGGTCGCCGAGCAAGCTGCTCGTTGCGGTTCGCCATACGTTGATCACCGCTGGTTGGGCGGCATGCTGACCAACTACAAGACCATCCGTGCTTCGATCAAGCGTCTGCGCGACCTGGAAACCCAGGCCGAAGATGGCACCTTCGCCAAGCTGACCAAGAAAGAAGCCCTGATGCGCTCGCGCGACCTGGAAAAACTGGATCGCAGCCTGGGTGGTATCAAGGACATGGGCGGTCTGCCTGATGCTCTGTTCGTCATCGACGTCGATCACGAGCGCATTGCAATCACCGAAGCCAACAAGCTGGGCATCCCGGTCATCGGCGTTGTTGATACCAACAGCAGCCCGGAAGGCGTTGACTTCGTGATCCCAGGCAACGACGACGCAATCCGCGCCATCGAGCTGTACATGACTTCGATGGCTGACGCCGTCATCCGCGGTCGCAACAACGTTGCCGGCGGTACCGAAGTCTACGCTGAAGAAGCGGCGGCACCAGCTGCTGAGTAATTGACGCCTGGCGTCTACTTGGCACGCGAAAAGGGGGCTTGGCCCCCTTTTTGCCACCTGAAATCCTCTTGTCAGCAAGCACGCCGCATCATGTGTGACGCTGGTGTGAAGACAGTGGATTTCCAGAATTGAACGCCCGTGATGAACGGGTGGAATGGTTGAAAAACTTTCCAAGAGGATTTTGAAATGGCAGCAATTACTGCAGCGCTGGTCAAAGAACTGCGCGAGCGTACCGGCGAAGGCATGATGGATTGCAAAAAGGCCCTGGAAAAGGCCGGCGGCGACATCGAGAAAGCCATTGACGACATGCGTGCCTCGGGCGCCATCAAGGCCGCCAAGAAGGCTGGCAACGTTGCCGCTGAAGGCGCTATCGCCGTCAAGACCGACGGTAAGGTCGCCGTTCTGCTGGAAGTGAACTCGCAGACCGACTTCCTGGCCCTGCAAGACGACTTCAAGAACTTCGTCGCCGAAAGCCTGGAAGAAGCCTTCGCCCAGAAGCTGACCGATGCCGCTCCGCTGATCGCCTCGCGTGAAGCTGCTCGTGAAGCCCTGGTCGCCAAGTGCGGCGAGAACGTCAACATCCGTCGTCTGGCTCGCGTCGAAGGCGACGTGGTCGGTGCCTACCTGCACGGCAACAAGATCGGCGCTGCCGTCGTTCTGAAAGGCGGTGACGTAGAGCTGGCCAAGAACATCGCCATGCACGTTGCAGCTTCGAACCCTGAGTTCCTGGATTCGTCGGAAATCTCCGCCGAGGCCATCGAGCGCGAGAAGGGTGTCTTCCTGCAGCTGAACGCCGACAAGATCGCTGGTAAGCCGGAAAACATCGTCGAGAACATGATCAACGGCCGTATCACCAAGTTCAAGGCAGAAGCCTCGCTGAAAGAGCAGGCCTTCGTCATGAACCCGGAAGTCAAGGTCGGCGATCTGGCCAAGAAAGCCGGTGCTGAAATCGTCTCCTTCACCTACTTCAAGGTTGGCGAAGGCATCGAGAAACCTGTTGACGACTTCGCTGCCGAAGTTGCCGCCCAGGTCGCTGCCGCCAAGCAGTAAGACGGACTCGTCTGTCGCCCCAAAGAGGCTGCCCGCTCACGCGCGCAGCCTCTTTGTCAAAGCGCGCAAGGGTTTATCTGGCCCTGTGCGCTGGCACTGAAGCAGTGCCACGCTACAGTTAGCAGGCTGCACACAGCCCGCACGGAATTTTCTAAAAGTACGCCGCAGGAGAGACTCGCAATGGCTCAGCAGGTGAGTGGTCGCCAACCTCGCTATAAACGCATTTTGCTCAAACTTAGCGGCGAGGCCCTGATGGGCTCGGAAGACTTCGGGATCGACCCGAAGGTGCTGGACCGCATGGCCCTGGAAGTCGGCCAGCTGGTCGGTATCGGTGTCCAGGTCGGCCTGGTGATCGGTGGTGGTAACCTGTTCCGCGGCGCCGCGCTCAGTGCAGCCGGCATGGACCGCGTCACGGGCGACCATATGGGCATGCTGGCCACCGTGATGAACGCACTGGCCATGCGCGATGCGCTGGAGCGCTCGAACATCCCGGCACTGGTCATGTCCGCCATCTCCATGGTTGGCGTCACCGATCATTACGATCGTCGCAAAGCTATTCGCCACCTCAACTCCGGGGATGTGGTAATTTTCTCCGCCGGTACCGGCAATCCGTTCTTCACCACCGACTCCGCAGCCTGCCTGCGTGCCATCGAAATCGATGCCGACGTGGTGCTGAAGGCGACCAAGGTCGATGGTGTGTACACTGCCGACCCATTCAAGGATCCGCATGCCGAGAAGTTCGACCACCTCACCTACGACGAGGTGCTGGATCGCAAGCTCGGTGTCATGGACCTGACCGCAATCTGCCTGTGCCGCGACCACAAGATGCCATTGCGGGTATTCAACATGAACAAGCCTGGCGCCCTGCTGAACATCGTGGTGGGTGGCGCTGAAGGTACTTTGATCGAGGAAGGCGAAGCATGATCAACGACATCAAGAAAGACGCGCAGGAGCGCATGGGCAAGTCCCTCGAGGCGCTGGCCCGCAACCTGGCAGCGATCCGCACCGGTCGCGCCCACCCAAGCATCCTGGACGGCGTCAAGGTCCCTGCCTGGGGTAGCGAGATGCCGCTGAACCAGGTGGCCGCGATCACCGTCGAGGATGCCCGTACCCTGAAGATCGTCGCCCACGACAAGAACCTCAGCGCCGCGATCGAGAAGGCCATCCTGATCTCCGACCTGGGCCTGAACCCATCGAGCGCCGGTACCACCATTCGCGTGCCGATGCCGGCCCTGACCGAGGAAACCCGCAAGGGCTACACCAAGCAGGCCAGCGGCGTTGCCGAGGACGCCAAGGTTGCCGTGCGCAACGTGCGTCGCGATGCATTGGCTGATCTGAAGAAGCTGACCAAGGACAAGGAAATCAGCGAAGACGAAGAACGTCGTGCAGCTGACGAGATCCAGAAGCTGACCGACAAGTTCGTGGCGGAAGTCGATGCTGCGTTCAAAGCCAAGGAAAAGGACCTGATGGCCGTCTGAGGCCAGGACTTTTTCATGGAAAAGACCAAGCAGGCGGCACCCTCGTCGGTGCCGCGTCACGTCGCTATCATCATGGACGGCAACAACCGCTGGGCGAAAAAGCGCCTGCTGCCTGGCGTTGCCGGGCACAAGGCCGGCGTCGATGCGGTGCGTGCGGTGATCGAGGTCTGCGCCGAGGCCAAGGTCGAAGTGCTCACGCTCTTCGCCTTCTCCAGCGAGAACTGGCAGCGTCCGGCCGATGAGGTGGGTGCGTTGATGGAGCTGTTCTTCTCGGCCTTGCGCCGCGAGGCCAAGCGCCTGAACGACAACAACATCTGCCTGCGCATCATCGGTGACCGTTCGCGCTTCCATCCGGAGCTGCAGGCGGCGATGCGAGAGGCCGAGGCGCTGACTGCCGGCAACGATCGCTTCATCCTGCAGATCGCTGCCAATTACGGCGGTCAGTGGGATATCGCCCAGGCCGCCCAGCGCCTGGCGCGCGAAGTCCAGGCCGGCCATCTGCGCCCGGACGACATCACGCCCGGTCTGCTGCAGACCTGCCTTGCCACGGGTGACCTGCCGTTGCCCGACCTGTGCATCCGCACCGGTGGCGAACACCGCATCAGCAACTTCCTGTTGTGGCAGTTGGCCTACGCCGAGTTGTATTTCTCCGACCTGTACTGGCCGGACTTCAAACACGAGGCCATGCGTAGTGCACTGGCCGATTTCGCTTCGCGCCAGCGCCGCTTCGGTAAGACCAGCGAGCAGGTCGAGGCTGGAGCTCGTGCTTAATGCTTAAACAACGCATCATTACTGCGCTGATCCTGTTGCCGATCGCGCTGGGCGGTTTCTTCCTGCTCAACGGAGCGGATTTCGCCCTGTTCATCGGTTTCGTGGTGACCCTTGGTGCCTGGGAGTGGGCGCGTCTGGCCGGGTTGATGGCCCAGCCATTGCGCATCGCCTATGCCGCCGTGGTCGCTGGAGCGCTGATGGTGCTCTACCTCATGCCGGACCTTGCACCCTGGGTGCTGGGGGCGTCGGTGATCTGGTGGGGATTGGCCACCTGGCTGGTGCTCACCTACCCACGCAGCGCTGAGTTGTGGAGCAGTGCCGCTTGCCGTCTGCTGATCGGTCTGCTGGTGTTGTTGCCCGCCTGGCAAGGTTTGTTGCTGCTCAAGCACTGGCCGTTGGGCAATGGCTTGATCCTGGCGGTGATGGTACTGGTCTGGGCTGCCGACATCGGTGCATATTTCTCTGGCCGTGCCTTTGGCAAGCGCAAGCTGGCGCCGCACGTCAGCCCCGGCAAGAGCTGGGAGGGCGTGTATGGCGGCATGGCCGTGAGCCTGTTGATCACCTTGGTGGTCGGGCTCGTGCGCGACTGGGGGCTGGGGCAGTTGCTGCTTGGCCTGGTCGGCGCGGTGATCGTGGTCATGTCGTCGGTGGTTGGCGACCTGACCGAAAGCATGTTCAAGCGTCGTGAAGGCATCAAGGACAGCAGTAACCTGCTGCCCGGCCACGGCGGCGTGCTTGATCGCATTGACAGCCTGACCGCGGCGATCCCGATGTTCGCCGTGCTGCTCTGGGCGGCCGAATGGGGTGTGATGTGAGTCATCCGCAGCGGATTACCGTACTCGGTGCGACCGGGTCGATCGGCCTGAGCACGCTGGATGTGATCGCCCGCCACCCCGAGCGCTACCAGGTGTTTGCCCTGAGCGGCTATTCGCGTCTGGATGAATTGCTGGCCCTGTGCCTGCGTCATCGGCCGGCGTATGCGGTGGTGCCGGACGTCGATTCGGTCGCCCGCCTGCGTGAAGGGCTGGCGGCGGCGGGCAGCACCACCGAGGTGCTGGAAGGCGAAGCAGGGCTCTGCCAGGTTGCGTCTGCCAGCGAAGTGGACACCGTGATGGCTGCCATCGTCGGCGCTGCCGGTCTGCGTCCGACCTTGGCGGCGGTGCAGGCCGGCAAGAAGGTGCTGCTGGCCAACAAGGAGGCGCTGGTGATGTCCGGCGCGCTGTTCATGGAGGCGGTGCGCACCAGTGGTGCAGTGCTGCTGCCGATCGACAGCGAGCACAATGCCATCTTCCAGTGCTTGCCCGGCGACTATGCTCGCGGCCTGGCGCAAGTGGGGGTACGTCGTATCCTGCTGACGGCGTCTGGCGGGCCCTTCCGTGAAACCTCGGCGAAGGCGTTGATGGATGTCACGCCGGAGCAGGCCTGCGCTCATCCGAACTGGTCGATGGGGCGCAAGATTTCGGTCGACTCGGCAAGCATGATGAACAAAGGGCTCGAGCTGATCGAGGCCTGCTGGCTGTTTGATGCTGCGCCAGCCAAGGTCGAGGTGGTGGTGCATCCGCAAAGCGTGATCCATTCGCTGGTCGACTATGTGGATGGTTCGGTGTTGGCGCAGTTGGGCAACCCGGACATGCGCACGCCGATCGCCAATGCCCTGGCATGGCCTGAGCGGATCGATTCCGGGGTTGCGCCGCTGGACCTGTTCGCGGTCGCCCGTCTGGATTTCCAGGCGCCCGACGAGCAGCGGTTCCCCTGCCTGCGCCTGGCGCGAGAAGCTGCGGAAGCGGGCAATAGCGCGCCGGCGGTGCTCAATGCCGCCAACGAGGTGGCGGTCGAGGCATTTCTCCAGCGGCGTATCCGCTTCCCGGAAATCGCGGGTATGATCGAACAGGTGCTCGAGCAGGAGCCGGTAGTGCCGTTGCCTTCGCTGGATTCGGTGTTCGCCGCCGACCAGCGGGCCCGGGAGCTGTCCCGGGAGTGGTTGAGGCGCCACGGCCGCTGATTTCCCATCGGCCCCAGGCTTGGCTGAACGTCATTCGGAGATGGATATGACTGCGCTCTACATGATTATCGGCACCCTGGTGGCTCTGGGTGTATTGGTCACGTTTCACGAATTCGGCCACTTCTGGGTGGCACGCAAGTGCGGGGTGAAAGTCCTGCGCTTCTCTGTGGGGTTCGGCACGCCGCTGGTGCGCTGGCACGATCGCCATGGCACCGAGTTCGTCGTCGCGGCGATTCCGCTGGGCGGCTACGTCAAGATGCTCGACGAGCGCGAAGGCGAGGTACCGCCGGCGCTTGTCGATCAATCCTTCAATCGCAAATCGGTTGGGCAGCGCATCGCTATCGTTGCCGCAGGCCCTATTGCCAATTTCCTCCTCGCCATCCTGTTCTTCTGGGTGGTCGCCATGCTTGGCAGTCAGCAGGTGCGTCCGGTCATCGGAGCGGTCGAGTCTGGCAGCCTGGCGGCATCTGCAGGTCTTGTGGCAGGCCAGGAAATTGTTTCTATCGATGGCAAGCCGACCAGTGGCTGGTCTGCAGTCAATCTGCAGCTGGTGCGCCGCCTCGGCGAGAGCGGCAGCCTGCGGGTAGGTGTGCGCGATGATGGCGGCACGCTGGAGCGCCAGCACGAGATCCGCCTGAACCAATGGCTCAAGGGCGCCGATGAGCCCGACCCGATCCAGTCCCTGGGGCTGCGTCCCTGGCGGCCGGCGGTGAGCCCGGTGCTCGCCGAAATCGACCCCAAGGGACCGGCCGCTGCAGCCGGGCTGAAGAGCGGCGATAAACTCCTGGCGCTCGATGGCGTTGCACTGGGCGACTGGCAGCAGGTGGTAGACGCTGTCAGGGCTCGCCCCGACGCGAAGGTGCAGTTGCGTATCGAGCGTGATGGCGCACAGCTGGAGTTGCCTGTGACGCTGGCCCGCAAAGGGGAAGGGCAGGCCTCCGGAGGCTATCTGGGCGCTGGGGTGAAAGGCGCCGAGTGGCCTGCGAACATGCTCCGAGAGGTCAGCTATGGGCCGCTGGAAGCAGTCGGTGAGGGGCTCTCGCGTACTTGGAACATGAGCGTCCTGACCCTTGAATCGCTGAAGAAAATGCTGTTCGGGGAGCTCTCGGTAAAAAACTTGAGCGGACCGATAACCATTGCTAAAGTGGCGGGCGCTTCAGCCCAGTCGGGCGTTGGGGATTTCCTGAATTTCCTGGCCTACCTGAGCATAAGCCTGGGGGTTCTGAACCTGCTGCCCATCCCGGTACTGGATGGGGGGCATTTGCTGTTCTACCTGATCGAGTGGGCGCGCGGTCGTCCGCTCTCTGATCGGGTGCAAGGTTGGGGGGTCCAGATCGGTATCAGTTTGGTCATTGGGGTGATGTTGCTCGCCCTGATCAACGATCTGGGTCGACTTTAACGCTTCGCTCTATTGCGAACCTGCCGCCGTGCTGCGGTGGCGGGTTGTTTATTGCCAGTTGGAATAAAAGGACTTCATGAAACGTCTGCTGCTAACTGCGGTCCTCTCCGCACTGATGATCGCTGAAGTTCACGCCGAGTCCTTCACCATCTCTGATATTCGTGTCAACGGCCTGCAGCGGGTTTCCGCCGGCAGCGTGTTCGGCGCGTTGCCGTTGAACGTAGGCGACCAGGTCGATGACCGCCGCCTGGTGGAGTCGACTCGCTCGCTGTTCAAGACCGGTTTCTTCCAGGACATCCAGCTGGATCGCGACGGCAATGTCCTGATCATCAACGTGGTCGAGCGCCCATCGGTGTCGAGCATCGAGATCGAGGGCAACAAGGCGATCAGTACCGAAGACCTGATGAAAGGCCTGAAGCAGTCCGGCCTGGCCGAGGGCGAGATCTTCCAGCGTGCCACGCTCGAGGGCGTGCGTAACGAACTGCAGCGCCAGTACGTGGCCCAGGGCCGCTATTCGGCCGAGGTCGATGCCGAGGTCGTGCCGCAGCCACGCAACCGTGTCGGCCTGAAGATCAAGATCAACGAAGGTACCGTCGCGGCGATCCAGCACATCAACGTGGTGGGCAACACCGTGTTCAGCGATGAAGACCTCTCCCAGCTCTTCGAACTGAAAACCACCAACTGGCTGTCGTTCTTCAAGAACGACGACAAGTACGCCCGTGAAAAGCTCTCCGGTGACCTGGAGCGTCTGCGTTCCTACTACCTGGACCGTGGCTACATCAACATGGACATCGCGTCCACCCAGGTATCGATCACCCCGGACAAGAAGCACGTCTACATCACCGTCAACGTCAACGAGGGCGAGAAGTACACCGTCCGTGACGTGAAGCTTTCCGGTGACCTGAAAGTGCCGGAAGATCAGGTCAAGTCGCTGCTGCTGGTACAACCTGGCCAGGTCTTCTCGCGCAAGGTGATGACTACCACCTCCGACCTGATCACCCGTCGACTGGGTAACGAAGGCTACACCTTCGCCAACGTCAACGGCGTGCCGCAACCGAACGACCAGGATCACACCGTCGACATCATGTTCGTCGTCGATCCGGGCAAGCGTGCCTACGTCAACCGCATCAACTATCGCGGCAACACCAAGACCGAAGACGAGGTGCTGCGTCGCGAGATGCGTCAGATGGAAGGTGGGTGGGCATCCACTTATCTCATCGACCAGTCCAAGACCCGCCTCGAGCGCCTGGGCTTTTTCAAGGAAGTCAACGTCGAGACGCCGCCGGTGCCAGGCACCGACGACCAGGTCGACGTCAACTATGCGGTCGAGGAGCAGGCTTCCGGTTCGATCACCGCCAGCGTCGGCTTCGCCCAGAGTGCGGGCCTGATCCTGGGTGGTTCGATCAGCCAGAGCAACTTCCTGGGTACCGGTAACAAGGTGTCCATCGGCCTGACCCGAAGCGAATACCAGACCCGATACAACTTCGGCTTCGTTGACCCCTACTTCACTGCCGACGGCGTGAGCCTGGGCTACAACGCCTTCTACCGCAGCACCAACTACGACGACCTCGACGTCGACGTGGCGAGCTATGCGGTAGACAGCCTCGGTGCCGGCGTCAGCCTGGGCTACCCGATCAGCGAGACCTCGCGCCTGACCTACGGCCTGACCGTCCAGCAGGACAAGATCAAGACCGGTCGCTACACCGTCGACGAGATCTTCAAGTTCCTCGACCAGGAAGGCGACAACTTCCTGAACTTCAAGGCGTCGATCGGCTGGTCCGAATCGACCCTGAACAAGGGCGTGCTGGCAACCCGTGGTCACTCGCAAAGCCTGACCCTGGAAACCACCGTACCGGGCAGCGACCTGTCGTTCTACAAGCTCGACTACCGCGGCCAGCTGTTCAAGCCACTGAGCAACGACTACACCCTGCGCCTGCACACTGAGCTGGGCTATGGTGATGGTTTCGGCGGCACCTCGGGCCTGCCGTTCTACGAGAACTATTATGCGGGTGGCTTCAACTCTGTGCGCGGCTTCAAGGACAGCAGCCTCGGCCCACGCAGTACGCCGAGCCAGGGCACCAATCCGGGTACCATTCGTGACCCGGACCAGGACCCGCTGCCGTTCGGTGGTAACGTTCTCGTACAGGGCGGTGTCGAGCTGTTGTTCCCGCTGCCGTTCGTCAAGGACCAGCGTTCGCTGCGTACCTCGGTCTTCTGGGATGTGGGTAACGTGTTCGACACCAACTGCGGCTCCAAGCCTGACTGCGCGAAGGTCGGTTTCTCCGACATGGCCAGCTCCGTCGGCCTGGGCGTGACCTGGATTACCGCGCTGGGCCCGTTGAGCTTCAGCCTGGCGATGCCGATCAAGAAACCGGACGACGCCGACACCCAGGTGTTCCAATTCTCTCTGGGCCAGACTTTCTAAGCTTGGCCCTTGCTTAACGACAACGGTTTATCCAGGAGTGCATCGTGCGTAAGTTGACTCAACTGGCCGTAGTGGCCGCGGCGCTGGTCGCCACCCCGGCTTTCGCCGAAATGAAGATTGCCGTTCTGAACTACCAGATGGCGCTGCTCGAATCCGACGCCGCCAAAAAGTACGCTGTCGATGCCGAGAAGAAGTTCGGTCCTCAACTGAACCAGCTGAAAACTCTCGAAAGCAGCGCCAAGGGCATCCAGGATCGACTGATCAAGGGTGGCGACAAGATGCAGCAGCAGGAGCGTGAGCGCCTGGAGCTCGAGTTCAAGCAAAAAGCCCGTGACTTCCAGTTCCAGTCCAAGGAACTGAACGAAGCCAAGGCCGTTGCTGACCGCGATATGCTCAAGCAGCTCAAGCCCAAGCTCGACGGTGCCGTCGAGGAAGTCATCAAGAAAGGTGGTTTCGACCTGGTGCTCGAGCGTGGTGCGGTAATCGATGTCAAGCCTCAGTATGACATCACCCGCCAGGTCATCGAGCGCATGAACCAAGCGCGTTGATATGACCGTAACCATGACGCTCGGTCAGTTGGCCGAGACCCTCGGGGCCACGCTCAGTGGCCCCGAGTCGCTTGAAATCACCGGACTGGCCACCTTGCAGGAAGCCGGTCCGGGGCAGTTGAGCTTCCTCGCCAATCGTCAGTACCGCAAATTCCTGGATGACAGCCAGGCGGCAGCGGTACTGATCAAGGCCGAGGATGCCGAAGGCTTCACCGGCAATGCGCTGATCGTTCCCGATCCCTACCTGGCCTACGCCCGTATTTCTCACCTGTTCGATCCAAAGCCCAAGGCTGTGGCGGGAGTTCATCCCAGCGCCGTGGTAGCCGACGACGCCCAGGTGGATGCCAGCGCCAGCATCGGGCCGTTCGCGGTCATCGAAAGCGGTGCGTGCATCGGTGCGAACGTGACCGTTGGCGCGCATTGCTTTGTCGGTGCCCGCTGCATCATCGGTGAAGGTGGCTGGCTTGCCCCGCGTGTGACGCTGTACCACGATGTCACGATCGGCAAGCGTGTCGTCATTCAGTCGGGTGCGGTGATCGGTGGTGAAGGCTTCGGTTTCGCCAACGAGAAAGGTGTGTGGCAGAAGATTGCCCAGATCGGCGGCGTGACGCTCGGTGACGATGTGGAAATCGGTGTCAACACGGCTGTGGACCGTGGCGCGCTCTCGGACACGCGAATCGGCAATGGCGTCAAGCTCGACAACCAGATTCAGATCGCCCACAACGTGCAGATCGGCGACCATACCGCGATGGCGGCTTGCGTCGGGATTTCCGGCAGCACGCGCATCGGCAAGCACTGCATGATCGCGGGTGGCGTCGGCATGGTCGGTCATATTGATGTTTGCGACAACGTCTTCGTCTCCGGCATGACCATGGTCACCCGCTCGATCACCGAGCCGGGCGGCTATTCTTCCGGTACTGCCATGCAGCCGTTGGCCGATTGGCGCAAGAGCGCAGCACGTATACGTCAGCTCGACGAGATGTCCAAGCGTCTGCAGCAACTGGAAAAACGCGTCGAGACCGTGACCTCAGGTGGCCAGCCGGCATCAGAAGGCTGATACCATTTCCTGAGCAAGAGTGAACAGTCGCTAGCTGGCTCCTCTTTGGACTGCAAAAGGAGCGTGTGGTCAGCACCTGCGCTCCCTATTCTTATTACAGGCTTCCCCCCGAAATGATGGACATCAACGAGATTCGCGAATACCTGCCTCACCGTTACCCGTTCCTGCTGGTGGACCGGGTCACGGAGCTGGACTTCGAGGCCCAGAGCATTCGTGCCTACAAGAATGTCAGCATCAACGAGCCGTTCTTCAATGGCCATTTCCCGGCGCACCCTATCATGCCGGGCGTGCTGATCATCGAGGCGATGGCCCAGGCGGCCGGGATTCTCGGCTTCAAGATGCTCGATGCGAAGCCTGCCGATGGCACTCTTTACTACTTCGTCGGCTCCGACAAGCTGCGTTTCCGCCAGCCAGTGCTGCCGGGTGACCAGCTCGTGCTGGAGGCCAAGTTCCTCAGCCGCAAGAGCATGATCTGGAAGTTCGAGTGCCGTGCTCTGGTCGACGGCAAGGCCGTCTGCTCGGCCGAGATCACCTGCGCGGAACGCTCCCTATGAGTTCGATTGATCCGCGGGCGATCATCGATCCGTCGGCCAGGCTGGCTGACGGCGTCGAGGTCGGCCCTTGGTCGATCGTAGGCCCCGATGTCGAAATCGGGGAGGGCACCGTCATCGGTCCGCATGTAGTGCTCAAGGGGCCTACCCGGATTGGCAGGCACAACCGCATTTATCAGTTCAGTTCCATCGGCGAAGACACACCTGACCTCAAGTACAAGGGTGAGCCGACGCGCCTGGTGATCGGCGATCACAACGTGATCCGCGAAGGTGTCACCATTCACCGCGGCACTGTGCAGGACCGTTCGGAAACCACGCTTGGCGATCACAACCTGATCATGGCCTATGCCCATATCGGTCATGACAGCGTGATCGGCAACCATTGCATCCTGGTCAACAATACTGCGCTGGCCGGTCATGTGCATGTGGGCGACTGGGCGATCCTGTCCGGCTATACCCTGGTGCACCAGTACTGCCATATCGGCGCTCACGCGTTCTCTGGCATGGGCACGGCGATCGGCAAAGATGTTCCGGCGTTCGTCACGGTGTTCGGCAGTCCGGCCGAGGCGCGCAGCATGAACTTTGAAGGTATGCGCCGTCGCGGTTTCAGCGATGAGGTCATTCATGACTTGCGCCGTGCCTACAAGATCGTCTATCGCCAGGGGTTGACCGTGGAAGAGGCGATCAAGGAACTGGACGAACTGGCCGGGCAGCACCCGGAGGTCGAATTGTTCCGCCAGTCGATCCTCAATTCTGCCCGTGGCATCACCCGCTGACATGGCGTCGCTTTGCGTAGCGCTGGTCGCCGGTGAGGCCAGCGGCGATATCCTCGGTTCCGGCCTGATGCGCGCGCTCAAGGCGCGCCATCCCGATGTCCGCTTCATTGGCGTCGGTGGTCCGTTGATGGAAGCCGAGGGCATGCAGTCGTACTTCCCCATGGAGCGCCTGGCGGTGATGGGGCTGGTCGAGGTGCTTGGGCGCCTGCGTGAACTGCTCAAGCGGCGCAAGGACCTGATCCAGACACTGATCGCCGAGAAGCCCGACGTGTTCATCGGCATCGACGCCCCGGATTTCACCCTCAACATCGAATTGAAGTTGCGTCAGGCCGGGATCAAGACCGTGCATTACGTCAGCCCGTCGGTCTGGGCCTGGCGGCAGAAGCGGGTGCTGAAGATCCGCGAAGGCTGCGACCTGATGCTGACGCTGTTGCCCTTCGAAGCGAAATTCTACGAAGAAAAGGGTGTACCGGTACGCTTCGTCGGCCACCCGTTGGCTGACACTATCCCGCTGGAGGCCGATCGTGCTGGGGCACGTGCTTCGCTGGGATTGGGCGATGGACCGCTGGTAGCCTTGATGCCGGGCAGTCGCGGCGGCGAAGTGGGGCGCCTTGGCGAGTTGTTCCTCGATACTGCCAAGCGCTTGCAGGCGTTGGTGCCCGGTGTGCGTTTCGTTTCACCCTGTGCCAGTCCGGCGCGTCGTGCGCAGCTCGAGCAGATGCTGCAGGGGCGCGAACTGCCGTTGACCCTGCTCGACGGTCAGTCGCACCAGGCACTGGCCGCCTGCGACGCGGTGCTGATCGCTTCGGGCACCGCAACTCTCGAAGCGTTGTTGTACAAGCGCCCGATGGTTGTCGCCTATCGTCTTGCGCCGCTGACCTTCTGGATTCTCAAGCGCATGGTCAAGAGCCCCTACGTGTCGCTGCCCAACCTGCTGGCCCGGCGTTTGCTGGTCCCCGAGTTGCTGCAGGACGCCGCAACGCCCGAAGCGCTGGCAACCACGCTCGCGCCCTTGGTGGTGGGCGGTAGCGAGCAGACCGATAGCTTCGATCAGATTCACCGCACCCTGCGCCGCGACGCCTCGAACCAGGCTGCCGACGCGGTGCTGGCATTGTTGAAGGATCGATGACATGCAGATGGGACTTGATTTCAACCTGGTCGAAGACCTGGTCGCGGGTGTCGACGAAGTCGGGCGTGGCCCACTGTGCGGTGACGTGGTCACTGCAGCGGTGATCCTTGATCCGCAGCGGCCGATCCTGGGTCTGAACGACTCGAAGAAGCTTACCGAGGCGCGTCGCGAGCTGCTGTTCGACGAAATCTGCGAAAAGGCCCTGGCCTTCTGTGTCGCTCGTGCCACGGTCGTCGAGATCGACCAGCTGAATATCCTGCAGGCCACCATGCTGGCGATGCAGCGTGCGGTGGAAGGGTTGAGCGTCACGCCGAAACTGGCGTTGATCGATGGCAACCGCTGCCCGAAACTGTCGGTGCCAGCAGCGCCGGTGGTCAAGGGCGATTCCCAGGTGCCGGCCATCGCTGCCGCTTCGATCCTGGCGAAGGTCACGCGTGACCGCGAGATGAGCGCCTTCGAGCTGATCTATCCGGGCTACGGCATCGGCGGGCACAAGGGCTACCCGACACCGTTGCACCTCGAAGCCCTGGCGCGACTGGGGCCTACGCCCATCCATCGGCGTTCGTTCGCACCAGTGAGGGCTGCGTGGGAGGTCCGTGAAGGGCTTTCCAGTACGCTGATCTGATCTGTCGGGGCCGCTATGCGGCCCCAAAACATTCTGGCTAATTACGCTACAATCCCGCCCTTGTCGTTCAGCATTGCCACAGGATCTTCAATGTCGGTCTCCTTCGTTCACCTCCGCGTGCACTCCGAGTTCTCCCTCGTCGACGGCCTGGTGCGGATCAAGCCGCTGGCCAAGGCCCTGGCTGGAATGAACATGCCGGCGGTGGCGATCACCGACCAGAGCAACATGTGCTCGCTGGTGAAGTTCTACAAGACCGCCATGGGCGCAGGGATCAAACCGATCTGCGGCGCCGACCTGTGGCTGGCCGGTGCCGATCCGGAGGCACCGCTGTCGCGCATCTGCTTCCTGGCGATGAATCCCCAGGGCTATCGCAACCTGACCGAGCTGATCTCCAAGGGCTGGACCGACGGCCAGCGCAACGGCCTGGTGATCATCCAGCGCGAATGGATCGCGCCCGCCAGCGAGGGCTTGATCGGCCTGTCCGCGGCGCGTGAGGGCGATATCGGCATGGCGCTGCTCTCCGGTCGTACCGACGAGGCCGAGGCCCTGTTGCGCGACTGGATGCAGATGCTGCCGGAGCGCTTCTATGTGGAAGTGCAGCGCACCAACCGGGCGGGCGACGAAGAATACCTGCATGCTGCCGTTGCCCTCGCCGACAAGGTCGGCGCGCCGCTGGTGGCGACCAACGATGTGCGCTTCATCAAACAGTCCGACTTCGATGCCCACGAGACCCGCGTCTGCATCGGCGAGGGCTGGACCCTGGACGACCCGCGGCGCCCACGCGCCTACAGCGACCAGCAGTACCTCAAGTCGCCCGAGGAGATGGCCGAGCTGTTCAGCGACCTGCCGGACGCCATCGCCAACACCGTCGAGATCGCCAAGCGCTGCAACATCACGGTGCAGTTGGGCAAGTACTTCCTCCCCGACTTTCCGACGCCCAACGGCATGGGCATCGACGACTACCTGCGCCACGTCTCCTACGAGGGCCTGGAAGAGCGTCTGGCCGTGCTCTGGCCGAAAGAGACCACCCCCAATTACGAAGAGAAGCGCCAGGTCTACTTGGACCGCCTGAAGTTCGAGCTGGATATCATCATCCAGATGGGCTTCCCCGGTTACTTCCTGATCGTTATGGACTTCATCAAGTGGGCCAAGAACAACGACGTGCCGGTGGGCCCGGGGCGGGGTTCGGGTGCTGGCTCGCTGGTGGCCTACGTACTGAAGATCACCGACCTCGACCCGCTGGCCTACGACCTGCTGTTCGAGCGCTTCCTCAACCCTGAACGTATTTCCATGCCCGACTTCGACGTCGACTTCTGCATGGATGGTCGCGACCGGGTGATCGACTACGTGGCCGAGGCCTACGGGCGCAATGCGGTGAGCCAGATCATCACCTTCGGCACCATGGCCGCGAAGGCGGTGGTGCGTGACGTGGCGCGTGTGCAGGGCAAGTCCTACGGCCTGGCCGATCGCCTGTCGAAGATGATCCCGTTCGAAGTGGGCATGACCCTGGAGAAGGCCTACGAGCAGGAAGAGATCCTGCGCGACTTCCTCAAGGGCGACGAAGACGCTCGCGAGATCTGGGACATGGCCCTCAAGCTCGAGGGGGTCACTCGCGGTACCGGCAAGCACGCCGGTGGCGTGGTGATCGCGCCGACCAAACTCACCGATTTCTCGCCGATCGCCTGTGACGAAGAGGGCGGCGGCCTGGTGACCCAGTTCGACAAGGACGACGTCGAGGCTGCCGGCCTGGTGAAGTTCGACTTCCTCGGCCTGCGGACACTGACGATCATCAAGTGGGCGATGGAGATCATCAACCGCGAGCAGAAAAAGAAAAACCTGCCCGACGTCAACATCGACTTCATCCCGCTGGACGACCGCAAGACCTACGAGCTGTTGCAGAAGGCCGAAACCACGGCGGTGTTCCAGCTTGAATCGCGCGGCATGAAAGAGCTGATCAAGAAGCTCAAGCCCGACTGCCTGGAAGACCTCATCGCACTGGTGGCCTTGTTCCGCCCCGGTCCGCTGCAGTCGGGCATGGTGGATGACTTCATCAACCGCAAGCACGGCCGCGCGGAGCTGGCCTACCCGCACTCCGATTACCAGTATGAAGGCCTCAAGCCGGTACTGGCCCCCACCTACGGCATCATCCTGTACCAGGAACAGGTGATGCAGATCGCCCAGGTGATGGCCGGCTACACCCTGGGTGGCGCCGACATGCTCCGCCGGGCGATGGGCAAGAAGAAGCCCGAGGAAATGGCCAAGCAACGCGGCGGTTTCATCGAAGGCTGCGTGGCCAACAACATCGACGCGGACCTGGCCGGTAACATCTTTGATCTGGTAGAGAAATTCGCAGGTTACGGCTTCAACAAGTCTCACTCCGCGGCCTATGGCCTGGTGTCGTACCAGACCGCTTGGCTCAAGACCCACTACCCGGCGCCGTTCATGGCTGCGGTGTTGTCGGCGGATATGCACAACACCGACAAGGTGGTGGTGCTGGTCGAGGAAGTGCGCAGCATGAAGTTGCGCCTCGACGCGCCGGACGTGAACTTCTCCGACTTCAAGTTCACCGTCAACAACGACGGTCGTATCGTCTACGGCCTGGGTGCGATCAAGGGGGTGGGTGAAGGCCCGGTGGAGGCGATCGTCGAGGCACGCGCCGAAGGTGGACCGTTCAAGGACCTGTTCGACTTCTGCGAGCGCGTCGACCTCAAGCGCATCAACAAGCGTACCCTCGATGCGCTGATTCGCAGCGGTGCGCTCGATCGCCTGGGCCCGCACTTCCATGACGAGATCAAGGCCTATCAGGCCAACATCGACCGCAACCGCGCGGTGCTGCTGTCGGCGCTCGAGGAGGCGATCAAGTCGGCCGAGCAGACCGCCCGCACCGCTGACAGCGGGCATATCGACCTGTTCGGTGGGCTGTTCGTCGAGGAAGACTCCGATGTCTATGCCAACCACCGCAAGGTCCGCGAGCTCACGCTCAAGGAGCGGCTGAAAGGCGAAAAGGACACCCTCGGGTTGTATCTCACCGGTCATCCGATCGATGAGTACGAAACCGAGATCCGCCGTTTCGCTCGTCAGCGCATCGTCGACCTCAAGCCTTCGCGCGAGACCCAGACCATCGCGGGGATGATCATTGCCCTACGGGTGATGAAGAACAAGAAGGGTGACAAGATGGGCTTCGTCACCCTCGACGACCGCTCCGGTCGCATCGAGGCTTCGTTGTTCGCCGATGCCTTCATGGCGGCCCAGGCGCTGCTGCAGACTGACGCCATGGTGGTGGTCGAAGGCGAGGTCAGCAACGACGACTTCTCCGGCGGCCTGCGCCTGCGCGTCAAGCAGGTGATGACCATGGAGGATGCCCGCACCAAACTGGCCGAAAGCCTGCGCCTGAAGATCGCCCACGAAGCGCTCAAGGGCGATCGCCTGGCCTGGCTGGGCGAGCTGATCACCCGTCATCGCGGCGGTTGCCCGATCACGCTCGAGTACACCGGCAGCGATGCCAAGGCCATGCTGCAGTTCGGCGACGAGTGGTCGATCGACCCCGCCGATGGCCTGATTCAGGCGCTGCGTGACCAGTTCGGACGTGAGAACGTCTTCCTGCAATACCGTTGAAACGACGAATTTTAATCTCGACCTGAATGCGCCAGATCCCGTAAGGTATGGCGCCAAACGGATCAACCGGCCGGCCGCCTGGCCGTAGACCCAAGACGGATGCCTATGAACCCGAATTTTCTCGATTTCGAACAGCCGATTGCCGACCTGCAAGCCAAGATCGAAGAGCTGCGCCTGGTCGGTAACGACAACTCGCTGAACATCAGCGATGAAATTGCCCGTCTGCAAGACAAGAGCAGCACCCTGACCGAAAGCATCTTCGGCAACCTGACCAGCTGGCAGATTGCCCGCCTGGCACGCCACCCGCGTCGTCCGTACACCCTGGACTACATCGATCACATCTTCACCGAGTTCGAAGAGCTGCACGGCGACCGTCACTTCTCCGACGACGCCGCGATCGTTGGCGGTACCGCGCGCCTGGACGGCAAGCCGGTGATGGTCATCGGTCACCAGAAGGGCCGCGAGGTGCGCGAGAAGGTCCGCCGCAACTTCGGCATGCCGCGTCCTGAAGGCTACCGCAAGGCCTGCCGCCTGATGGAGATGGCCGAGCGCTTCAAGATGCCGATCCTGACCTTCATCGACACCCCAGGTGCCTATCCGGGTATCGACGCCGAAGAGCGCAACCAGAGCGAGGCCATCGCCTGGAACCTGCGCGTCATGGCGCGCCTGAAAACTCCGATCATCGCCACCGTGATCGGTGAAGGCGGTTCGGGCGGCGCACTGGCTATTGGCGTGTGCGACCAGCTGAACATGCTGCAATACTCCACCTACTCGGTGATCTCGCCGGAAGGTTGCGCCTCGATCCTGTGGAAGACCTCCGACAAGGCGCCGGACGCTGCCGAAGCAATGGGCATCACCGCTGAGCGCTTGAAGAGCCTGAACATCGTCGACAAGGTGATTGGCGAGCCACTGGGCGGCGCTCATCGCGATCCGGCCAAGATGTCGGCCAGCATCCGTGCCGACCTGCTCGAGCAGCTCGACATGCTGGGCAAGCTCGACAACGATACCCTGCTCAAGCGTCGCTACGATCGCCTGATGAGCTACGGTCTCTGATTGGCAGGGGCGCCTGGCGCCCCATTCGCAGGCAAGCCGCCTCCCACTCGTGCGTCTTCTGTGGGAGCGGGCTTGCCCCGCGATGCGGTCCTCAGTGAGGCAACCATGCTCGACCTCACCCAATCCCTCTCCCCCTGGCTCAAAGCCCCCGCCTGGCACGTCGCCTTCTCCGGCGGCCTCGACTCCACCGTCCTGCTAAACCTGCTCTTCGATTACGCTCGCGATCATGAAGCACCGCCATTGCGTGCCGTGCATATTCATCACGGTCTGCAAGCGGCCGCCGACGCTTGGCCTGCACATTGTCAGCAGGTCTGTGATGCGCTGGGTATCGAACTGCGCGTGATCCATGTCCAGGTCGAGCCTGTCGCCAGCCTCGAGCAAGCCGCCCGCACCGCGCGATACGACGCGTTCACAGCGCTTCTGGGCCCCGACGAAGTGCTGTTCACCGGCCAGCACCGCGAAGACCAGGCAGAGACCCTGCTGTTTCGCCTGTTGCGTGGTGCCGGCCTGCGCGGCCTGGCGGCGATGCCTGCTTCCCGTCCGCTGGGACAGGGGCAGTTGGTCAGGCCGTTGCTTGATCTGGCGCGGGGTCAGTTGCAGCGGTATGCCCAGGCAGCGGGGCTGAGATGGATCGAAGACCCGTCCAACACCGATACCCGCTTCGCCCGCAATTTCCTGCGCGCCGAAGTGTTCCCGCTGCTACGCCAGCGCTGGCCGCAAGCGAGCCAGAGCCTGGCACGCAGTTCCGCGCACTTGGGCGAGGCCCTGGCGCTGCTGGACGAACTCGCCGCCTCCGACATCGCTGCCGCAAGCGCCGGAGCAGTGGCGCCCTGGCAATGCCTGGACTCGCTGGACATGGGAGTGCTGGCGGCGCTCTCGCCGGCGCGCCAGCGTAACGCCTTGCAGTACTGGCTGAGCAGTCGTACACGTCTACCTGATAGCCGCCATTGGGCCGGCTGGGACAACCTGCGTGATGCGGCAGCCGATGCCCAGCCGCTCTGGCGCTTGACCGATGGCGAGCTGCAGCGCAGCCATGGACGGCTGTGGTGGTTGAGCGGTGATTGGCTGCAAGCGCCGCAGGGCGGGGCGCCTTGGCCGGATCCGAGCCAGCCGCTCTCGTTACCTGGCAATGGCAGCTTGCGGCTGGTGGGTGTCATTCCTGGGCCTGGCCTGCATGTCACCTATCGCCAGGGCGGCGAAGTCCTCGATATTCCAGGGCGCGGCCACCGCGACCTGAAGCGCCTGCTCAACGAGCACCGCGTGCCGCACTTCGTGCGTCATCGCCTGCCACTGCTTTGGCAGGGCGAGCGCCTGCTGGCGGTGGCCAACCTGCCGGAGCTGGGGCAGACCGACTGGCAACTGCAGTGGCAGCCGCCGACGAACGTGCAAGGTTTGAGCTGAAGGGTACATTCCGGTAGACTACCCTCCCTTCTTGATACAGCTTCTGTGGGTTCCGCGAAAACACAGGAGTTGCCGATTACCAAGCAGTTTTTTGCTGGGCTGATTCTTAAAATGACGAGCGAGCTCCACACTGGGGATACCCCCGGTCTGTACAGACGCGGCAGTTGTTCGAGATGCACTGTGATTGACGCAGGTGATCGGGGGCTTCGGCCTTCCTTCGCTTTCTCCGGCGGCGCTGGCCGCCTTAACGCAGACTTCTAGGGTTTTTCATGACGCGCTACATATTCGTCACGGGCGGTGTTGTTTCTTCATTGGGGAAAGGCATTGCCTCGGCTTCCCTGGCGGCCATCCTGGAAGCGCGGGGGCTCAAGGTCACCATGCTCAAGCTGGACCCGTACATCAACGTCGATCCGGGCACCATGAGCCCGTTCCAGCACGGTGAAGTGTTCGTCACCCACGACGGTGCCGAGACCGACCTCGACCTGGGCCACTACGAGCGGTTCATCCGCACCACGATGACCCAGAACAACAACTTCACCACCGGCCGCATCTACGAGCACGTGCTGCGCAAGGAACGCCGTGGTGACTACCTGGGCGCGACCATCCAGGTCATCCCGCACATCACCGACGAAATCAAGCGTCGCATCATCAAGGGCGCCGGCGATGCCGACGTGGCCCTGGTCGAGATCGGCGGCACCGTGGGCGACATCGAGTCGCAGCCATTCCTCGAAGCCATCCGTCAGTTGCGTGTCGAAGTGGGCTCCAAGCGCGCCATGCTGATGCACCTGACGCTGGTGCCGTACATCGCCACCGCCGGCGAAACCAAGACCAAGCCTACTCAGCACTCGGTCAAGGAGCTGCGCTCCATCGGCCTGCAGCCTGACGTGCTGATCTGCCGCTCCGACCACCCGGTCGATGCCTCTTCGCGCCGCAAGATCGCCCTGTTCACCAACGTCGAAGAGCGTGCGGTGATTTCGCTGGAAGACGTCGACACCATCTACAAGATCCCGGGCGTGCTGCACGCACAGGGCCTGGACGACTTCGTCGTCGAGCGCTTCGGCCTGCAGTGCAATGGCGCCGACCTGTCCGAGTGGGACAAGGTCGTCGACGCCAAGCTCAATCCCGAGCATGAAGTCACCATCGCCATGGTCGGCAAGTACATGGAGCTGCTGGATGCGTACAAGTCGCTGATCGAAGCGATGAGCCACGCCGGCATCACCAACCGCACCAAGGTCAACCTGCGTTACATCGATTCCGAAGACATCGAGAACCAGGGTACCGGCCTGCTCGAAGGCGCCGACGCCATCCTGGTACCGGGCGGCTTCGGTCTGCGTGGCGTGGAAGGCAAGATCAAGGCCGTGCAGTTCGCCCGTGAGAACAAGGTTCCGTACCTGGGCATCTGCCTGGGCATGCAGGTCGCGGTCATCGAGTTCGCCCGTAACGTGGTGGGCTGGAAAGACGCCAACTCCACCGAGTTCGATCGCAACGGCGCGCACCCGGTCGTCGGCCTGATCACCGAGTGGGCCGATGCCACCGGCGCCGTCGAAACCCGTACCGAAGCCTCTGACCTGGGTGGCACCATGCGCCTGGGCGCGCAGGATTGCCAGCTGATCGCCGGTTCCAAGGTCCACGACTGCTATGGCAGCGACGTGATCACCGAGCGTCACCGTCACCGCTACGAAGTGAACAACAACCTGCTGCCGCAACTGATCGACGCCGGCCTGGTGGTTTCCGGTCGTTCCGAAGATGGCGCGCTGGTCGAAGTGGTCGAGTCGAAGGATCACCCATGGTTCGTCGCCTGCCAGTTCCACCCGGAGTTCACCTCCACGCCTCGTGACGGTCACCCGCTGTTCAGCGGTTTCGTCAAGGCAGCCCTGGCACAGAAGAACAAGGCCTGATCCATGACCCAGAAGATCATTCGCGTCGGCAACATCGAGATCGCCAACGACAAGCCGTTCGTCCTGTTCGGCGGCATGAACGTCCTGGAGTCCCGTGATCTGGCCCTGAAGGTCTGCGAAGAGTACGTGCGGGTGACCGAAAAGCTCGGCATCCCGTACGTGTTCAAGGCCAGCTTCGACAAGGCCAACCGTTCGTCGGTGGCCTCGTACCGTGGTCCGGGCATGGAAGAGGGGCTGAAGATCTTCGAGGAGATCAAGCGCACCTTCAACGTGCCGGTGATCACCGATGTGCACGAACCCTACCAGTGCGAACCGGTGGCCAAGGTCTGCGACATCATCCAACTGCCGGCGTTTCTCTCGCGCCAGACCGACCTGGTAGTGGCCATGGCCAAGACCGGCGCGGTGATCAACATCAAGAAGGCCCAGTTCCTCGCACCGCACGAGATGAAGCACATCCTCGCCAAGTGCGTCGAGGCCGGTAACGACCAGCTCATCCTCTGCGAGCGCGGTTCGAGCTTCGGCTACAACAACCTGGTGGTCGACATGCTCGGCTTCGGCATCATGAAGCAGTTCGAGTACCCGGTGTTCTTCGATGTCACCCACTCGCTGCAGACGCCGGGTGGTCGTGCCGACTCCGCCGGCGGTCGCCGTGCCCAGGTCACCGACCTGGCCAAGGCGGGCATGAGCCAGGGCCTGGCCGGCCTGTTCCTTGAGGCCCACCCGGATCCGGACAACGCCAAGTGTGATGGTCCATGCGCCCTGCGCCTGGACAAGCTGGAGCCATTCCTGGCGCAGCTCAAGCAACTGGACGACCTGGTGAAAAGTTTTCCGACGGTAGAGACCGCGTAAAGCTCGTTTCTCGGGTAAAGTACCGCCCGTTCCACCCCCTGGCCTGCCGGTCAGGGGCTCCCTTCGCCAGGCCTGCCCGTGCCATGTCGCCTGGTGAACGGCAAGAATTCCCAAAGCTGCGTTGTTTTCGTCAATTCTGGAGTGCTTACAACAATGGCAAAGATCGTCGACATCAAAGGTCGTGAAGTTCTCGATTCGCGTGGCAACCCCACCGTGGAAGCCGATGTGCTGCTCGACAACGGCATCATCGGCAGCGCTTGCGCGCCGTCTGGTGCTTCCACTGGCTCGCGCGAAGCGCTGGAGCTGCGTGATGGCGACAAGAGCCGTTACCTGGGCAAGGGCGTGCTGAAGGCTGTCGGCAACATCAATGGTCCGATCCGTGACCTGCTGCTGGGCAAGGATCCTTCCGACCAGAAAGCACTCGACCGCGCCATGATCGAACTGGACGGTACCGAGAACAAGGCCAAGCTGGGCGCCAACGCCATCCTCGCCGTGTCCCTGGCCGCTGCCAAGGCTGCTGCACAGGACCAGGACCTGCCGCTGTACGCACACATCGCCAACCTCAACGGTACCCCTGGCCAGTACTCGATGCCGGTGCCGATGATGAACATCATCAACGGCGGCGAGCACGCCGACAACAACGTCGACATCCAGGAGTTCATGGTTCAGCCGGTCGGCGCCAAGACCTTCTCCGACGGCCTGCGCATGGGCACCGAGATCTTCCACCACCTCAAGGCTGTCCTCAAGGCCCGTGGCCTGAACACTGCCGTGGGTGACGAAGGCGGCTTCGCCCCGAACCTGGCCTCCAACGAAGACGCCCTGGCGGCCATCGCCGAAGCAGTCGAGAAGGCCGGCTACAAGCTGGGCACCGACGTCACCCTGGCCCTGGACTGCGCCGCTTCGGAGTTCTACGAAGACGGCAAGTACAACCTGTCTGGTGAAGGCAAGTCGTTCGACGCCGAAGGTTTCGCCGACTACCTGAAAGGCCTGACCGAGCGCTTCCCGATCATCTCGATCGAAGACGGCCTGGACGAGTCCGACTGGGCTGGCTGGAAGATCCTGACCGACAAGATCGGTGCCAAGGTGCAACTGGTCGGCGATGACCTGTTCGTGACCAACACCAAGATCCTGAAAGAAGGCATCGAGAAGGGCATCGGTAACTCGATCCTGATCAAGTTCAACCAGATCGGCTCGCTGACCGAAACCCTGGAAGCCATCCAGATGGCCAAGGCCGCTGGCTACACCGCGGTGATCTCGCACCGTTCCGGTGAAACCGAAGACTCGACCATCGCCGACCTGGCTGTCGGTACTGCTGCAGGCCAGATCAAGACCGGTTCGCTGTGCCGCTCCGACCGCGTCTCGAAGTACAACCAATTGCTGCGTATCGAAGAGCAACTGGGCGCCAAGGCCGTCTACCGTGGCCGTGCCGAGTTTCGCGGCTGAGCAAGAGATGGTAAAAAGGCAGCAGCCGGGGCTGTCTGAGCGTTCTCACTGAGCGTTCAGCGCCTTCAAACGGGTTTCTGTCGACGAAGCCTGGCCTCGGCCAGGCTTCGTGCTATCGGAAGCTCGCTGCGGCGGCCTTTTACCCTGGATATCTTCATGCGCAGTCCCTATTGGTTGTTCCTCGTCCTGCTGTTGTTGCTCGGAGGCCTGCAATATCGCCTCTGGGTCGGTAATGGCAGCCTGGCGCAAGTGGCCGAGCTGCAACAGCAGATCGCCGACCAGCATGCCGAAAACGAACGGCTGCTGGAACGCAATCGCGTGCTCGACGCTGAAGTGCTGGAGTTGAAGAAAGGTATGGAGACCGTGGAAGAACGGGCTCGTCATGAACTGGGGATGGTCAAGGAGGGCGAAACCCTCTACCAGTTGCCACAGAAATGATCCATGAACTGCCGGCCTTCTGGGCCGTGATTCCTGCCGCGGGCATTGGTGCCCGCATGGCTGCCGACCGCCCCAAGCAGTATCTGCAACTGGGCCGGCAGACCATCCTCGAGCATAGCCTCGACTGTTTTCTCGACCATCCCACGCTCAAGGGGGTGGTGGTCAGCGTTGCCGAAGAAGATCCTTACTGGCCTGGTTTGCGCTGTGCGAATGATCCTCGCATCCAGCGCGCAGCGGGCGGGCGCGAGCGTGCCGATTCGGTATTGAATGCCTTGCTGCTGCTGCATGCCCACGGGGCGGCCGACGATGACTGGGTGCTGGTGCACGATGCTGCGCGGCCGAACCTGGCGCGCAGCGATCTGGACAAGCTGCTGTCGGAGCTGGGCGACGATCCGGTGGGCGGGCTGCTGGCGGTGCCTGCGCGCGATACTCTCAAGCGTGCCGACGCGACTGGCCGGGTCAGCGCCACGGTGGACCGCACCACCGTATGGCAGGCCTACACGCCGCAGATGTTCCGGCTTGGCATGCTGCACCGGGCACTGGCCGAGTGCCTGGTGGCGGATGTGGCAGTGACCGATGAATCCTCCGCCATTGAGTGGGCCGGGCATGCGCCGCGATTGATCGAAGGGCGTAGTGACAACATCAAGGTGACCCGGCCCGAAGATTTGGAGTGGTTGCGTCAGCGCTGGGCTGGGCGGCGCTGAGGCTTTAGCCTGTGCCCGCTTCTTTGCGGGCTCAGCCTGGCTGATACTCCGGCAATCCTGCCAACCCGTCCTTCAGATAGTCGACCAACCGCCGTACCTTGGGTGACAGGTGCCGCTGTTGCGGATACAGCGCCCACACCGCGGTGTTCGGCGGCTGGTGCGCCTCCAGCAGTGACACCAGTGCCCCGGCATGCAGATGCTCGAGCACGTAGTAATCCGGTAACTGACACAACCCCATTCCCTGCAGCGCCGCGTCGAGTACCGCCTGGCCGCTGTTGCAGCGCCAGTTGCCTTGAACCCGTTGGCTGATTTCACGGCCATCCTGCTGCAGCACCCACAGATCCGAACTGCCCACCAAGCAATTGTGCCGCGCCAGTTCCGACAGGCTGTGCGGTCGGCCGTAACGCTCCAGATACGCTGGCGATGCACACAGGTACATGCGCCGCGGTGCGAGGCGCGTGGCCACCAGGCGTGAATCCTGTAGGCGTCCCAGGCGAATAGCCAGGTCCATGCCCTCGTGCAGCAGGTCCAGGGTGCGGTTGCTCAGCTCCACCTCGACGCGCAACTGGGGATACAGCGCCATGAAACGAGTCACCAGTGGCACGATGAAACGCTCGCCGTAGGCCACCGCGCAGGTCATGCGCAGCAGACCTTTGGGTTCGCTGGCCAGGTCCCCCATCGCGCGCAGCGCTTCTTCGCGGCCATCCTGCAAACGCTGGCAGTGTTGCAGGAAGGTCTGCCCGGCCTCACTCAGGGTCACGCGCCGGGTGCTGCGGTACAGCAGCCGAGTTTGCAGGCGTTCCTCCAAGCGAGCGATCTGTCGGCTGATATGCGATGAGGAAACCCCCAGTCGTTCGGCGGCCGCGGTGAACTGGCCCGACTCGGCGACCGCGACGAACTCGTCGATTCCTTCCCAGCGACTGCTCATTGATTATCCCTGTGTGGCAATAATGTTTTGCATTTGCCCGGATTATTCATCAAAAAAGCATGAATTACACTGATGACCTGAACCGATACCTAGCTTGGAGCCCTTCATGATCAAGTCCCGCGCCGCTGTTGCCTTCGAGGCCAAGAAACCCCTGGAAATCGTCGAAGTGGACGTGGCCATGCCCAAGGCGGGCGAGGTGCTGCTGCGCGTGGTCGCCAGCGGTGTCTGCCATACCGATGCCTACACACTCTCCGGCGCGGACCCGGAAGGTATCTTCCCGTCGATCCTCGGGCACGAGGGCGGCGCGATCGTCGAAGCGGTGGGTGAGGGCGTCACTTCGCTGGCTGTTGGTGACCACGTGATCCCGCTGTACACCCCGGAATGCGGCAAGTGCAAATTCTGCCTGTCGGGCAAGACCAACCTGTGCCAGGCCATCCGCGCCACCCAGGGCAAGGGCCTGATGCCTGATGGCACCACACGCTTCAGCTACAAAGGGCAGCAGTTGTTCCACTACATGGGCACCTCGACCTTCTCCGAGTACACCGTTCTGCCGGAGATCTCCGTGGCCAAGATCCAGAAGGAAGCGCCGCTGGAGAAGGTCTGCCTGCTCGGTTGCGGCGTGACCACCGGTATCGGTGCGGTACTCAACACCGCCAAGGTCAAGCCGGGTGACACCGTGGCCATTTTCGGCCTGGGCGGCATTGGCCTGTCGGCGGTGATCGGTGCGGTGAAGGCCAAGGCCTCGCGCATCATCGCCATCGACATCAACCCGGCCAAGTTCGAGATCGCCCGCCAGCTGGGCGCCACCGACTGCATCAATCCGAAGGAGTACGATCGTCCGATCCAGGAAGTGATCGTAGACCTCACCGATGGCGGCGTGGACTTCTCCTTCGAATGCATCGGCAATGTCCAACTGATGCGTGCGGCGCTCGAGTGCTGCCACAAGGGCTGGGGCGAGTCGGTGATCATCGGGGTGGCCGGCGCTGGCCAGGAAATCGCCACCCGTCCATTCCAGTTGGTTACCGGCCGGGTATGGCGTGGTTCGGCATTCGGCGGCGTGCGTGGCCGCAGCGAGTTGCCAAGCTACGTGGAAATGTCCGAGAAGGGCGAGATTCCGCTGGACACCTTCATCACCCACACCATGGGGCTGGAGGACATCAACAAGGCCTTCGACCTGATGCATGAAGGCAAAAGCATCCGTAGCGTGATCCACTTCTGAGGTCAGCCATGAGCCTGGACAACATCTCCTGCCAGAAGAGCTTCGGCGGCTGGCACAAGCGCTACAAGCATCACTCCAAGGTGCTGGGCTGCGACATGGTGTTCGCCGTCTACCTGCCACCGCAGGCCGAGCAGGGCGAGAAACTGCCGGTGCTGTACTGGCTCAGTGGCCTTACCTGCACCGACGAGAATTTCATGCAGAAGGCCGGCGCCCAGCGCCTGGCTGCCGAGCTAGGCCTGATCATCGTTGCGCCCGACACCAGCCCGCGTGGCGAGCAGGTGCCCGGCGATCCGGAGGGAGCCTGGGATTTCGGGCTCGGCGCCGGCTTCTACCTCAATGCCACCCAGCAGCCCTGGGCCCAGCATTACCGCATGCACGATTACGTGGTGCAGGAGCTGCCGGCGTTGATCGAGGCGCATTTCCCTGCGTCCGATCAGCGCAGTATCAGTGGTCATTCGATGGGCGGGCATGGGGCGCTGGTCTGTGCCCTGCGCAACCCGGGGCGCTACCGATCGGTGTCGGCGTTCTCGCCGATCAGCAACCCGATGGATTGCCCGTGGGGCGAGAAAGCCTTTTCCCGCTACCTGGGTGATGACCGCGCGCGCTGGCGTGAATGGGATGCCAGCGTGCTGCTGGCCGACACCCCGGCTGGCCAGTGCCCACCGCTGTTGGTCGACCAGGGCGATCGCGATGACTTCCTCGACAAGCAGCTCAAGCCAGCAGCGTTGGAGCAGGCGGCGCGCAAAGGAGGGCATGAACTGACCCTGAGGCTGCAGCCGGGGTATGACCATAGCTACTACTTCATCGCCAGCTTCATTGATGAGCACCTGCGTCATCACGCCGTCGCACTTGGGCGGGTGTAGTGATGCAGCAGCGGCCCCAATAGCGGCCAAAGCAGGTAGAATCACGCCCTGACTCAATCAGGGCGTTTTTCTATGCGTATTGGCCACGGCTACGATGTGCACCGTTTTGCTGACGGTGATTTCATTACCTTGGGCGGGGTGCGTATTCCCCACAAATACGGCCTGCTGGCCCATTCCGATGGTGATGTGCTGCTGCACGCCCTGAGCGATGCCTTGCTTGGCGCTGCTGCGCTGGGTGACATCGGCAAGCATTTTCCCGACACCGACCCGCAGTTCAAGGGCGCTGACAGCCGCGTGCTGCTGCGTCATGTGGTGGCCGTCGTGCAGGCCAAGGGCTGGAAGGTGGGCAACGTCGACGCCACCATCGTCGCCCAGGCGCCGAAGATGGCGCCGCACATCGACACCATGCGCCGCTTCATCGCCGAAGACCTGCAGGTCGAGCTCGACCAGGTCAACGTCAAGGCGACCACCGAGGAAAAGCTCGGCTTTACTGGCCGTGAGGAGGGCATCGCCGTGCATGCGGTCGCCCTGTTGCTGCCAGCATGACCGAACTGGAACTGCTGGGCCCGCGCGCCAGCGGCGAGGCCCTTGGCCGCGCCGTGCTCAAGGCGGTCGCCGATGATTTTCAGGTCGATGAAGTGCTCGACATCCCACTGTCCGGTCAAGGCGAGCACCTGTGGCTGTGGGTCGAGAAGCGCGACCTGAACACCGAGGAAGCGGCCCGACGCCTGGCGCGCGCGGCCGGTGTGCCGGTTCGTGCCATCAGTTATGCCGGCCTGAAGGACCGTCAGGCGTTGACCCGGCAGTGGTTCAGTCTGCATCTGCCGGGCAAGGCCGATCCTGACCTGTCCCGTGCCGAAGACGACAGCCTGCGCGTGCTCAAACAGGTGCGTCACCAGCGCAAACTGCAGCGCGGCGCGCACTCGGCCAATGGTTTCACTCTGCGACTGACGGCACTGAGCGCCGATCACCAGGCGCTGGATGCACGTCTGGAACAGCTCAAGGTGCAAGGCGTACCGAACTATTTCGGTACCCAGCGCTTCGGTCATGCCGGCGGAAACGTCCACGATGCACTCGACTGGGCGTCTCGAGAGGCGCTGCCGGAGCAGCGCAACGTGCGTTCGCGGCTGCTGTCTGCGGGACGCAGCTACCTGTTCAATCAGGTTCTGGCGGCGCGAGTGGCGCACGGAAGCTGGAACCAGGCGCAGGTTGGCGATCTTCTGGCCTTCACGGATAGCCGTAGCTTTTTTCCGGCTGGCGAGCAGGAATGCTCCGATCCTCGGCTGGCAATTCTCGACCTTCATCCCACCGGACCCCTGTGGGGCGCGGGTCTTCCGTCAAGCGCGGGCGGGACCGCGGCGCTGGAAACGGCGGTCGGTGAGCGCCATCCGGCACTCTGCAAATGGCTGGGCAGGGCAGGACTGGATCACGAACGGCGCATCCTGCGGCTCCCTATTGGGCGGCTGACGTGGCATTATCCCGAGCCTGATATCCTGCAACTGGAATTCGTCCTTCCGGCCGGATGCTTCGCCACCGTGGTGGTGCGCGAACTTGTGGATCTGGTGCCGGCAGGGCAGACGGAAAGCCCATGCGTATTCTGATTTCCAACGACGACGGTGTTACCGCCCCCGGCCTCGCTGCGCTTCACGGTGCGCTGCAGGACTACGCCGAGTGCGTGGTGATCGCCCCGGATCAAGACAAAAGCGGCGCCAGCAGTTCGCTGACGCTCGACCGGCCACTGCACCCACAGGTGTTGGCCAACGGTTTCATCAGCCTCAACGGCACGCCCACCGATTGCGTGCACCTGGGGCTCAACGGCCTGTTGCCGGAAACGCCCGACATGGTCGTCTCCGGAATCAACCTGGGCGCCAACCTGGGCGACGACGTGCTGTACTCCGGCACGGTTGCCGCTGCATTGGAGGGCCGCTTTCTCGGCGGCACTTCGCTGGCGTTCTCGCTGCTGTCGCGCCTGCCGGACAACCTGCCGACCGCCGCCCATATCGCCCGGCGCCTTGTCGAGGCGCAGTCGCGTCTGGAACTGCCGGCGCGCACCGTGCTCAACGTCAACATCCCCAACCTCCCGCTGGAGCATATCCGCGGTATACGCCTCACCCGTCTGGGGCACAGGGCACGTGCGGCCGCACCGACCAAGGTCGTCAATCCGCGCGGCAAGGAAGGGTACTGGATCGCCGTGGCCGGTGACGCCGAGGACGGCGGCCCGGGGACTGACTTCCATGCAGTGATGCAAGGCTATGTATCGATCACGCCGCTGCAACTGGATCGCACCTTCAACGATGCCTTCGAGCGCCTCGATGGCTGGCTGGAGGGGCTGCTTTGATGCGCGAACAGGATGATCTTCAGCGCCGTGGCGGCATTGGCATGACCTCCCAGCGTACCCGGGAGCGCCTGATCCAACGCTTGTATGAAGAGGGCGTGTCGAACACCAAGGTGCTCGAGACCATTCGCCGCACCCCTCGCCACCTGTTCGTCGATGAAGCCTTGGCCCATCGGGCGTATGAAGATACTGCGCTGCCGATCGGCCATAACCAGACGATTTCCCAGCCATTCATGGTTGCGCACATGAGCGAACTGCTGCTGGAGGCCGGCCCGCTGGACAAGGTGCTGGAGATCGGCACCGGTTCTGGTTACCAGACCGCCATCCTGGCGCAGTTGGTCGAGCGTGTGTTTTCGGTCGAGCGGATCAAGGTGCTGCAGGATCGTGCCAAGGAGCGTCTGGTCGAGCTGAACCTGCGTAACGTGGTGTTTCGTTGGGGCGACGGTTGCGAAGGCTGGCCGGCGCTGGCGCCTTACAACGCCATCATCGTCACCGCGGTGGCGCCGGAAGTCCCCCAGGCCTTGCTCGATCAGTTGGCACCCGGCGGACGTATGGTGATTCCGGTGGGGGCGGCGGGCGAAGCACAGCAACTGTTGCTGATCGTTCGTGAGGAACAGGGCTTCTCGCGCCGGGTGCTGGGCGCCGTACGCTTCGTGCCGCTGCTCAACGGACCACTGGCCTGACGGCCGACGGAATATGTGCGGTTGTAACGAATTCTTGCGCCGCGGGCTTGTCTATCTGGCGGGGTGAGGCAAACCCCGCCAGAATGACAGCGCCCGTACGGGCCACCCAAGCGGGTCGGGCTCGGTTATAATTGAAACAATATTGCATATCGTCATATCCAGATTTCGGCACCATGAGGGGAGCGCGGGTGGGTCACACAATCATTCGGCAGCGCAAGGATCGGTCGGGTTTCAAGCTTCTGGTGATTGCGCTGGCCATGGGAACCTTGCTGGCGGGATGCTCCAGCACCGGCTCCAGTGGCGCTCGGGTGGTCGATCGCAACAACGCGGCACCCAAGCGTCCGACCGTGACCTCGGGGCAGTATGTGGTCAAACCTGGCGATACCCTGTTCTCTATCGCCTTCCGCTACGGCTGGGACTACAAGGAGCTGGCCGCGCGCAATGGCATCTCGGCGCCCTACACCATCCGTCCTGGCCAGCCGATTCGTTTCAGCAGCGGCGCTGGAGGCTCCACCACCGTCGTATCGTCCGGCCCCTCGTCGTCGAGCAGGACCACGGTCATTCGCCGTCCGGTTGGTACGCAGACCCCGCCAGTAACAAATAGCGACAAGCCGGCAACAGCTTCCCCTGCCACGACCGCTCCGACCGTCACCCAGGTGCCGGCCGCAGAGCGTGCGGTGGGGGGCTGGACTTGGCCGGCGAACGGCGTACTGATTGGAAAATTCGCTTCAAACGGTAGTTTGAATAAAGGCATTGATATCGCCGGAGATTTGGGACAGCCTGTTTTTGCTGCATCTGATGGTGCGGTGGTTTACGCCGGGAGTGGCTTGCGGGGCTACGGCGAACTCATCATCATCAAGCACAATGATACCTACGTCAGTGCCTACGGCCACAACCGCAGGCTCATGGTTCGGGAGGGGCAGCAGGTCAAGGCAGGGCAGACGATCGCAGAAATGGGGTCTACGGGCACTGATCGGGTGAAGCTGCATTTCGAGATTCGCCGCCAGGGCAAACCCGTCGACCCACTCCAGTTCCTGCCACGCCGTTGATTGTTGCACCAGCCTGTTCCTGAAGACGTAAAGGGGACAGGCTTTAGCGCTGCCAGGGAATCAGGCGACGCTAGAGTCTGAGGTTCGAACTCAGCAAAGGACTATAACAATGGCTCTCAGCAAAGAAGTGCCGGAGTTTGACATCGACGATGACCTCCTCCTGATGGAGACAGGTATCGTTTTGGAAACGGATGTGGTGTCAGACGAACCTGCTGTACCTTCGGTTCGGACCAGGGCCAAAACGGGCTCATCGCTCAAGCAGCACAAGTACATCGATTACAGCCGTGCGCTCGACGCCACGCAGCTGTACCTCAACGAAATCGGTTTCTCGCCACTGCTCTCCCCGGAAGAGGAGGTGCACTTCGCGCGCCTGTCTCAGAAGGGCGACCCGGCCGGCCGCAAACGCATGATCGAGAGCAACCTGCGTTTGGTCGTGAAGATCGCCCGCCGCTACGTCAATCGTGGCCTGTCGCTGCTCGACTTGATCGAGGAGGGCAACCTGGGGCTGATCCGCGCCGTGGAGAAGTTCGATCCGGAGCGCGGCTTCCGTTTCTCGACCTACGCGACCTGGTGGATCCGCCAGACCATCGAACGGGCGATCATGAACCAGACCCGCACCATTCGCCTGCCGATCCACGTGGTCAAGGAGCTCAACGTCTACCTGCGCGCTGCGCGCGAGCTCACCCAGAAGCTCGACCATGAGCCGTCCCCCGAAGAAATTGCCGGGCTGCTGGAGAAACCAGTGGCTGAGGTCAAGCGCATGCTTGGGCTCAATGAGCGTGTCTCCTCGGTCGACGTGTCCTTGGGCCCGGATTCGGACAAGACGCTACTCGACACCCTTACCGATGACCGCCCCACCGATCCGTGTGAATTGCTGCAGGACGACGACCTGTCGCAGAGCATCGACCAGTGGCTGGGTGAGCTGACCGACAAGCAGCGGGAGGTGGTGATTCGCCGCTTCGGCCTGCGTGGCCATGAAAGCAGTACGCTCGAGGATGTTGGCCTGGAGATTGGCCTCACCCGTGAGCGTGTACGGCAGATCCAGGTGGAGGGGCTCAAGCGTCTGCGTGAGATCCTGGAAAAGAACGGCCTGTCCAGCGAGTCGCTGTTCCAATAAGCTGCTGCGCGCAAACAGAATGCCCCGATGACCTCGGGGCATTTTTTTGTCTGGGAAATTGTTCAACCTACTAGCGCTGTTGCTTGGCGTGTAAGAGATCGCTTACTCGTGGTGTAAGCCTTCGCTACCAACAAGAGTAAATAATTGCCTTTTTCAGCAACGATATTTTCTTAACTATCTGAAAATAATGAATTTTTTCGGTGTTTGCAAATGTGTCAGCTGTAGCATCTTGTTAGGTGCGCGGGTTGCTCGCGCTGGGGAAATCGCTAGTATCTGAAGTGTGCCGACGGACTGGCACAGGCTTTCAAGGATGATTGCCAAGGACATCGCAGGATGCGATTCATCAGGATGATGAATGGGACAAGCAGGGACTACGGAAAAAATGTGGGCGGGTCAAACCGCCCCTTTTTTTTGCCTGCGATTTCTCCTCGCTCGGGCTTGCATGAGCTCGAATGCCAGGCACAAAAAAGGCCCTTGCGGGCCTTTTTTTGTCACTGCAGCGATCAGCGCTCCAGATCAGCGATCTTGCCTGGCTTGCCATCCCATTCTTCAGCGTCCGGCAGGGGATCCTTACGCTCGGTGATGTTCGGCCATATCTCAGCCAGCTCGGCGTTGAGCTCGAGGAAGTTCTCCATCCCGGCAGGCACTTCGTCCTCCGAGAAAATGGCCTGTGCCGGGCACTCAGGCTCGCACAGCGCACAGTCGATGCACTCGTCCGGGTGAATGACCAGGAAATTCGGGCCTTCGTAGAAGCAGTCCACCGGACAGACTTCCACGCAGTCGGTGTACTTGCATTTGATGCAGTTGTCGGTGACGACGAAGGTCATTTCTAATTTTCTCCTCAGGCGACGGCAGCGTGCCCTTCCTTCCAGGGCAGCGCGGTTCACGTTGGCTGCAGGCCAGGCTAATAGCCTGCAGCTCCGGCAAACCGCGGCGGATTCTACCAGCTTGCGCGGCTGGCCGTTATAACAGGTTTTTCAGTTGATATAGCATTTCGATAGCTTGGCGAGGCGTCATGTCGTCCAGTGCCAGCTTGCCCAGCTTCTCGATGGCCGGGTGTGGCAGGCTGGCGAACAGGTCGCTCTGGTGTGGCACGTGCGGTTCGCCCTTGGCCTTGGTCACCGGCGCCTCGTGGGGCAGGCTGGCGGTTTCCAGACGGCGAAGGTGTTCACGGGCGCGCAGGATGACTTGCGAAGGCACGCCCGCCAGTTGCGCCACTGCCAGGCCATAGCTCTGGCTGGCGGGGCCTGGCAGCACATGGTGCAGGAACACGATACGCTCGTTGTGCTCGGTGGCGTTCAGGTGCACGTTGGCCACCAGCGGCTCGCTGTCCGGCAGTACGGTCAGCTCGAAGTAGTGGGTGGCGAACAGGGTGTAGGCGCGCAACTGCGCCAGACGTTCGGCAGCGGCCCAGGCCAGCGACAGGCCGTCGAAGGTACTGGTTCCGCGGCCGACCTCGTCCATCAGTACTAGGCTGCGGTCGGTGGCATTGTGCAGGATGTTGGCGGTCTCGCTCATCTCTACCATGAAGGTCGAGCGGCCGCCGGCCAGGTCGTCGCTGGAACCGATGCGGGTGAAGATGCGGTCCACCAGCGACAGCTCGCAGCGCGCTGCCGGCACGAAGCTGCCGATATGCGCCATCAGCACGATCAATGCGGTCTGGCGCATGTAGGTGGATTTACCACCCATGTTCGGGCCGGTGATGATCAGCATGCGGGTGTTGTTGTCCAGGCCCAGGTCGTTGGCCACGAACGGCGTGGTCAGTACCTGCTCGACCACTGGATGACGCCCCTGCTCGATGCGCAGGCACGGCTCGTCGACAAAGGCCGGGCAGTTCAGGTCCAGGGTCAGTGCGCGCTCGGCGAGGTTGCTCAGCACGTCCAGCTCGGCCAGCGCCGCAGCGCTGTCCTGCAACGGTGCGAGGTGGCTGATCAAGGTCTCGAGCAGTGCATCGTAGAGCATCTTCTCGCGGGCCAGGGCGCGGCTCTTGGCCGACAACGCCTTGTCTTCGAACGCCTTGAGCTCAGGTGTGATGAAGCGCTCGGCGCCCTTGAGCGTCTGGCGGCGGATATAGTCGCCCGGCGCTTGTTCGGCTTGTTTGGTGGGCAGCTCGATGAAATAGCCATGCACACGGTTGTAGCCGACCTTGAGATTGGCAAGCCCGGTGCGGGCTTTCTCTCGGGCTTCGAGGTCGATCAGGAACTGACCGGCGTTCTCGCTCATGGCCAGCAGTTCGTCGAGTTCGCTGTCGTAGCCGGTCTTGAGTACGCCGCCGTCGCGGATCACCGCAGGCGGGTTGTCGATGATCGCCCGCTCCAGCAGGCTGGCCAGCTCCGGGTAGGTGCCGGTGATCGCCGCCAGGCGGGCCAGGTGGGGGGCTTCGAGCTCGGCCATGGCGTTCTGCAGTTCGGGCAGGGCGCCAAGGGCGTCGCGCAGGCGTGCCAGATCACGTGGGCGGGCGTTGCGCAGGCCGATACGGGCGAGAATCCGCTCGATATCACCGATTTCCTTGAGTTGCGGCTGCAGCTTCTCGAAGCGGTAGCCGTCGAGGAAGCAGCGAATCGAATCCTGGCGTGCCTGCAGCACCTTCAGGTCGCGCAGCGGGCGGTTCAGCCAGCGGCTCAGCAGGCGGCTGGCCATGGCCGTCTGGCAGCGGTCGATGACCGACTGCAGCGTGTTGTCGCGGCCACCTGCCAGGTTGATGTCCAGCTCGAGGTTGCGGCGGCTGGCGCCGTCGAGAATCACCGTGTCATCCATGCGCTCATGGCGCAGGCTGCGCAGGTGCGGCAGGCTGGTGCGCTGGGTTTCCTTGGCGTAGGTCAGCAGGCAGCCGGCGGCGCCGATGGCCAGAGTCAGCTTGTCGCAGCCGAAGCCCTTGAGGTCCTGAGTTGCGAACTGCTGGCACAGACTCTTGCGCGCCGAGTCACGATCGAAGTCCCACGGAGCCCGACGGCGCGCTCCCGGGCGCTTCTCTGCCGGCAGGCCCTGGGGCCAGTCGTCGGGAATCAACAGCTCCACCGGGTTGATGCGCTCGAGTTCGGCAAGCAGGTTTTCCCAGCCCTTGATCTCCTGCACGGTGAAGCTGCCGCTGGTGATGTCCAGCACAGCGAGGCCGAACAAGCGTTCGTCACCCAGCAGGGCGGCGATCAGGTTGTCGCGGCGCTCATCGAGCAGCGCCTCGTCGCTGACCGTACCCGGCGTGATGATACGCACCACCTGGCGCTCAACCGGGCCCTTGCTGGTGGCCGGGTCGCCGATCTGCTCGCAGATCACCACCGATTCGCCGAGCTTGACCAGTTTGGCCAGGTAGCCTTCCAGCGAGTGGAACGGAATCCCGCACATGGGGATCGACTGGCCCGCCGACTGACCGCGTGCGGTCAGGGTGATGTCCAGCAGTTTCGCGGCTTTCTTCGCATCTTCGTAGAAGATTTCGTAAAAGTCGCCCATGCGGTAGAACATCAGCTGGTCTGGATGCTGGTTCTTCAGCTTCCAGTACTGTTGCATCATCGGGGTGTGTGCGGAGAGATCAGACATTCAGGGCCTTGAAACAGGTGGTCTGGTGGCAATTTCGAAACCCGCAATGGTACAGGCTTTTTTCGCCTGCTGCAGGACACAAAGGGCAGGGCACCGCTATGATTTGTCGATTTTCCGGACAGGCCCGAATACAGCGCGAGGAATTCCATGCCAAGGGTGGCGTTTTATCTGATGGTCGCAGGCTTGAGCCTGCCGTTACCGGTCATGGCGGCTGCACAGTGCCCTTTCCCGCAGGGTATGCAGGCGTCGATAGAGGCTTCGCGGCATGTCGTCCAGGCACGGGCTGACGGGACACCGCGGGAGCAGTTGCTGCAGGGGATACCGGCCAAGCTGGACGAGCCGACCCGCCAGTTGCTGCGCGAGATCGTGAGCGAAGTCTATGACAATGAGCCGGTGCAGGCCGATGTGTATGCGGCCTATCGCTTCGAGCACTGTTTCCTGTCTCAGCAGCATGCCGAGACTGTCGCTGCAATCAAGTTCAGCGACGCATTGCCGTTGCTGCGCAAGTGCGAGCAGATCGAACCCCAGGGCGCGCGTCCGCCTTGCGCGATGCGGGCGGTGCATGCGGTGACGGGGATCCCAGAATGATCGCGTGTTCAGGGCGCGCTGTATGCATTTGCATTTCCCATCGATCTGCAGCAATATGCATTTTATGCAAAAGCGCAACGTAGCCACTGTACTCAGAGAACTGCTCGATCGCCACGGCCTGTCCCCGACGGAGCTGCACCGGCGCACGGGCGTACCGCAATCCACCCTGTCTCGGATTCTCAGCGAGAAAATTGTCGATCCGTCAGACAAGCATGTCTCCAGGATCGCCGATTACTTCGGCGTGAGCACCGATCAGTTGCGTGGCCGCATAGAGCTGGGTGAGTCCCGCGAGGCGCAGCCCATGCATGGTCATGTGGACCTGAGCGACATCAGCCTGTGGGACGACGAAACCCCCGTCGAGGATGACGAGGTGTCCGTTCCATTTCTTCGAGAGGTCGAATTGGCAGCAGGATCAGGAAGATTCGTCATCGAGGAAAGCGAGCGCGCGCGCCTGCGTTTCGGCAAGCGCAGCCTGCGCCACAATGGTGTGCAGTTCGACCAGGCCAAGTGCGTCACGGTGCGCGGCAACAGCATGCTGCCAGTGCTGCGCGATGGTGCGACGGTCGGCGTCAACACCGGCAAATGTGCCATTGGCGATATCATCGATGGCGATCTCTACGCTATCAACCACAATGGCCAGCTGCGGGTGAAGCAGGTCTATCGCCTGCCCACCGGCATACGCCTGCGCAGCTTCAACCGCGATGAACATCCCGACGAAGACTACAGTTTCCAGCAGATGCAGGAAGAGCAGATCAGCCTGCTCGGGCATGTCTTCTGGTGGGGCATGTACGCACGCTGACCCGCAAATCCGCTGGATAAAAACCCGCTTCGGCGGGTTTTTTCATGCATACGAAATATCCCCGCCTCCCGCCTTTCATCCCCCGTCACCACAAACCCTACCCGACCTACAAAATTTTTAGGCTCTCTGAAAAGCCCTACAGGCCATACCCGATAAGGCCTTCATGCATTTAAGCAACTCCTCATGCATAAATATTTTCAAAAATGCATTGACTGCATATGCATAAGTGCATAGCCTGTATCTCAAGCCGGACAGCAACCGGTTGTTACACAGGCAGCGATGAACAGGCCTTGACTGTTCAGAGGGTTGGCAACTGGCCCGGGTGTGCAGCGTAAAGCACCACGATCAGTTATCCGGCGGGCAGGTGGCCGCGGTCGGAGTCACTAATTTGAAGCGGAACGGTCGGTGTCACCAGATGTGACCGGCGGTTCGACAACGCATTACTGAAGGGCCTGCACGGACGGGCCTTTTGGAATGCCGCGTTATACGGCAAGGGATCCACCGGCACTCGCCGGTGGCCATGACACAGGAGACAGGACAGTGACGAACGAGCAACAGGCGTTGCTGGAGATGCCGCTCTGGCTGGTGATCGTCCTGGCATTGCTGGGAGGGCTTTCCGGCGAGATGTGGCGGGCCGACAAGGCCGGTGCCCGAGGCTGGTCGCTGCTGCGGCGGCTGGCGCTGCGCTCGGGGGCTTGCATGGTCTGCGGGGTGTCGACGGTGATGCTGCTGTATGCCAGCGGCATGTCGATCTGGAGCGCCAGCGCCTTCGGGTGCCTGACCGCGATGGCGGGGGCCGATGTCGCCATCGGCCTCTATGAACGCTGGGCAGCCAGGCGCCTTGGTTTGAAGGACGAACGATAGGAGTGCGTCACATGAGCGAACTGGCCACCTTGCATGCGGCCTTGACCGCAACGATTCGAGAGGCGATTCCGGAGCTGGCATCGGTCGATGCCTATACGGAAGTAGGAAATGCCCCGGCATTGCCTGCGTTGCGCCATGGCATCGTGCGCATGACTGCCGATGCTGCGCCCAGGGATGGACGCTCGGTGCTGGTCACCACCTTCGAGGCGGACATCACCCCCGATGCCGCCAACCCCGAGGCACGCCTGCAGGGCAGTGTGCTGGCCGCGCAACTGATGGACCTGTTGCGCCAGCAGCTATGGGGGCTGGACTTCGTCGAGCCGAGCCGCAATGTACGGGCGTTCTTCGCCGGTGCTGGCTGGCGCGTGCGCTGGGACCAGCCGGTGCTGCTGGGCGAACTGCAATGGCACTGGCCCGACCAGCCGCCGGGCAGCCTCCGGCTGGGCTTCAGTCCAGAAACGGGGCCCGGCAATGAAAGCCTGTACATCGCCCCGGAGGACCTGGCATGAGCTACGTCAGCGCCACGCATGACCGCATGCTCGCCACCCTGGTGATTCCCTGCCGCGTGGTGGCGGTGGATTTGGCCGCTGCCCGGGTCCGGGTGTCCGATGGTGGCGGCTGGACCAGCGCCTGGGTGCGCTGGCATGCCCAGGCGGCGGGCAAGGCTCGGCACTGGCGGGCGCCGAGCCTGGGTGAGCAGGGCGTGTTGCTCAGCCCCAGCGGTGAACCGGCGCAAGGTACTTTTTTTGCCGGGCTGTATGGCAATGCCGGCTTCCCGCCAGACAATCGCGAGCACGCCGAGGTCTGGCGCTTCGATGACGGCGGTTCGCTGACCTACGACTGGCAGGCCCGGCGTTATGACATCGAACTGCCCAGCGGCAACGCACGCATCAAGGTCGGTGCCAGCACCCTGGTGGTCAGTGACGGCGCGATCACCCTTGAGGCCTCGAGCATCACCCTGACCGGCAAGGTCACGGTCAACGGCCCGCTGACTGTCAGCGGCGACATCAACGGCGGCGGGCGGATCATCGATACCGCCGGCAACACGCCCAACCACAAACACTGAACCCAGCCCGCCATCGCGGGCTTTTTCATGCCAGGAGAACGCAATGGATACCCATCAACGCGCCCGGGCTTTTCCGGGAGGCGCGCCATGATCGGCCTGGACCGTCGCACCGGCTTGCCACTGGCCGGGATCGCTCACCTGCGCCAGTCCATCGAGGACATTCTCACCACCCCTCTGGGCAGTCGCCGAATGCGCCCGGACTACGGCAGCCGGTTGCGCCGCTATGTCGACCTGCCGGTCAACGAAGGCTGGAAGAGCGCGGTACAGGCTGAGGTCGCCCGCGCCCTTGGGCGCTGGGAGCCGCGCCTGCAACTGGAGCGAGTCAAGGTCGTGGCCGTGCTCGACGGCCAGGTCAGCCTGGCCCTGAGCGGTCGTTACCTGGGCGATGACGCCCTGGTGGAGGTGAGCGTATGAGCCAGGTAGACCTGTCGAAACTGCCCGCCCCGCAACTGCTCGAGGACCTTGATTTCGAGGCGCTGTACGAGGCTGACCTTGAAACCTTTCGTGCACATATGGGCGATGGCTGGACGGCACATCTGGAAAGCGATCCGGTCACCAAGCTGCTCGAGGTCGGCGCCTACCGAAAACTGCTCAACCGGGCACGCATCAATGATGCTGCGAAGGCCTTGCTGCTCGCCTATGCCCAGGGCCGCGACCTTGACCAACTGGCGGCCAACGTTTCGTTGCAGCGCCTGGTGATCCAGGCCGCCGACCCCACCACCGTTCCACCCACCGAGGCGATTCTTGAATCCGACGACGCCCTGCGCGAACGTGTGCAACTGGTCTATGAAGGCCTGACCACCGCCGGCCCGCGCAACAGTTACATCCTCCACGCCCGCAACGCCTCGGGACGGGTCGCCGACGCGACCGCCGAAAGCCCGTCGCCGGCGGTGGTCGATGTCACGGTACTGAGCATCGATGACGACGGTGTCGCGCCCCAGGCGCTGCTCGACGAAGTCAACGCCTACCTCAACGACGAGGACATCCGCCCGGTTGCCGACCGGGTCAATGTGCGCAGCGCCCAGGTGCTGCCATACCGGATCGACGCCGTGCTGCACATGGCCGACAACGGCCCCGAGTACGAGGCCATCCTCAGCGAGTGTCGGCGTCGTCTGCAGGCCTGGATCAACCCGCGGCGTCGCCTGGGGGTCGAGGTCGCCCGCTCTGGCATCGACGCCCAGTTGCACATCGACGGCGTCAGCCGGGTCGAGTTGATCGACTGGACCGACATCCGCCCGAGCAAGGCCCAGGCTGCCTGGTGCACAGGCTTCGACCTCAAGCGCGGAGGCTGACATGCGAAGCCTTCTGCCGCTCAACCGCACCCCGCTGGAGCGGGCCATCGAAACGGCTGGCGACGAAGACCTCAAGGTCACCCTGCGCCAGCTCTACAACCCCGACACCTGCCCCGCGCACCTGCTCTACCAGCTGGCCTGGGCCTGGTCGGTGGATCGCTGGGACGACAGCTGGAGCGACACCGTCAAGCGTTCGGTGATCCGCTCGGCATTCTTCGTCCATGCCCACAAGGGCACCCTCGGCGCCCTCAGGCGGGTGGTCGAGCCGTTCGGTTACCTCATCGAGGTGCAGGAGTGGTGGCAGGCCCAGCCTGCCGGGGTGCCGGGGACCTTTGCGCTGAAGGTGGGCGTAGAGGACAGCGGCATCGACGAACAGACCTACCAGGAGCTGACTCGGCTGATCGAGGACGCAAAGCCGATCAGTCGACACCTGATCGGACTGGATATCAGTCTGGAGACCTTCATCCCCGCCTATCAGGCCGTCGCCTTGAACGAGGGCGAACTGCTGGAGGTTTATCCCTGGGAGGCTGCGGATATCGAAGTGCGTCTGGGCGCTTTCAACCTGGTGAACGACCACACCCTGGACTTATTGGACATCTACCTAAATGGCTAACTCGACCACTCAATTCGGTGGGTTCCTGACCAACATCGGTATCGCCCAGCAGGCCAACACGGCTGCGCTGGGTCTGCCCTGGAACATCACCCACATGCTCATCGGCGATGCCGGCGGTGAGCCCTCGCAAACCCCCGATCCGACACCCAAGCCGACCCAGACCGCTCTGGTACGCCAAGTCTATCGGGCGCAACTCAATGCGCTCTATCCATCACCTGCCGATCCGGGTGTGCTGGTGGCAGAGCTGGTGTTGCCACCCGAGATTGGCGGCTGGTGGATTCGCGAGCTGGCGCTGGAGGATGCCAGTGGCAACCTGATCGCCATCGCCAAACCTGCACCGAGCTACAAGCCCCTGCTGGCGCAGGGGTCGGGACGAACCCAGACCATTCGCATGCACGTGGTGTTCGGTAACGTCGCCAACGTTAATCTGAAGATTGATCCGAGCATCGTACTGGCCACCCGGGACTATGTGGACAAGGCGCGCGAAGCCGCCGAGCTGTATGCACGCAATCAACTCAAGGCCCATGTGGAAGCCGCTGACCCGCATCCCCAGTACCTGCGTCGGGCCGACGCTGCGAAGGATTCAGGCCCGTTGGCCTGGCTGGGCGACGCCAAGGGCACCGCTGATGCCCTGGTGCTCGAACTGAAGAGCCGCGAGACCGTGCTGACAGCTTATGCCGCAGGTCAGCGCTTCCAGTTCAAGGCCACAGCGACCAACACGGGAGCGGTTACTGTGCGCGTCAACGGACTCGCCGCCGTGCCCGTCAAGAAGGCCGGCACAGGTGGGCTGGTCGACCTGGTAGGGGGCGATATTCGCGCTGGCGCCTTGTACGACCTGAACCATGACGGTACGTACTTCCAGCTCGGCGGTGGCGTCGGCGCGGGCAAGGCGTTCGAGCGATACTCCTTCGAGGCCTCGGTCGGGCAGACGGTATTCGAGGTCGCACACACCGTTGGAAGTACCATCGTCCTGCGCAACGGACGCGAGGTCACTGATTACTTGTCCGACGGGCAGCGCATCACCTTCATGGCGCCCTGCACGCTCGGGGAGTCGGTGGAAATTCTCGCATTCAGCGCGTTCCAGTCTGCCAACACCTACACCAAGGCCGAGATCCAGGCACTGTTGAAGACAGCTTCGGCATTGCCGGTTGGCACCATGCTGCCATTTCCACGCGGTACGGTGCCTGCAGGCTTCCTTGAAGTCGATGGCAGTACCCAGAGCGCCGCGGTCTATCCGGATCTTGCTGCTTATTTGGGCGGTGCGTTCAACAAAGGGAACGAGCAGAGCGGATTCTTCCGGTTGCCGGATTCTCGGGGTGAGTTCTTGCGGGGTTGGGACCATGGGCGGGGGGTAGATGTCGGGCGTGGCCTTGGCAGCTTCCAGGACGAGTCGTTCAAGTCTCACGAGCACAAAGACGTTGGCTTTATTGATAACGTCGGGGCCGGGTCTGGTGCCAGCGGCGTTTCGGGCGCCACCGGCCCTGTAACCACAATATTCGGCAAAGGGTACGGCAGCAGCGCCTCCTCCACGGCGAAAGCCTACAAGGAAACAACCCCAGGTTCGCTGAATGGATCGATTGCCGGTTTGATTTCTGGCAGCACTGGCGGAGCTGAAACACGACCTCGAAATCTGGCTGTCATTTGGTGCATCAAGGCCTGGAATGCGCCGGTCAACCAAGGGCAGATTGACGTAGCGGCGCTTGTTGAAGAGTTGGCCAAGTTGCGATCCGCGATGCCGGTCGGTGCCATCGTGCCATTCCCGATAGCCACGCCACCTGCGGGGTATCTGGAGCTGGACGGAAGTTTACAAAGCAGTGCCGGTTATCCGGATCTTGCCGCCTATCTGGGCGCAGCCTACAACAAGGTTGGTGATCCGGCCGGTTACTTCCGCCTTCCGGACTACCGCGGTGAGTTTCTGCGTGGCTGGGACCATGGCCGTGGTGTGGATGCTGGCAGGGGAATGGGTTCCTATCAGGACGATGCCTTGCAGAACCTTGTTGGATCGCTTGGCCTGCGTGGTGGTACAGGCACCGGGCTTGGCGTGCTGGGAGGTACCTCAGGCGTATTTACCGGCTCCTACGCCGAGTCGTCGCCAGCAAATACCATCACCCGTGATCCAAACTCTGCCGCTGCCAGTGATGTGGCTCGCTTCGATGCCTCCAAAGTGGCAAGGACAGCAGCAGAAACCCGTCCTCGTAACCTTGCGGTGATGTGGTGCATCAAGGCATGGAATGCGCCGATCAATCAAGGGCAGATCGACGTCGCCGCGTTGGCTGCGCTAGCGAGAGAAGGAAGTGAAACCACCTCCGGCACCTTGCGTGTCGCATCGCAGGCCGAGGCCAATGCTGGCGTTGTAGACAACGCCGCAGTGTCCCCCCGGAAAATGCGCTGGGGCTTTTCCATGCAGTTCGGCGCCAACGGCTACTTGATGCTGCCCACATGGCTCGGAGGTTTGATCCTCCAGTACGGTTCAAGCGTTAACACCACCGAAAACGCGGATGTCAGCTTTCCGTTGGCTTTTCCAAATCGCTGTTTTTGGGTAGGCGCCTATGACAATACCCAGCCTGGTGGTAGCACGCGTACCTTCTGGCAGTTCCGAGGGCTCAGTAACACGGGAATGAACGTGCTGAACATTGGCTCCTACACCAAGGGTTCGGTGGGCTGGGGCAACCCCACACTTTCCGCCTGCCCCTATTTTGCTATTGGTTACTGAGGCAATACTGCATGAAGCGCTACTACAGCAAAACCACAGGCACTACCTATTTGGAAGGTATCCACGCTGACATCCCAATGGATGCCGTAACGATTTCCGAAGACATGTTTCGGGCGATAATTTGCAATCCTCCGCCAGACAAGCTCCGTGCCCATGACCAGCACGGCCTACCCGTTCTCGTCGACCCTCCCGCGCCCACGCTTGAGCAGTCTTCGAATGCCGAGCGTCTATGGCGAAACCTGCAACTGCAAACGAGTCAATGGCTTGTGGCCAGGCATGTCGAGCAGCAGGAGTTGAACCTCGCCCCAACACTGACGCCTTCTCAGTTCGCTGAGCTTCTGCGCTACCGGCAGGCGTTGAGAGAGTGGCCTGAGTCTGAAGGCTTCCCCGATGACTCCCTGCGTCCGCTGACACCTTCGTTCGTCGAGTCCGAATCCGCAGCAAGCTGATTCGCAAAAATCATCGGGATTCGTAGCTTCCCCTTGCACGGGGAATGTCCACCTCGAACCAGATACCCCAAGGCCCCGCACCCGCGGGGCCTTTTCATTTAATCCGCAAACCTGGAGTAACCCTACATGAGTGGATTCTTCCACGGCGTCACCGTAACCAACGTAGACACCGGCGCCCGCAACATCGCACTGCCGTCGTCGTCGATCATCGGCCTGGTCGACACCTTCACCGAAGGTGCTGGCGTCACGGCCAAGGCCAACGACCTGGTCCTCATCACCAGCGAGCGTGAAGCCGTGGCTGCCTTCGGCGCCGATGCGGCGATCACCAAGGCCTGCCGCGCCATCTACAGTCGCGCCAAGGCGGTCATCGTCGCTTGCGGCGTGGCCAAGCTCGAAGAGGCGGCCGAGCAGACCGCAGCGATCATCGGCAACGTGCTCGCCGACGGCAAGCGCACTGGCCTGCAGGCGCTGCTCGACGGCAAGAGCCGTTTCAACGCCCAGCCGCGCCTGCTGGTCGCGCCCAAGCACAGCGCCACCCAGGCGGTAGGCACCGCGCTGGTGGCACTGGCCGACAAGCTGCGCGGCATCGCCATCATCGACGGCCCTGGCACCACCGATGAAGCCGCGCTCGCCTACGCCAAGAACTTCGGTGCCAAGCGCGCCTTCCTGGTCGATCCGGGCGTGCGCTACTTCGACACCGTCGCCGAGGCCACCGTCGATGCGCCAGGTTCGGCCTGGGTCGCCGGCCTGTTCGCCTTCACCGACCGCGAGTACGGTTTCTGGGCCTCGCCATCGAACAAGGAGTTCGTCGGCATCACCGGCACCAGCCGCCCTGTGGAGTTCCTCGATGGCGACGACAGCTGCCGCGCCAACCTGCTGAACAACGCCAACATCGCCACCATCATCCGCGATGACGGCTTCCGACTGTGGGGCAACCGCACCCTGTCCAGCGATCCGAAGTGGGCCTTCGTCACCCGCGTGCGGACCATGGACATCGTCATGGACGCGATCCTCTACGGCCACAAGTGGGCCGTCGACCGCTCCATCACCGCCACCTACGTCAAGGACGTCACCGAGGGCTTGCAGGCCTTCATGCGCGACCTGAAGAACCAGGGCGCGATCATCAACTTCGAGGTCTTCGCCGATCCGGAGCTGAACACCGCCAGCCAACTGGAGCAGGGCAAGGTGTACTGGAACATCCGCTTCACCGACGTACCGCCTGCCGAAAACCCCAATTTCCGCGTCGAAGTCACCAACCAGTGGCTGACCGAAGTCCTCGATTCCGCCGCTTAAGGAGCGCATCTACATGGCAATGATTCCCGAAACCCTGGCCAACCTGAACCTGTTCGTCGACGGTGTGAGCTTCCAGGGCGATGTACCCAGCCTGACCCTGCCCAAACTGACCCTGAAAATGGAAGAACACCGTCCCGGTGGCATGGACATGCCGGTCGAGATGGACCTGGGCATGGAGAAACAGGAAGCGGCCTTCACCACCACCGGCGTGCGCCGCGAGTCGCTGAAGTTCTTCGGCCTGGCCGATGGCACGGCCTTCAACGGCACGTTCCGCGGCGCCTTCAAAGGCCTCAAGGGCCAGATCAATCCGGTCGTCGTCACCCTGCGCGGCTCGCTCAAGGAAATCGACATGGGCGACTGGAAATCCGGTGACAAGGCCGAGATCAAGCACAGCGTCGCGCTCAGCTACTACAAGCTGGAGGTTGATGGTCGCCTGGTCTACGAGATCGATGCCCTGGGCATGAAGCGGGTGATCGACGGTGTCGACCAACTGGCGGCGCAGCGTACTGCGCTGGGCCTGTAAGGGAGGTGTTCATGGCTCAGGAAAACCGCCAGCCCCAGTGGCTGAACCTTGCAGCCGACCGCGTCACGGTGCGTTTGTCGCGTCCGAGCGAGGCCAATGGCGTTCAGGTCGACAGCCTGACGTTGCGGGCCCCGACGGTGCGTGACATGCGCAACGCCCAGGCCGGCGGCGCCAGCGACGACGAGCAGCGCGAGCTGAACTTGTTCGCCTCGCTGGCCGAAGTCGGCATCAAGGACCTCGAAGGCCTCACCCTGAAGGACTACGGCCGCTTGCAGGCCGGGTATTTTCGCCTGGTGCAGGACGACGAGGTTTGACCCGACCCGGCAGAAGGCCGCCGCAAGGCGGCTGGCCAAGGAGCTGAACTTTTCCGCGAGCGAAATCATGACCATGTCGTTCAGCGACATGGTCTGGTGGCTTTCGGATTGAGAGGATTAACGGATGGCGAACAAATCAGGGATTGCCCTGGGGGAAGCCGTCGCATCTGGCTCGGCTTTCCCTGGCGCGCTCGATGACTATCGCGCCAGGTTTACCGATCATTGGGCGCCTTACGGCAAGGCGCTGCAATCGTTTTCATCACCGCTGGATATCTGGCGACCAGGCCCGTATCCATCGGTCGTGCCACAGCTGTCGAACTGGCAAGGACTCACTCCGGCACTGGAGCACCAGCCGTTACCCTTGGCTGAACAGGGATGGCGCGCATCCAACTCACCCCCGTTCGAGTTGCCCGCTCAGATCGTACATGCGTACCCCCAGCCTCGGCCGCGCGCAGATTCAACTCCCCGGATCAACGCCGATGCACCTGAAGCCCGCCAAGGGGTGGTGTCGGGGGAGGGCGAAGCAGTTTCGTCAGCCTCTGCTGATCCCACGCCGAGCCGAGCCACTGCCCGTACTCGAGCAGGGGCTGCGGCCAAGGAGGCTGCCTCTGCAACCAAGTTGGATTTGGGGTTGAAGCTCTTCCACACCGCTTCCACCGCCACCACGGCGAAGGAGCAGGCAGTGGGCTATCTCAGTGCGGTTGGGTCGGCAGTCGGCACCTTAGGCGGCAAGGCCTTGGGAGCGGCGGTGCCGCGCTGGGGCACGATGGTCTCGGAGGTGGGCGGCGTTGCCTTCGGTATGGCCGGCGACAAGCTGGGCGCCTGGGCTGGCGAGCGGGTCACGAACCCTGCATCGGAGACAGCCAAGGACAAACCGCCATCAACGCCGGTATCGACTCAGTCGAAACCTGACGCGGATCCTTATTCGACGCTGTCTGGCTCAGTCAAGGACGCGCTTACGACTGCTGCGGTGGTGGGCGGGGGTTATGCCAGCTGGGAGGTACTCAAGCGGCGTTACACCAACCCAGGTGCTGTTGCTGGGACCGCCAAGGGCGTCGCAGAGAACCTCAAGGCATTGAAAATACCCCTTGCTTCAATGTTCATCGAGGCGGGTGCAAAGGCGGCCTATACCTATGGCACGGCGCAAACCCGTGAAGAAAAGTGGAGCGGTTATGGCGGCGCGGCAGGGGGTCTGATCCTTGGTGGCGCCCTGGGTGCCGCCGGATCGTTGCTTGGTCCGATCGGTACCACGATAGGGATGTCGGTTGGCAACTTTGTGGGCGATCAGGTTGGGTCGGCGGTTGGCAAATATTTGGCCACCCAGTACCCGGAGCCTGCCTCCACAGCACAGCCGGTACGGCGCGGGTTGTCGGCCAAGGTAAGCGGTACTGCACAGCAGCAGAACCCGGAGCGTGCCAGGTCGTCGGGACCGCCGTCTCCTCTTCGACTGCCGGGACTTATGGCGCAGTTTGCAACCGCCGCAAGCGGTTCATCGCAACGGCGGCCTTCGATGTTGACTATGCCGAAGCCGGGTTCGACTGCTGACACTGCCGGCATGGACAAGGCTCTCGTCAGGGATCTGTTGAGGCCTCCTGTGGATGAGGGGAGGTCGCCAAGTGCGGCGGCCAAGCAACGGGTTGCAGGCGCCATCGCTGAGCCTCGTGCATGGCCTCCGGCGATTCCTGGTCTTTCGTTGGTCCCCGGTATCGTGCCTTCTCCCAGATTCGAAAGTCATGGCGCCAGCGTTGCGCCCGCTGCCGTAAAGGTCGAGCTCCCTCGATCGCCTCAGAAGCCGTCAAGGCCGGCTGCTGTACTGGGGTTGCCGAAGGTTGCGGTGCAGGCCTCAGCGTCTGGACGTTCAGCTCTAATGGACAAGCCCGCAGTAGAGGTGCAGGTACCAGCCGCGCAGTTGTCGGTGCCGCCGCAAGCCAGCGTCCTGCCAGATGCTCCGCCGCAAGACCCGGCCCAACCGGTCATTACCGGCGGGGCAGGCCAGCCCTTCAACTTCACCACCAACATCCCCATCACGCTGCAAGGCGCCGCTGTTGCACACGACCAACTCGCCACCGACCTGGAACTGGCTGTGCGCCGGGTATTGGAAGAACGGCAAAGAGCTGATGAAGCGCGTCTGGCAGACCCTCTACGACAATTTTGAACCGGAGGGACATTCATGACCTACCTGGAGCAGTTGCAGGCCGCACTGCATGCACTGGTCAAGGCGGGCGAGGAGGGGCGTCGGCGTGCCGGCGCCATGCTCGACCCGATGAACCAGGCCGTGGACCACGTCAAGGAAGCCGCGGCTGAACTCGAAGCATTGCCTTGGATCGGTCCGGCCATCGGCCAGCGCCTGCAACGTACCCTGCGTGCCATCGACTCGGCACAAGGGCGTGTCAACAAAGTGATTGCCCGCTACGACAAGAGCGTCGACGAGGTGCGCAAGGTGCAGGAGCGTGTCGATGCGTTCTCCGAACACCTGAGCAAGGCTGGCGCGGCGATCCGCAAGGTGGTGGGCGATGCCCGCGCGGTGGCAAGCGGGGTGCTCGTCACCTTCGGCTTCGCACCGCTGACAACGCCGACCGCCGAAGCGATCAAGCCATTCCCGCACCTGCTGGTGCTGCAACCGCTGAAGGCCAATGCCACACCGTACTACTTCAACCTCGATACCGCCGCGTTCGACCAGTTGCGTCGCCAGACCCGCTTTCGCTGGGCCGCTCAGGAACGCCTGAGCCGCGACAGCGCGCAGCAGGCCGTCGGCCAGGGCGAGGAGACGATCAGCATCCGTGGTGCGATCTTTCCCTCCTTCAAGGGCGGTCTGGACCAACTGCAGACCCTGCGCAGCATCGGTCGCCAGTTGCTGCCCCTGAGCCTGACCACAGGGTACGGCGAGGTGCTCGGCAACTGGTGCCTGACCAGCATCGACGAAGACCAGAGCAACCTGCTGGCCGGGGGCATTCCACGCAAACAGGGTTTTTCACTGGAGTTCACCCACTATGGCGAAGACCTGCAAAACGTCTGACGGCGATCTGCTCGACACCCTCTGTCAACACTATTACGGCCACCTCAACCGCACGGTCGAAGCCGTGCTGGAGGCCAATCAGGGGCTGGCCGACGAAGACCAGCCCCTGCGCGCCGGCGTGATGATCCTGCTACCGGACCTGCCCACTGCCACGGTCAGCAGCGTGCAGCTCTGGGACTGAGCGCAGGCCCGTATCCACACCGACAACGGAGGCATGAGTCATGCAACCCGTCTTCAGCATCAAGGCCGATGGCAAGGACATCACCGCCCTGATCAACGACCGCCTGCTACTGCTGCGCACCACCGACAAACCCGGCATGGAGTCGGATACGTTCGAGCTGCGCATCGATGCCCGCGACGGTGCCCTGGCCCTGCCGCCTCGCGGCGCGGTGCTGGAGGTGCACCTCGGCTACGCCGGGCAGCCGCTGACGCTGCTGGGGCGCTTCACCGTCGATGAGGTCGAGCTGTCCGGGCCGCCGGACACCCTGGTGATCCGCGGCAAGGCCAGCGACCTGTGCGGCAGTGGCAGAACCATCCGCAGCAGCAGTTGGGAGAATGTTCCGCTGCAACGCATCATCGCCGAGATCGGTGCGCGCAACGGTTGGCAGGCGATCTGCCCGGTCGCCCTGAACGTGCCGCGTATCGACCAGTACAGCGAGTCGGACTTCAACTTCATCACCCGTCTGGCCCGCCAGTACGACTGCACCGCCAAGCTCGCCAACGGCCAGCTGCTGGTGCTGCCGCGCCAAGGCGGGCAGAGCGCCAGCGGCAAGACGCTGGGGCTGGTGACGCTGCGGCGCAGCGACGTCAGCCAGTGGCAATTTCGCCTGGACGACAAGGCCACTCGCAAGGCCGTGCGCACCCGTCACCAGGACAGTGCCAGCGGCGAACTCAAGGTGGTCGAACTGGGCAACGCCGAAAGCTCGGGCAGCCAGCGTCCTGTTCATACCGACCGCCACCTGTACCCCAATCGCGCCGCCGCCGAACAGGCTGCCCGCGCACGCCTGGCCAGCTTCAATCGCGAGACTGCCAGCGTGCGCCTGGACATGCCTGGGCGCACCGACCTGTTCGTCGAGCGCAGCATAGAGGTCAGTGGTTTTGTCGACGGGCTCGACGGCCAGTACCTGATCGACTCGGTCGAGCAGGTGTTCACCGGCTCTGGCTGGCGCACCACCGTGCAGTGCAACGGTGGCAAGGCGGGCAAGGCCGGGAACAAGGGCAGCGCACCGGGCAAGGTCGCTTCACTCAAGGCGTGACGGTCTACCCACTCAGCAGAGGACGTGCCCATGTTCGTCGAGTTTCGCTGCGGCCAGTGCAGGAAGCTGCTGGCCCGCATCACCCCCGCTTCCGAGCTCCAGATCAAGTGCGGCCGGTGCCGCACGCTGAATCATGTGAAAGCCACGCGCTTCGAGCCATCGCCTGCGAGCGATCACCTGGCGGAATCGTCCGCCGATCAAACTGATAGCAATGGAGAATGTAATCATGTCGCTTACCGCACAGGAAATTCAGGACTGCAAGGCACTGGTCACCAGCATCTGGGGTGCCAGCGTGGCCGCTAACCTCGACTACAACGAGGAGGTGGTGGAAGTGGTGCGCATCACGGTCGAGCAGATCAGCATCTGCTCGCAACGATTGGCCGATTTCTTCTCGGCATTGGTCATCGTCGTGGGTGGCGTCGCGGCCGCGGTGTATTCGCGGATGTGGCTGGTCAAGGGCGCCAAGCGGATCGCCGATGAGATCCAGAATCTCAAGGACGCCAACCTGCAGGCCCGTGCCTGCATCGCCCAGGCCGCAGCGACCTATCGCTCGCCGTTGGAGATGGCGTCGCTGGGCATCTGATAGCAACGCGTCGATGTTCCCGAGCCCAGGCATTGCCTGGGCTTTTTTCTTGCGCCAAGGAGGTGCTGCATGCTCACCGAGCGGCAACTCATTCAGATCTACCCTCTGGCTGGCCAGCGTGTCGGCACGTTTCTCACACCTCTCAACGAGGCCATGGCCCGTTGGGAAATCGACCATCCCAAGCGCATCGCCGCCTTTCTCGCCCAGGTCGGTCATGAGTCCGACCAGTTACGCTATGTGAAGGAGCTGGGCAGCGATCGCTATCTTTCACGTTACGACACCGGCCCACTGGCCCTGCGCCTGGGCAACACGCCCGAGGCCGACGGTGATGGCCAGCTGTATTGCGGTCGCGGCCTGATCCAGGTCACCGGGCGCAACAACTACCAGGCCTGCAGCCGTGCGCTGTTTGGTGATGAGCGGTTGCTGGCGCAACCCCAGCTACTCGAGCAGCCACGCTGGGCCTGCGAGTCGGCGGCCTGGTTCTGGCAGTCGCGCGGGCTCAATGCCCTGGCCGATCGTGGTGAGTTCAACCGCATCACCCGACATATCAATGGTGGGCTCAATGGCCTGGATGAGCGCCTCAAGCTCTGGGCCAGGGCTCGGGAGGTATTGTGCTGAGCCGCCTGCAGTTTGCTGCGTACGTTGCCTCGGTACTGTTGTCCGCCGCGTTGGCCTGGCAGGTTCAGGCCTGGCGCTACGAGCGTCTGCTCGCCGAGTCGGACGAGTTGCAGGCGCGCCAGCGGGTGGAGCAGGCCGAGGTGCTCAACGAACAGCTGCGTAGTGAGCGCGAGCAGCGCCAGGCGCTCGAGCGACGGCTGCACGACAGCGAGTCGATTCATTTCCAGGAGCTTACCGATGCGCAACAGAATCAGGCTCGGCTGCGTGATCGCCTTGCTACTGCCGATCTGCGCCTGTCGGTCCTGGTCGAGCGCGACGCCACCTGTTCCACAATGCCTGCCGCCACCGGCGCCAGCGGCGTGGATCATGGCGCCGTACGCGCCCGACTTGACCCGGCGCATGCTCGACGAATTATCGCCATCACCGACGACGGCGACCGGGGGCTGATCGCCCTGCGCGCCTGTCAGGCCTACATCCGCGCGCTGGCGCCGTGAATCCTTGCCTGGGGGGATGAGGGTGGTAGGGTAGTGCGCAGTCACGCAAGGAGCCTGCCATGGACCCGATCACCGTACTTTCTACCCGCCTGGGCGAACACCTGCGCCGCTTCAATGCGCAGGTGAGCACCGCCGAGTCCTGCACTGGTGGTGGCATCGCCGAAGCGATCACCCGTATTCCCGGCAGTTCGGCCTGGTTCGAGGCGGGTTACGTCACCTATTCCAACGCCCAGAAGACCCGCCAGCTTGGCGTCCCCGAGGCACTGTTCACCCAGGTTGGCGCCGTCAGCCAGGAGGTTGTCGAGGCCATGGTCCGTGGTGCCCAGGCCGCCAGCGGCGCGCGGTTTGCCGTAGCGGTCAGCGGTGTCGCCGGGCCGGATGGCGGCTCGCCGGCCAAACCGGTAGGCACCGTGTGGCTGGCGTGGGGCGATGGAGCCGACGTGAGCAGCGAGCGTCGCCACTTCGAGGGCGATCGCGAGGCGGTGCGCCGACAGACGGTGATCGCTGCGTTAGACGGCTTGTTACAGCTTGGTGCCGAGTAAATCGCTCGACGGGGGTTTGCGGAAACGAATCCCTGTGGAATAATACTGGCTACTTATACAGGTATTCCGGCCATCAGGGCCAAGTCGAACACGTGAGGATTTCAATGGACGACAACAAGAAGCGCGCCTTGGCTGCGGCCCTGGGTCAGATCGAACGCCAATTCGGCAAGGGCGCAGTCATGCGCATGGGCGATCACGAACGCCAGGCCATCCCGGCCATCTCCACCGGCTCGCTGGGCCTGGACATCGCCCTCGGCATCGGCGGTCTGCCAAAGGGCCGTATCGTCGAGATCTACGGCCCGGAATCCTCGGGCAAGACCACGCTGACCCTGTCGGTCATCGCCGAGGCCCAGAAGAACGGCGCCACCTGCGCCTTCGTCGACGCCGAGCATGCTCTCGACCCTGAGTACGCTGGCAAGCTCGGCGTCAACGTCGATGACCTGCTGGTCTCGCAGCCAGACACCGGCGAACAGGCCCTGGAAATCACCGATATGCTGGTGCGTTCCAACGCTGTCGACGTGATCATCGTCGACTCCGTGGCGGCCCTGGTACCCAAGGCTGAGATCGAAGGCGAAATGGGTGACATGCACGTCGGCCTGCAGGCCCGCCTGATGTCCCAGGCGCTGCGCAAGATCACCGGTAACATCAAGAACGCCAACTGCCTGGTCATCTTCATCAACCAGATCCGTATGAAGATTGGCGTGATGTTCGGTAGCCCGGAAACCACCACCGGCGGTAACGCCCTGAAGTTCTACGCCTCGGTCCGTTTGGACATCCGTCGTACTGGCGCTGTGAAGGAAGGCGACGAAGTGGTGGGCAGCGAAACCCGCGTCAAGATCGTCAAGAACAAGGTTTCGCCACCTTTCCGTCAGGCCGAGTTCCAGATTCTCTACGGCAAGGGTATCTACCGTAACGGCGAGATCATCGACTTGGGCGTCTCTCAAGGCCTGGTCGAGAAATCCGGCGCCTGGTACAGCTATCAGGGCAACAAGATCGGCCAAGGCAAGGCCAACGCTGCCAAGTACTTGCAAGAGAACCCGGCCATCGGTTCGGAAATCGAGAAGCAGATTCGTGAGAAGCTGCTGACCTCCGGCGCTGTCGCCGCTGCTGGCAAGGCCGCCGCCGCTGAAGCTGATGCCGACGATATGGCTGATGCTGAAGCCGGTTATTGATATCGCTGGTTGATCGCGCATGTCGTCCGTCGTACTCGACACCCCCGTCGCCGTTCGGCGGACAGCCATGGACCTGCTCGCGCGCCGCGAGCACGGTCGTGTCGAGCTGACGCGCAAGTTGCGTCAGCGCGGTGCCACCGATGAGCTGATCGAGCCTGCGCTCGATCGGCTTGCGGAGGAAGGGCTGCTCAGCGAGGCGCGCTACCTGGAAAGCTTCATTTCCTATCGCTCCAACTCCGGCTATGGCCCCGCACGTATTCGTGAGGACCTGAGTCAGCGAGGGCTGAACCGTAGCGATATCGATCAGGCACTGCGCGAGAGCGGTGTGGACTGGTCGGCCCGCCTACGGGACGTCTGGCAGCGCAAGTTCGCCGGGCAACGTCCTCAGGATCCCCGCAGTCGCGCGCAGCAAACGCGCTTTCTCGCCTACCGTGGTTTTTCCATGGACATGATCGGCCGGCTGCTCAGCGGGCGCGACCTCGATGATTGACGGCCAGTACGGCTGACCAGGCAGATATCTACCTGGTCAGCCGTACTGGCCTTTTTCGTTCAACTGACTTTCAGCGCTTCTCGCGCATGCTGGGTCGTGTGCATGGGCTGAGGTTTTGCCCAGTTTTCCGGCAGGTTGATGAAGTCCACCAGTTCACGAAGGCGCCCCTGATCACGGCCGCTGAAGGCGAAGGTCAGGCGGGTCAGGTGGTTGAAGTCGCCGACTTCATGTTCTGCGCTACTGTCGGGCTGTTGATGATACTTGCCGCTCAGGCGCAGGTCGGCAAAACCCTCCTGGATATCGCATAACGCAGCCTCGCTCAAGGGGTGCAGCATGCGGATCACGAACTGGTTCTTCAGCCAGCGGCTCGAGTGGTAGTTGCTATAGAACTGTTTGATCTCTTCAACGGCCTCGTCGGCACTGTGCACCAGGCGTACCAGCTTCAGGTCGCTGGGCAGGATATAGCGGTTCTCTTCCAACTGACGGCTGATGAAGTTCAGGGCATCCTGCCAGAAGCTGCCGCCAGGCGAGTCCAGCAGTACCACCGGTACCAGTGGGCTTTTACCGGTCTGGATCAGGGTCAGCACTTCCAGCGCTTCATCAAGGGTGCCGAAGCCACCCGGGCAAAGGACCAGTCCGTCGGCTTCCTTGACGAAGAACAGCTTGCGGATAAAGAAGAAGTGGAAGGGCAGCAGCTTGTCGGTGCCGTCCACCGTGGCATTGGCATGTTGCTCGAAAGGCAGGGTGATATTGAAACCCAGGCTGTTCTCGGCACCGGCGCCTTCGTGGGCTGCGGCCATGATGCCGCCGCCGGCACCGGTGATGACCATCAGCTCGGAGCGTGCCAGTGTGGCGCCCAGTTCCCGGGCCAGGGCATACATCGGGTGTTCTTGGGGTGTGCGCGCCGAGCCGAACACCGTGACTTTGCGTCGGCCCTTGTAGCGTTCGAGAGTACGGAAGGCGTGATCCAGTTCGCGCAGGGCCTGCAAGGTGATCTTGGCGTTCCAGCGGTTGGCGTCGTCGCTGGCCATGCGCAGTACGGTCAACATCATGTCGCGGTAGAGGGGCAGGTTGGGGCTGTTCGGTGCCACCAGTTGCAGTTGTTCGTCAATCCTGCCCAGGTCGATTCCCTGGTCGCTGAAGTGCTTGGACAGCAGTTCATTCGGTAGGTAAGGCATTCAACGTCTCCTTCTGCAGCAAAACCTCTGACCGGTCGATGGTGAGTACCGGCCACGACACTGCGTGTGTCGCTGGCTGCTGTGGCTCGAGTGTGCATCCCGAGCATTGCAGTAGGCCTTCAAGGCCGTGATGCAGTGGCATGTGTCCATCTTGTCTGTTTTCGTTGCGGATCCGGCAACGTCGTGGCGTCGGCAATCTCCTGTGCTTGCCGAAAATGCCTGTCGTTTGCTTTCAATCTAGACGCTGGCGCGCGATCGTGCCGGTTCGCTGAATGTCAACCGTTCGTCTGATCGGATCCAATCCTTGCCGAGCTTTGTTTAACTGAGGGGCAGAGGGCGATGCAGGGAGGAAGAAGCATGCATCGGTTGGTCATCGAGGTGGACCTGCAGTTGTATGAACTGCTCAGGCGTGCGGCCCAGGACCATCACTTGAGCCTGGAGGGCGAGTGCCTGCGCAGGTTGCAAGGCGCCGACAGGCAATCACGTTACCTTCAGGCCCTGCTGGCGGATCTGCGCGCCGATGAGGAGCAGCGGCGCGCCAGCGACGATCAGGTCGCCTGAATCACTTCTTCTTGTTGCCAGCGGTGCAGCTGGCAGCGTCGAACGCCTGGTCCATGACCGGCTGGTTGGTCTTGTAGACGGTGAAGCGGTAGACCATCACCGCGCCCTTGGTCATCAGTTGGCGGTAGCCGGTGTTGCGGCAGACGCTGTCGCCCAGCTGGCTGCGCACCAGCGCCGGGTTTTCCAGCATGCGCTGGGCATGTTCTTCACGCACGCTCAGGTGGTTGACCAGCGCCTTGCCCTTCTCGACGGTGTAGCCCTGATCGAGGATGTCTTCGTTGACGGCGCGTGGCGTGCCGACGCTGCTCTCCTTGGCAACCTTCTGCAGCATCTGGTTCAGCTCGTAGTCCTGCTTGGACGCTGCGTTGGCGGCAAGCGGCAGGGCGAGCATCAGGCTCAGGGTCGGGACGATAAGACGCAGCATGAATCTCTCCTGGTTCGGTGACTGGCGCTTTGACCCGCGCCGGCAGGCGGCGTTCCATGAACAGGTCGCGCTCAAGGCGCAGCCGCCGCCAAAGGCTCGATTATAAGGGAGCCTGGCAGTGGCCTGCACGGCAAACCTGCGCCCGCTCTGGTAGACTTGCACCTTTGTTTCCCGCCGAGTCGTCGCAGTGTCCATCCTATTCCCGTCGCCAGGCTTGCAGCCATGAGCCATGCGGTAGCGCGTCTGCGCGCCGAGCGTCTGGCGCGCAGCAACAAACCCTTCGTCGCCCGCGGTTCGCGAGCCGATCGCTGCCCGGACTGCCGGGTTATCGCCAGCCATTGCCTGTGCGCCTGGAAGCCTCGGGTCGACGCCCAGGCCGGCATGTGTCTGGTGATGCACGACACCGAGCCATTGAAGCCGACCAACACCGGCTGGCTGATCGCCGACCTGATCGAAGACACCTGGGCCTTCGGCTGGCAGCGCACGGATGTCGATGCGCGCTTGCTGGCGCTGCTCGAACAACCCCAGTGGCAGCCCTATATCGTCTTCCCTGGTGAGTTCGTCGCACAGGAGCGGGTGGTCAACGAAGTGGTGTGCGAGCCCGGCAAGCGGCCGCTGTTCATCCTGCTCGACGCCACCTGGACCGAAGCGCGCAAGATGTTTCGCAAGAGCCCGTACCTGGATCGCTTCCCGGTGCTGAGCCTGGAGGCCGAGCAGATGTCGCGCTACCGCCTGCGCCGCTCCAAGCGTGACGATCATTTCTGCACCGCGGAAGTGGCGGCCATGTGTCTGGACCTGGCCGGCGACAACCGTGCCTCCCAGGCGCTGGATGCCTACCTTGACGTGTTCAGCCTGCACTACTTGAGCGGCAAGCGACACCTGGCACTGGACGATCAGGATGAGCCGCATCAACGCTTGCATACCTTCCTATAGTCCAAGGGGCAAGCGAGCCGGATTGGTTCATACTGTCGAGCAGGTCGCCAGGGGGGCGAGGCCGCCGGGCAATTGGCTTGACCACCCGGACGGTGCTCGGCATCCTTGGCGCCGATTCGGCCACGACGCAGCCGCCACCCCTGGTCTGCCTCGTGCCCTTGCCGCTGGCGGCGCCGTCGCCCGCGCCTTGAGTTGCCCGCCAGGCACAGGCCCCATACCCCGCAGCGCCTGGCACAGAACAGGACCCCTGGATCGATGGCTACATATGAAATCCTGATTGCCGATGACCATCCGCTGTTCCGTAGTGCCTTGCGCCAGGCCGTGACCCTTGGCCTCGGGCAGGACGTACGTCTGGTGGAGGTGGCAAGCATCGCCGAACTGGAAACCCGCCTGACCGAGAAATCCGACTGGGACCTGGTCCTGCTCGACTTGAACATGCCAGGTGCCTATGGCTTCTCCGGGCTGGTCCTGCTCCGTGGGCAATACCCGCAGATTCCGGTGGTGATGGTGTCGGCGCAGGAAGAGGCGGCCGTGGTGGTCAAGTCCCGTGAGTTCGGGGCCAGCGGTTTCATTCCCAAGTCCAGCCCGCTGGAAACCATCCAGGACGCCGTGCGCAAGGTGCTCGACGGCGAAGTGTGGTGGCCGCCGCAGGCGTTCGAAAAGGTTGATGTGTCGGCCGAGGCCAAAGCCGCCAGCGAAGGGCTCGCAAGCCTGACGCCGCAGCAGTTCCGGGTGCTGACCATGGTCTGCGAAGGTTTGTTGAACAAGCAGATCGCCTACGAGCTGAGCGTTTCGGAGGCGACCATCAAGGCCCACGTCACCGCGATCTTCCGCAAGCTGGGCGTGCGCACCCGGACCCAGGCCGCCTTGCTGCTGCAACAACTTGAATCGGTTTCAGCCAACTGAGCCTTCCGGCTTCACGCTTTTTTGACCCAGGCTGGACTAGCCTGCAGGTCTTTTTCAGGTGAATTGACTCACATGTCGCCATTCAAGGGCCAGACCGGCCTGAAACGCATCTTCAATGCCGCCGGCTATTCGCTCGACGGCCTGCGCGCCGCCTTCAAGGGCGAGGCTGCCTTTCGCCAACTGGTGCTGCTCAATGTGCTGCTGATCCCGACTGCCTTCTGGTTGCCGGTCAGTCGCGGCGAGCGTGCGATCCTGATCGCGGTGTGTCTGCTGGGGCTGATCGTCGAGCTGCTCAACTCGGCGGTCGAGGCTGCCATCGACCGCATTTCGCTGGACCGTCACCCCTTGTCGAAGAACGCCAAGGACATGGGCAGTGCTGCGCAGTTGGTGGCAATGAGCATGGTGGCGCTGGTCTGGGGCGTAATTCTGCTCGGCTGACGCTCAGGCGATAGTCGGCAGCACGATCTCGTCGCTGCGCTGTACCCCCGCAGTGAAGCTGCGGCACAGCTCGAGAAACTCACGCATGGCTGAGGTCTGGTACTTCTGCTTGTGCCAGATGAAGTAGAACTGGCGCAGCAGATCCAGCTCCGGGGTTTCCACTGCCACCAGGCTGCCGCGCCTGAAAGCGTCGCGCAGCGCGAGGCGTGAAATGCAGCCGATCCCCAGACCCGACTCCACGGCGCGCTTGATCGCTTCCGTATGTTCAAGCTCCAGGCGGATGTTCAGATTGGCGCGGTGGTGGCGCATGGCCTGGTCAAAGGTCAGGCGGGTGCCTGAGCCTTGTTCGCGCAAGATCCACGCCTCCTGGGACAAGGCCTCGATATTGGCGCGGCCGACCTTGGCCAGCGGATGTTGCGGAGCGCAAAACACCACCAGTTCGTCCTCGACCCAGGGTTGCACCTCCAGGTCAGGGTGGTTGCAGTCACCCTCGATAAGACCCAGGTCAATTTCGTAGTGCGCCACCTGTTGCACAATGTGCGCTGTATTCTGCACGTGCAGCTTGACCTGGCTTTCCGGGTGCACCTGCATGAAGCTGCCGATCAGCAGCGTTGCCAGGTAGTTGCCGATGGTCAGGGTGGCGCCGACGGCGAGTGAGCCGAAGCCGGACTTGCCATTGAGCAGGTCTTCGATTTCCTTGGCCTGGTCGAGCAGGGCTACTGCTTGGGGCAGCAACTGATGGCCCAGGGCGTTGAGGCTCAGGCGCTTGCCGGCGCGATCGAACAGCTGGCAGCTGGACTGGCGCTCCAGTTCGGTGATGGAGGTACTGGCCGCCGACTGCGACAGGGCCAGTACATTGGCCGCTCGCGATACGCTTTGATGCTGGGCGACGGCGACGAAGACTTGAAGCTGGCGGAGAGTGAATCGCATATCTATATAACCGATAAGTCATATCTTGATAATTCAGTTAACAGATATTCTCGCTGCCCCTAAACTATCGCGCAACTGCGCGTCTTGCGCGCGCCGCGTTTTTCTTCAGGAGCCCCACTAGATGAGCAACATGAACCACGAACGTGTCCTCAGTGTGCATCACTGGAACGACACTCTGTTCAGCTTCAAGTGCACCCGCGACCCGGGCCTGCGCTTCGAGAACGGTCAGTTCGTGATGATCGGCCTGCAGCAGGAAAGCGGCCGTCCGCTCATGCGTGCCTATTCGATCGCTTCGCCGAACTGGGAAGAGCATCTGGAGTTCTTCAGCATCAAGGTGCCGGACGGTCCGCTGACCTCCCAGCTGCAGCACCTGAAGGAAGGCGACGAGATCATCATCAGCAAGAAACCGACCGGCACCCTGGTGCTGGACGACCTGAACCCGGGCAAGCACCTGTACCTGCTGAGCACCGGCACCGGCCTGGCACCGTTCATGAGCGTGATCCAGGACCCGGAAACCTACGAGCGTTTCGAAAAGGTCATCCTGGTGCATGGCGTGCGCTACGTGAACGAAGTCGCCTACCGCGAGTTCATCACCGAGCACTTGCCACAGAATGAATTCTTCGGTGAAGCGGTGCGTGAGAAGCTGATCTACTACCCGACCGTGACCCGCGAGCCGTTCGAGAACCAGGGCCGTCTGACCGACCTGATGCGCAGCGGCAAGCTGTTCAGCGACATCGGCCTGCCTCCGATCAACCCGCAGGACGACCGTGCGATGATCTGCGGCAGCCCGAGCATGCTCGACGAGACCAGCGAAGTGCTCGACAGCTTTGGCCTGAAGATCTCGGCGCGTATGCGCGAGCCAGGTGATTACCTGATCGAGCGCGCATTCGTCGAGAAGTAAGGCGAATTGCGGCATAAAAAAACGCAGACCAGGGTCTGCGTTTTTTTATGCCTGGAGAATGTGAATTCAGGCTTCGCGTGCGACCTCCAGCACCCGGATCACTTCCGGCTGCGGATAATGCCAGCGCACCTGCACATCCCAGAACTTTACCCCGTAGACGCGTTGCGCAGGCGGCACCTGGTAGGCCGGGCGCGGGTCCTGGGCCAGGCACTGCTCGATGAGCTCCACCAGTGGTTCTGCCAGGCGCAGAGCATGCTCGAGGGCCTGGTGCAGGGCACTATCGCTCCACTGCACGTTGATCGGCAGTGGCGCATCGCTGGCCATCTGGTTGACGGCATTGTCGATGCTGTCGGCGTAGGGCACGTAGGGTTTGATATCCAGCACTGGCGTACCGTCCAGCAGGTCGATGCCGGACAACAGCAGACGCCCCGGCTCCACGCCCTCGAGGCGCACCACCGACTGACCAATACCATTGGGGCGGTGGGTGGCGCGCGTGGCGAACACGCCCATGCTCTTGTTGCCGCCCAGGCGCGGTGGGCGCACCTTCAGCCGGGGCTTTTCTTCCAGTGCTTGATGGAACAGGAACAGCAGCCACACGTGGCTGACCTGCTCCAGGCCCTGTACCGCGTCACCCTGGTCGAACGGCGGCAGCAGCTCCAGCACGCCACGTGCGGCAGGCGCCAGGCGCGGCTGGCGGGGGATGGCGAACTTCTCCTTGAAGCAGGAACGGACAATGCCCACCGGTGTGACGCTGTGCTGCATGATCGGCTCAGCCACGTACGCGAAGGGTCAGGCCCTTGAGGAAGTTGCGCAGCAACTGGTCCTGGCAGGGCCGGTAGTTGTCATGCCCGACCTTGCGAAACAGCGCGCTGAGTTCGGGCTTGGACACCGCGAAATTGACCGACTTGAGAATCGCGTGCAGGTCATCTTCCTTCAGCTCGAACGCCACCCGCAGTTTCTTAAGCACGGTGTTGTTGGTCACCGGCAGCTCGACGGGCTGGGGCGCACGGCTGTCGTCCTTGCCACGGCGGTGGATCACCAGGCCATCGAGAAAATGGGCCATGACGCGTTCCGGGCAGCGCACGTAGCCGGCTTCGTCTTCCTTCTTGATGTAGCCGGCAAGCACCACCGGGTTCACTTCAAGGCCGGACAGGGCGATGATTTCGGCCATCTTGGCGTCGTTCACCTTGAGCATGTAGCGCAGGCTGCGCAGGACATCGTTGTGGTTCATGTGACTCGAATCCTTTTCAGGGCCGCACCTGGCGGCGCGGCGGTATCGCTTAGAAACGTTCGCTGGCGGCCAGGTAGCGCCACTGACCCAGGGGCAGCTTGCCCATCGACACACCACCCAGGCGAATGCGACGCATACCGAGCATTTCCAGGCGAAGGTAGGCGCACAGTTCGGAAATCTGCCCAGGCTGCGGGTTTTTCAACACCAGGCGCAGGTGGGTTTCGTTCTGCCAGCTGGCCTTGGCCCGCGGCAGTTCCCGGTCATTGCGCATGGCACCACGGGCCAGGCGCTCGAGCGCCTGCGGTGTGGTTTCACCGCGTACCTCGATGATGTATTCCTGCTCCAGGCGACGCAGGTCGGCGTCGATCTTGCGGGTCACCCGCCAGTCCTGGGTGAATACCTGCAGGCCGCTGGCGCCGCGTTCGAGCGGGGCGAGGCAAGTCAATCTGGCGAAGTGCCCGTGCAGGGGGCGCACGCCTTCGCGGTGGGCTTCGCTGAGGCTTGCCAGGTTCATGCTGGCGCGGGCAGCTTCACTGTCCTGGCCCTTGGGCTGGTTGAGCAGCAGGGTAACCGGCTCCAGTGTTTCGGCACGGGCACCCGGGAGCAGTTCGACACGCTGAGTTTCAACCTTGAACTGCGGTTGCTCGACCACGACTCCATCGACCGTGACCCAGCCGCCCTCGATGTACAGTTCGGCCTCGCGGCGGGAGCAGCCGAGCTGTTCGATGAGGCGTTTGGACAGGCGGACGGGTTCGGACATGAGCAGACATTCGCAGGGCAGGGAAAGGTGTCCATTGTACCCGTCCGAGCCGTGCTGCGGCTGGGAATCTGTGCCATTTCGGCCATTTGCACAGCGGTGGCGGCGCAGTTGCTAGCCCTGTGGGCGGATCAGTCGCATATGCAGCAGCGGATACGGCTGACCCAAGCCATCGGTTTCCGAGCGGCCCGCTATCTCGAAGCCCTCATGCAGGTAGAAACCCAGCGCCTGGGGGTTCTGTTCGTTGACGTCCAGGCGATCGGCGTTGAGCTCGGAAATGGCGTGGTGCAGCAGGCGCTTGCCAACGCCTTGGCCGCGGTGCTCAGGGGCGACGAAGAGCATGTCGACACGGCCATTGGCGACGCCGGTGAAGCCGAGGATCCTGCGTCGAGTGTCCCGGCAGCAGACCAGCATCACGGCGTCCAGATAGCGGCGCAGTACATGGTCGCGCAGCAGCACGATGTAGGCGTCGGGGAGAAAGTCATGAGTGGCGCGCACCGATGCTTCCCAGATACGGACCAGTTCGGGGTAGTCGCTGTAGTGGGGGGTATGTAGCGTCAGGTGCAAGGACATTCTGTATTCCTCGGGTAGTGAGGAAAACATAGATGCTGCAGCACAGGTGTGCGGATTTTTTCTGTCTGGCAGGCCCTTTCGCGGTGTTATGCGCGAAAGGGCGTGACGATCAGATGGGCTCGGCCCACATGTCGTATTCGTCGGCATCGACAATACGGCAACGGACCTTGTCGCCCGGCTTGAAGCCGTGGTCACCGTCGATGAACACGCTACCGTCGATTTCCGGTGCGTCGAAGAAGCTGCGACCTACCGAGCCCTGTTCCTCGACCTCGTCGATCAGTACCTCGATCTCCTTGCCGATACGCAGTTGCAGGCGTGCAGTGCTGATCGCCTGCTGGTGGGCCATGAAACGGTCCCAGCGATCCTGCTTGATCTCATCCGGGACTTCTTCCAGGCCCAGGTCGTTGGCTGGGGCGCCTTCGACCGGCGAATACTGGAAGCAGCCGACGCGGTCGAGCTGGGCTTCGGTCAGCCAGTCGAGCAGGTACTGGAAGTCCTCTTCGGTTTCGCCGGGGAAGCCGACGATGAAGGTCGAGCGGATCACCAGCTCCGGGCACTGCTCGCGCCAGTTCTTGATGCGCGCTAGGGTACGGTCCTCGAAGGCCGGGCGTTTCATGGCCTTGAGCACCTTGGGGCTGGCGTGCTGGAACGGGATGTCCAGGTACGGCAGGATCTTGCCGGCGGCCATCAGCGGGATCACGTCATCGACGTTGGGGTAGGGGTAGACATAGTGCAGGCGCACCCAGGCGCCCAGGCTGCTCAGCGCTTCGCACAGCTCGAGCATGCGGGTCTTGACCGGGCGACCGTTCCAGAAGTCGGTCTTGTACTTGACGTCGACGCCATAGGCGCTGGTGTCCTGGGAAATCACCAGGATCTCCTTGACGCCAGCCTTCACCAGGCGCTCGGCCTCGCTCAGCACTTCGCCGACCGGGCGGCTGACCAGCTTGCCGCGCATCGACGGGATGATGCAGAAGCTGCAGCTGTGGTTACAGCCTTCGGAAATCTTCAGGTAGGCGTAGTGGCGCGGGGTCAGCTTGACACCCTGCGGCGGCACCAGGTCGATCAGCGGGTTGTGGTCCTGGCGCGGTGGCACCACCTCGTGTACGGCATTGACCACCTGCTCGTATTGCTGTGGGCCGGTGACCGACAGCACGCTGGGGTGCACGTCGCGAATGGTGCCTTCCTCGACACCCATGCAGCCGGTGACGATGACCTTGCCGTTTTCCTTGATCGCTTCGCCGATCACTTCCAGCGACTCGGCCTTGGCGCTGTCGATGAAGCCGCAGGTGTTGACCACCACCACGTCGGCGTCTTCGTAGGTCGGAACGACTTCATAGCCTTCCATGCGCAGTTGGGTGAGGATGCGCTCGGAGTCGACCAGGGCCTTGGGGCAGCCCAGGGAGACAAAGCCGACCTTCGGCGTGGCGGGAGTGGTGGACATGACTAACCTCGGTATTGAAACAGGTCGCGCCTGCCAGTGGCGGCGCGATCCGGGCGGGCGTTTTTGGCGCCTCTGATCAAAAAGTGCGCAATTCTAGCGAGCGCAAGGTCGCTTGACCAGCAGAAAAGCGACGAGCGCTGCGCTATGCTTCGCGCCGTTGTGTCCGGGTAGCAATGATAGCCGGATGACGACAGCGGTCCGGGCGCTGCGAGCATGGCGTCCGGTGCGAATACTACCGGCCCCGAGGGGCCGTCTGCGGGAGTGGTCGATGGTTCAGGCAAGCAGTCACGCCGAGGGTGGGCATGGGGCGGCACGCCCTTTGGGCCTGCTGGTGGCAGCTGTTGGGGTGGTCTATGGCGATATCGGTACCAGCCCGTTGTATACCCTCAAGGAAGTCTTTACCGGCGCTTATGGCGTACAGGTCGACCACGACGGGGTGCTGGGCATCCTGTCGCTGATTCTCTGGTCGCTGCTGTGGGTCGTGTCGTTCAAGTACGTGATGTTCATCCTGCGTGCCGACAACCAGGGCGAGGGCGGCACCATGGCGCTCACTGCACTGGCGCGGCGTGCCACGGCCGCGCATCCGCGGCTGCGCATGCTGATGGTCGGCTGCGGGCTGGTCGGTGCCTCGCTGTTCTATGGCGACAGCATGATCACCCCGGCAGTCTCGGTGTTGTCGGCGGTCGAGGGCATGGGGCTGGCGTTCGACGGCATCGACCACTGGGTGGTGCCGATCTCGCTGGTGGTGCTGGTGGCACTGTTCCTGGTACAGAAGCATGGTACCGAGAAGATCGGCAAGGCCTTTGGGCCGATCATGGTTGCCTGGTTCCTCGTGCTGGCTGCGCTCGGCGTGCATGGCATCCAGCAAAGCCCGGAAGTGCTCAAGGCGTTCAATCCCGGGTGGGCGTTGAACTTCTTCATCGTCCATCCAGGGATGGGCGTGGCGATTCTCGGTGCGGTGGTGCTGGCACTGACCGGTGCCGAGGCGCTGTACGCCGACATGGGCCACTTCGGGCGCAAGCCGATCGCCCGTGCCTGGTTTGCCCTGGTGCTGCCAGCGCTGGTGCTCAACTACTTCGGCCAGGGCGCGATGCTGCTGCAAAACCCCGAGGCGGCGCGCAACCCCTTCTACCTGCTGGCGCCAAGCTGGGCGCTGCTGCCGCTGGTCGGGCTGGCGACGATGGCTACGGTGATTGCCTCCCAGGCGGTGATTTCCGGCGCCTTCTCCCTGACCCGCCAGGCCATTCAGCTGGGCTACGTGCCGCGCATGCAGATCCAGCACACCTCCAGTGACGAGCAGGGGCAGATCTACATTGGCGCCGTGAACTGGACCCTGATGGTCGGCGTGGTGCTGCTGGTGATCGGCTTCGAGTCTTCCGGCGCCCTGGCTGCGGCCTACGGGGTCGCGGTGACCGGCACCATGCTCATGACGACTATCCTGGTTTCTGCGGTGATGCTGCTGCTGTGGAAATGGCCACCGGTGCTGGCAGTGCCGCTGCTGGTGGGGTTCCTGTTGGTGGATGGGCTGTTCTTCGCCGCCAACGTGCCGAAGATCGTGCAGGGTGGTGCTTTCCCGGTACTGGCGGGGATCGTGCTGTTCGTGCTGATGAGCACCTGGAAGCGTGGCAAGCAGATTCTCGTCGAGCGTATCGATGAGGGTGGCCTGCCGTTGCCGGTATTCATCAGCAGCATTCGTGTGCAGCCACCGCATCGCGTCGAGGGAACGGCGGTGTTCCTCACGGCGCGTGCCGATGCGGTGCCCCATGCGTTGTTGCACAACATGCTGCACAACCAGGTGCTGCACAGCCAGGTCGTACTGTTGACGGTGGTCAGCGAGGATCGGCCGCGGGTACCGGAGTCTGAGCGCTTCGAGGTCGAGGCCTATGGCGACGGGTTCTTCCGCGTATTGCTGCACTTTGGCTTCATGGATGAACCGGACGTACCGGCGGCACTGCGCCTGTGCCATCTGGAAGAGCTGGATTTCAGCCCCATGCGCACCACCTACTTCCTCAGCCGCGAGACGGTGATCGCCTCGCGCCTGGAAGGCATGTCGCGCTGGCGCGGGAACCTGTTCGCGTTCCTGCTGAAGAATGCCAACGGCAACTTGCGCTTCTTCAACCTGCCGCTGAACCGGGTGATCGAGCTGGGAACCCAGGTCGAGATCTGATTGAAACGACAAGGGCCGCGATGCGGCCCTTGTCGTTTTACTGCTCGGCGACGTTCGACTTGCCCTGGCGGGTCTCGATCTCGCCGATCAGGCGCTTGGCCAGCGCCGGGTAGTTCTCGTCGAAGTGATGACCGCCTGGCAGCTTCATGCGCTCGCCCACGGCCGTCTTGTCGGTGCAGCCGCTCTCGTCGGTTTCTTCCACACCATAGATGCACACCACCTTGGCGGCAGGCAGCTTGGCCATCTCTGGTCCGGTCGGGGCCTCCTGGCCTTCCTTGCCCAGCCAGCCCTCCACTTCGATCTCGAAGCTGCCACTGCGGGCGAAGGCCAGCAGGATCACCGCGTCGATGCGCTTCTGGTCGGCCTCCGGCAGGCGATTGTAGATCGCCGGCAGTACATCGGCACCGAACGAATAGCCGGTCAGCACGAAGCGCTTGGTACCCCATTTCTGCCGATAGTGCTGCATCAGTTCCGACAGATCGGCAGCGCTCTGTTCAGGCGTCTTGTGCTGCCAGTAGTAGCGCAGGGTATCGATGCCGACCACCGGGTAGCCGAGCTTGGCCATCTCGCCCGCCACGTCGCGGTCCAGGTCGCGCCAGCCGCCGTCACCGGAGAGGAACAGGGTGACGGTATCGGTGGTCTGGCCGGCCGGCACTTCCACCACGGGAATGGCCAGGGCGTTGCCATCGCGCCCCACCAGGGCCTGGGTCAGCTGGGCCTTGAGTACCTGCGGCAGGTGAATGTCATAGTCGCTGATGCTGGTCTCGGCGTTGGCCTGGTCGCGCACGAAGGCAGCGCTGGCGTCGTCGGGGTTATCGTTCCAGGCCACGTTCCAGTGACCGTGGGCAGCGGTTTTAGGCAGCTCAAGCTTGCAGTCTGGTTGTTCGAGGTTGAAGTCGACCGAGATGGCTCGGGCCTTGTCGTCGTTCTGCCCGGCCAGCCAGCGCCAGGCCTGCGAGGCGCCTGGCCCGATGCCGGCAACCAGGGTCGGCTTGCCGGAGAGCTTGCCCATGGCCTGGTCCAATGCCACTTGCTGCTTGCTGCAGTCGCCGGTCGGCAGGATCACCTGCACCAGTTGCGCTTCACCGGCCTGGCTGAGATCCAGCAGTTGCTTGTCGGTCAGTGCCTGGTCATGGGGTACGCCAACCGCGACCAGGGTCTTGGTGCGCACGCCGGGAGTGACCCGGGTCAGATTACTGCCATCGTCCAGGGTGAAGTGCTCGATACGGGCTTCGGGGGCAGGGCGGGTCCATAGCCAGAAGGCCCCACCGCCAGCCAGCACGGCGAGCAGCAGGGGGATCAGCAGGTACAACCAGTAACGTCGGGTCATCAGCGTTTCACCAATCCAGTCAGGCCGCCAGCAATCAGGGCGGCGGTATCAGCCAGTGCAACCAGGGGGTCCAGCCCGGCTGGCACAGCCATGTAACGGGGTTCCCAGTCCGGCTGGAACTTGTCCTTGAAGCGCCGCAGGCCCTGGAAGTTGTAGAGCTGCTCGCCGCGCTGGAACACCATCGAACCCAAGCGTTGGGTCAGCGGTGCGCCGCGACGCGGTTGCAGGCCGGAAAGCGGGACCATGCCCAGGCTGAAGCGGGCGTAGTCGTGGCTTTTGTAATGCAGGATGAGGCCAAGCATCATGAATTCCATGGTCAGCTTCGGTGCCTCGGGATGCGCGCGCATCAGGTCCAGGCTGGCCAACTCGTTGCTGTGGGTTTCCAGCAGGTTGGCGAAGGCCACCGGACGGCCCTGGAAGCGGATCAGTGCAATTCGGAAATGTTGCAGGTACTCCGGGCTGAAGCGGCCCAGCGAGAAGCCTTTCTCGCGCACGTTCTTGCCAGCCAGCCAGGCGTCGGAGATTTCCCTGAGCTCCTGCAGGGGCGCATGCCCGGGTTCGTGGACTTCCAGGGTCAGGCCGTCGCGGCCGCCACGGTTCCAGGTGTAGCGCAGGTCCTTCATCTCCTTGCCCTTGGCTTCGAGGTCGAAGCGGCGCAGGTCGACCCGTGCCTCTTCGCCAAGCTTGATCGCGGTCAGGCCGATGTCCATGTAGAACGGCAGATTTTCCGCACGCACCTGGTAGAACACCGGGCGGGCGTGGTGCAGGTCGCAGAGGTCGCGGAACTGCCAGATCATTTCGGCACGCTCCTGGGCCGGGCCGATCGGGTCGTACAAGGCGACCAGGCTGCGGCCGCGACGGGCATACATGAGGAAGGCGTTGTCGTTGGGGTGGAACAGCAGCGCCTTGTCACCGGTCAGGGCCAGGCCACCGTCGGGCTGATCGGACGCCAGCAGAATGCGGTTGGCGCGCTGCAGTTCGTCTTCGCTCGGCAGGTGAATCACCGGGCGCGCGGTGCGCAGCAGCCAGGTCAGGGCGACGATCACCAGCAGTACTGCACTGCCAAGTGCAGCGCGCAGGCCGCGCGGAGCATCGGCGTCGAGGGTGAATTGCCACCACAGTTTGTGGCTGTAGGGGACGTCCTGATAGGCGAACAGCAGCAGCCATACCGAGGCACCGACCACGCAAGCGCTGGCTACCAGGTAGATCGGCGAGAACGGCAGCTCCAGCAGGCGGCTGGGGCGATAGAACGAGCGCCGGAACAGGGCGAGCAGGGCGGTGGTGAAGATCATCATCGACGCCTCTTCCCAGTCGAAGCCCTTGAGCAGCGACAACAGTGCGCCGGTCAGCAGCAACACCGTGGTCAACAGCCAGGCCGCCGACAGGCGGCGACGCAGGCCCTGTGCCAGCAACAGGCAGAGGACGCCGATCAGGCTTGCGCCGAAGTGCGAGGCGTCGATCAGTCGATGCGGGATGAGAAAGCCCATGTGCTCCAGGCGGCTATCGATCTCTGGGGTAACGCCGGAGAACAACAGCACCACGCCGGACAGAAACACCAGGATCGCCAGCACGGGAGCGGCGAGCCCGGATGCAGCCTTGATCGCCTGTTGGGCGAACAGCAGGCGGCGGGCTTCGTTTACCAGTAGCAGAACGCAGGCCACCAGCAACGGCAGCACCACGTAGATCAGGCGATACAGCAGCAGTGCCGCGGCCAGGGGCGCCGCGCCAAGCTCGTTGGCGAAGGCGGCGAGCAGGATCGCTTCGAACACGCCGACACCGCCGGGCACGTGGCTGAGTACGCCAGCGGCGAGGGCCAGCAGGTAGACCAGCACGAAAGCGCCGAATGGCGGGGCTTCGGGCAACAGCAGGTAGAGCACCGTGGCGGCGGCTGCGACGTCCAGCGCGGTGATGAGCAGTTGCAGGGCGGTCAGGCGTGCACCGGGCAGGCGCAGGGTGCGACGTCCGACCTGCACCAGCAGATTGTCGGCCAGAGGTTGCTCGGCGGCGCGGCGGCGATAGAGCCCCATGGCCAGGACGGCGCAGGCCAGTAATACCGCAACGGCGATGCTGCCCAGCAGTGTCGGGGACATGCGCAATGCGGTGGAGGCCGCGGTGAGGTCGCTCAAGGTGGCCACTGCTGCCAGCGGAGGCAGTGCGCAGCCCAGCGAGAGGCTGGCGAACACGGTCATCCGCGCGACTTCTGCAGCCCCCAGCCCCTTGCGCGCATAAAGGCGATAGCGCACCGAACCACCGGAAAGCATCGACAGGCCGATGGCATTGCCGATGGCGAACGCACTGAAACCACCCAGCACAAGCGTGCGGGGTGGAAGCTTGACACCTGCATAGCGGGCCGCGGACCACTCGTATCCCAGCAGGGTCACGAAACCTGCCACCGTGGCCAGCAAAGCACCGAGCAGCGCCTGCTTGGGCACGCTGAGCATGGCGTCATGCAAGGCATAGATGTCCAGCTCGCTCAGCAGGTGGCGGCAGGCGATCAGCGCCATGGCAAACAACAGCAGGGTTATCCCCAGGCCGATGGGCTGGCGGTATTTGCTGAGGCGTTCGAGCCACGGCAGACGCTGTGCTGCCGCAGGCAGGGCTGCGGTGATCGGGGCCTGGGAGTCTGGAGAGCGGGAGGTCATGAAATACCTCGTGCGGCGAGCGCGAGGGGGAGGAGACGTGCGGCCAAGTGAAAGTCCCTTTGGAAAACGTGTCCAGATAGTACTCCGGGTGGAGTAGGTTTATCCGTTTCAGGTTAGTTAAAGTTAGTTCATTGAGGTGCCAGACAAAGGGCAAAGCGCGTACGACAGGATTTTTTAAAGGGCAAACGCAACAAGCCCCGCACTATCCTGGGATAGGCGGGGCCTGTTCTGACGAATATGGTTGCGGGAGCCGGATTTGAACCGACGACCTTCGGGTTATGAGCCCGACGAGCTACCAGGCTGCTCCATCCCGCGTCAGTGGTGCGCATT